>JBBQDT010000066.1:0-21741 GCA_038319955.1 Gemmatimonadales bacterium | reverse complement strand
CACCGCGCAACATCCCTTCCAACTCAGTCCGGTCGCGCGGGCGCAATCGAAACGGCAAAGGAGGACGTGACATACCTCCCAGACGCCTCGCCGTCCCTCTCGTCACATCTTTACGTACTATTCAGGCGGTCTGAGACCTAGTTCCCGCCGCCCAGCCAGTGTCCGAGGCGATTCGTCAGCGGAAAGTTGCGGGGCGACGAATGCACCCTATCGGTGCTGGCTGCAGGCACCGTGCTGGCGAGCGACGCGCCAGGCATCGGGGGTGGCACGGTATCCCTGAGCGCGGCCCAGAGCGGAAGCGACACGCATTCCATGAACGGCCGCCCGGAGCATGACTCGCGCGCCGAATTCTCGACGTGGCGCTGCACCTTGTTGGGATAGGCGCGGCAGTCCGGAGTGTTGGACCCGCTCACGCAGCCGTGGTAGTTGAGCAGCGCGACACGGGTGACGTCACCCGCATCAAGGGAATCGGCCGTGCGCTTGGCGAAGTGCTTCAGAATGTAGACGCCGTAACGAACGTTGGTCTCGTCGTCCTTCAAATTCCTGCCGAGGATCGGTCCGAGGTTCGGCGTCCAGAGGCGGGGCATGATCTGCATGAGTCCCAGGGCGCCGACATTGGACCGCGCGTGGGACTTGAACTGGTCGTTCTCGGTGAGCATCACGCCGAGTACGAGAGCGGGCGGAATTCGCCGGTGGTATGCTTCCCGCACAGCGACGGCGGCGATGGAATCGGCACGCTCGCCGTCGATCTTTCCGGTGCTCCGCAAGTCGGCTGCGAAGGCAGCGACGTCACGCTGGAACTGCGGATGTCGCATCGCCAACGCCTCTGGGAGACTGAGCCACGGAGCGCGGATGGACGCCGAGTCCAGATACGCCGCCGCGAGGACTCGGCCCGCCAACGGTCCTTGTCCGAGGAAGACTGGATGTACCTGAGACGCCGTGAAGACGACAGTGCAGGCAGCCACAACTCCGACGGCGAGCTGGCGGACGATCGGTGTGATACGAATACAAGCCTCCGGTCTGGCGGGACATCGGGCCGAGGCAGGCGGCCGTCCGAGAAGGAGGCGCCCTGAGTGATGAACAAGGGTAACAAGGGTTGCAGGGATAGGCAAGCTGTTCTGTAACGTTTGTTACTCGAAACGACGCCTTGGGTTCGCCGGAAGCGCGGCACTGTTCTTCCCCTGAACGGCTCCATCTCGACACTTCAACCACTTCTCGTGACCGACGCCCCCAAACCGCTACCCGCTGAAGGCATCTGGTCCGGCGACCCGGCGGATCTGCCCAACTGGGACGCCATGCCGAGGCGCAATCGCCGTCGGCGTCGCCGCAGCGCCTATCCGGTATGGCTCAAGTACTTGGCATGGTGCGTAGGGGTCGCGGCGCTCATTACGGTGGGTCAGATCGCCTACCATGCGGTCCGTTCGGACCCACGCGACTCGAGAGTGTTTGCCGAGCGCGAGCTGGAGTTGACCGCTCTCAAGCCGAACGAGCGAGTGCTGGCAAAGGTCAGCGTATGGCAGCGGCCGGCCATCGACTATTTCCGCCCGACGCGCGGCCTACTCGTCCTCACGGACGCGCCGGGCGACTCGGCCAATCCCGTGGGCGGTCGTCTCATCTACCTCGGCCTCCAGCCCAGAGATCCCCTCAGCCCGGCCGATGCACCGCCGACGTTCGATGACCGCGACTGGCCAGTGGATACGGCCGTGAGCGTGACGATGACGCGAACCCTCATGTATCTCTCACCCGCGATCCGCATCGCGTCGTCGAAGGAGCACCTGACGCTCGGTATCCCCTCCCCTGCGGCGATCGACGCCGATACGCTCATCCGCGCGCTGCACAAGAAGTACAGCTTGATGCGTGGGATCGGTTGGCAGCGCCGTGAAGCGCGGCGAGCGCGCGATCGTGCACGACTCGTGGCCGTTCACGAGGGGCGCCGCGAGTGGTACCATACCGTTCGCCGCGGCGAAGCGCTCGCGTCGGTGGCGCGGATCTACAGCACCACGCCGGAAGCGCTGCGCGCGTTGAACGGCATCATTGGCGATCGTATCAGGATCGGCCAGTCGCTGAAGGTGAAGGGTTGGACCAAGTCACCGATGCCGTTTCCTCCGGGAGTCGTTCCGGACTCCACGCCGGGCAACCCCTGATCGCGATCAGCTTCCGACGATCCCTCGGCACTCCCCGAATCCGATGCGACGAAAGCCGGCTCGCTCGCACCAGCCGCGCAGTGTCACTTCGTCGCCATCCTCGAGGAAGCGGCGCACTTCGCCGGTGGGGAGTGTAAGCGGCTCGGTGCCGCGCCACGTGCGCTCCAGCAGGCAGCCACGCGATTCCTTTGTCTGGCCGCTGACTGTGCCGCTTGCGATCAGGTCGCCGGGCACGAGGTTGCAGCCATTGCTGGCGTGATGTGTCACCAGTTGCGCGACGGTCCAGTACATCGACGTGAAGCTGCCGATGGTCACTTGCATTGGCGCAACGCGCTCGTCGCGCATGCTCGCCGACGAGAGCAGCACCTCGAGCGCGATCGAGAACGCGCCCTGGCGCTGATTCAGGTCGTCGTGCAGGTACGCGAGTGGCGCGGGATCGCCGTCCGCGCGCACATGGGCGGGCGCGCGGAAGGGAGCGAGCGCATCGAGCGTGACGAGCCACGGGGAGACGGTCGTCGCGAAGCTCTTGGCGAGGAATGGACCCAGCGGCTGGTACTCCCACGCCTGGATGTCGCGCGCGGACCAGTCGTTCACGAGGCAGAGGCCGGCGATGTGGGATTCGGCATCGCCAATCGCGATGGTGCTGCCCAGTGCATTGCCGGCCCCGATGAACGCGCCGACCTCGAGCTCGTAGTCAAGTCGCCTGCTTGGACCGAAGCTCGGTGCGGCGGCGCCTTCGTCGCGCGTCTGGCCCACGGGGCGACGCACGCGCGTTCCGCTCGGTACCAGCGACGACGCGCGACCATGATAGCCGATGGGCACCCACTTGTAGTTTGGCAGCAGCGGGTTGTCAGGTCGGAACATGCTGCCGACGTTCGTCGCGTGCTGAAGGGACGCGTAGAAATCAGTGTAGTCGCCGACGCGGGCAGGAATCAGCAATTCTGCATCGGCCAGGGGTACCAGGATGGCCGAAGCATGATGTTGTGCGGCGACACGCTCGTCGCTGTCGTCGCGGAGCAGCGCGGACGCGCGGGCACGCAGTGCGCGTAACGCCGGATGTCCTTCGGCGAGCAAGACGTTCAGCGAACCATCGCGCGCGCATTCCTGGATGAGTGCCGAGAGCACATCATCGAGCAGGCCCAGCTCCGCCAGGGCGACGAGATCGAGGACCTGATCGCCAATGGCGACGCCCGGCCGGATGCTTCGATTCCCCGAGCGGAAAACGCCGAGCGGGAGGTTCTGGATCGGGAAGTCGGTGGAGGGCGATTGCGCGGACGAAACCCAGGACGTGAGGTTGGCGCGGTGTGTGTCGTCGAGGGATGTCGTCACAGCAGCCCGAGTTGTTGAAGGTCGTCGACCGGCTCCCGAAAGGAGCATGAGCCAAACGCAATGGCAAACGAGGTGCGAATGTCGGTGAGGCGCTGCGCGTCGATCGTCTCGTCACGCCAGGAGATGGCGTCCTCTGCGAAGCGGAGCGTGCTGGCATCGCGTTCTTCGAGGAGTTGACGTAATTCCCTTTCGGCCATTCCCTTGAACGCAAAGGCCGCGGCGAGAAACACGTTGAGAAATCCGAACATCTCGCCGCGCGGCGCGTCGGCGGCGTACGTCAGGCGGTAGCTGTTGCGCAGTGGATGATGCAGCCCCGCCGTGGCCTTGAAGGCGAGGTGACGATCGGCGCAGGCGCGCAGGAAGCCAGCGATGTCCCGAGACGCCGGAAATGCGTCGGTTGTCACGCCTCCGGTGCGGATCTTTGCACGAGCGCCTGCACGCTGGATGGCATCGAGATGGGACGATGTGTCACCCGCCAGTGGGACCTCGACGAAGACCGTCACGGCCTGAAAGGCATGCACTGCGTCGGCGATCATCGATGCCGACGACGCACGCAACTCGACACTGTCCACCACGGCGCGTGTGTTCGACACATTCCACGCGCTGATCTGCGCCGCGTCGTGCGGATGGTCATCGGTGGCGAGGGCGCTGATGCGCCACGTGCCGCGCGCGGTGCGATCATCCACCGCCATCGCCGCGGTGAGCTCGCCGAGGCGCGCGACGGGCACCACGAGGCGTCCGAGCATAGATGCGTCCGACGAGGCGCCGTACGCAGCGTAGTTGGTCGCCACGTCGGCCATGGACAGTGACGCAGGCGGAAAGAGTCCGGCGTAGTCGACCAGCCCCGCGAGCAGGATGCGCAGCGAGTCTGGTGGCATTCGGTCCGCCAGGCTATTCAGGCGCGAGGATGGAGCCGCGGCACTTGGTCGAACCGCACCGGCACGCATAGAACTTTTCGTCCTCCTCGGTATGCTCGTCGGTGCGCTCGTACTGGTAGTCGTAGACCAGCTCATCACCTGCCTTGATGGTGCGTCGGGCGTCGATGAAGATGCGCTTGCGGTCGTTGATGGCTTCGCAGTTGCCATCGCACGAGTGATTGAGGAAGCGCGCTTCGTTGCCGTGCACCGCACCGTCGATGCACGTTTTCTCGTCGACGGTGAACAGAAAGGTGTGGTGGCGCTTCATGTTCTCGTCGTCATACCGCTTGTCGGCAGTGCGCCACGAGATGCGTTGACCAAGGTACTCGACGATGCGCGTGCCCTTCTTGATGTTGCGCTTGGCGAAGGCACCTCGGCCCTGGATGGCCGACGTTCGAATCTCGACATAGGGGTTGGGCTCTTCCTTCCACGGGTAGCGGGCGAGGATGCCCCGCTTCGCCACCGAACCGGAGGTGCCCTTCTGGGTGGAAACGGTCTTCTTCCTGGACGACTTCGCCTTCCTCACGCCGTTCTTTTTCGTGTTCGTCGCCGCCATCAGGTGAGACCCGGACGTGTCTTGAGGTACGCGGCCGCAGCGTGGCGCAGCGCAAGCAGGGCGGATGCCTCGAGCTCGTACTCCATCTGCATGGAGCCCAGCTTGATGGCGGTGTGCTTGCCGGAGACGCCCTTGCCGAGCTTTTCGGTTCCGGCATGACGGCGGCCGTACTCTCGGCTTGCATGCCATACTGCATTGGCCTTGTGCCACCACTCCTCGTCGCGATCCGGCACCACGTTTCCAGCGGCCGTGGAATACGCCTCCGCCAACTCCATGAGCGAGCGATCGCACATCTTGCAGAGGGCGTCGAGGTGTTCGTGCTCGAGCTCGGGCTCTTCGGTGTCCGACATCTTGGCGGCGCGATCGTGCTGGCGGCAGCATTCGAGCGCGCCACGGTAGAGCGCGTCGGCGCGATTGCGCACGACGAGCATCGGATCCTGTGGCGGTGCGGCTGTTGTCTGGCGAGACGCGTTTGGCATGACGATCCAATCAGAGAGCACTGGCCACGCGATTCGCGGCCGTTGCGAAAGATCATCAGGCACGTCGTCAACTCCAAGGCCTTGCGCTAGATGTAGCCCATGGCGGTGAGCGCTTCGTAGCGTCGCAGCGGCGATGACGGAAAGTCGGTGGCCGCGCCGTCGAGTCGGTAGGCGCGGCCAGCGAACCGGACAGATGACGCCACGGCGAGTGCCGCCTCCCAAGCGGTCGGTATGGTGTAGCCGAAGGCGCACGCGAGCAGCAGCGCATCGCCATAGTAGCCTGCGGTGAGCAATTGATCACCCTGCCGATAGATATCGTACGGGTAGATGTCGCGCGCGACCGCGGGCGGATACTGCACGACCTTTCCCGCCGCCGGATGATCCATGTACAGCGTGACGGACGCACCGAAGCCCGGCGCGAAATCAGGGATGAAGGTGCCGTCGACGAGCGCGGCGAACGTGTCGCCGAGGGGCGCGCGGTTGAGGCTCCAGAACAGGTTCGGGTGCGCGCTGTAGCCAAATCGTTCACACTTCTCGAAAGACCAGATGCCGTCGCGCGACACGATGAAGTTGGCATCGCCGAAGCCGGTGTAACGCATGCGGCGATATTCCGGTAAGAGTCGTCCGACGCTCTCCTGTACCACTCGGGTGTCCGCGTACCGTCCGCCGAGGAAGACGCGAAAGCCTTCGCTCCGGAGCCACTCGTTGGCGTCCACGGAATGGTTCTCGTCCCAGAGCCAGACGGCATCGCGCCACGATGCGCGATCGCGCAGGAGGTCCGCGAGCGGCTGCTTCGGCACCAAGCCGTTTCCGACGAGCGAGTAGTTGTCCTCGAGACGCCGATCCTGGATGCCGGCATGTGCGAGAACGACATCATGCCCTTCCTCTTGCAGGCGCAAGGCGAAACCCAGTCCGGCAAAGCGCAGTGTGGCGACGACGAGGCGCATGTGCGGCAAGAGCGAGCGAGAGGGATGCCGCTCGCCTTTCGCACGCGGTGTGCCGCCAGTAACGTTCGATGCGGCCGAGCGTCGAATGAGAAGGGGCGCCGCATGCCCCTGCCTATCATGCCGTCATCAGGGGTTCATCGCATGCGATTTTGCTCATTGCCCGCTGTCGTTCTGCTCGCCACGGTGGCCGCCTGCGGCGGCTCGGATGGCGGTACGACGCCGGTCCGAACCGTCGCCAAAGTGACAGTGTCAGGCGCATCGGCGCTGAACGTTGGCCAGACGACGCAACTCACGGCCGTCGCCGTCGACGCTGCGGGTGCGACCATCACCAGTCCCGGCGTCGTGATCTGGACCTCGAGCATCACCACGGTGGCTACCGTGGACCAGGCGGGAAAGGTGACGGCGGTGGGCGCTGGCACGACAAACATCACGGCCGATGCGGCGGGCGTGAAAGGCACGTTGAGCCTCAAGGTCAACCTCACCGGCAGCGCCTCGAAAGACACGATATTCACGATCGGCATCTCGTCATTCAGCCCGGCGTCGGTCACAGTGAGCCGAGGTTCGTCCGTGACGTTCGCGCTTGGCTTCGACGGTACCGGCCACGACGTGCAGTTCAACGCTGCGCCGGGCGCGCCCGCCTATATCCCGGTCACAGTGCGCCAGAACGTGAGCGTGTCGTTCTCGACGGCCGGTACCTTTCCGTACACCTGCCCCACGCATCCGCAGATGACTGGGAGCATCACGGTGCAGTAGGGCGGGCTATCGCGTCGCGCCGCGCATCGTTGCCGTCCAGCCGGGAAAGACGGTCCCGAGATTCGTGCTGCCGAGGCGGTTCTGCACGATCTCCGCGAGGATGTCGCGGTAGTCGATGGTCACCTTGAGGTCCTGTCCATTCTCGAGGTTCGCCTGCGCGAGGCCGGGCCAGTTGTTCACCATGACGCGACCTCCTGCGATGTTCTTGCCCATCGCGAACATCGCAGTGCCGCGGCCATGGTCGGTGCCGTTGCTGCCATTCTCCCTGGCATTGCGACCGAACTCCGACACCGCAACCGCGGTGACGCCGTTGGTCGTCGCCGTGGAGATGACGTCCAGATAGAACGCCGCGAGCGAGTTGGAAAAGTCCTGCATCGTGCGATACATGGAGCCCGCGAGCGGATCCTGCGCCGAGTGCGTGTCCCACCCGCCGATATCGACCTGCGCCGCCTCGATGCCGATGTCGGCCTTGATGATCGCCGCCACGGAGCGCAGCGCGTTGCCGAAGCTCGATGTGGGATAGACGGCGCCGTTGGCCGGCTTGTACGTGGCGATGCCGACCGCCTGGAGCAACGCCACGGTATTCGAGACGTCGAGCGCGGCGGAGTGAATGGGCTCGGTCGCGGTGGCATAGTCGGCCTGCATGAACGCGAGGCGAGACGCGGCCGTCGCCGTGCTGCCCCCCAGAGCGAACGTGGCCGGGTTGGCGATGGGGAGCGTCTTGGGTGCCCCGACGAGCGTCTTCTGCAATCCGGAGGACAGCCCAAGCGCCCGCAGCGGCGCGTTGCTGCGAATGGGCGGCACGGTGGCGAGATGACGTCCGAGCCAGCCAGTGACGAGCGATGGGTCGTTCGGCTTGCCGACTTCCAGGTAGCGCTGCGCGTCGAAATGCGAGCGCGAGTTGTTGAGTTGTCCGGTGGCGTGGACGACGAGAAGATCCTTGGCAGTGTAGGCGGTCATCAGCGCCGCCATCGCCTGCGGAAACGCGAAGAAGTTGTCGAGTGCAATGCCTTTCGTCGTCACCGTGCCGGCAGCATCGGGGCGTGGAATGGCGATGGTCGAGCGACCGGTGTAGTACGCCGGATCACCGAAGGGCACGCAGAGCGAAAGGCCGTCCGCACCGCCGCGCATGAACACGGAGAGGATGACATCCCTGGCCGCCGCGTATGTCTCGGCAAGCACGACCTTGGGCAGCCACGCGGGAAAGTAGGCCGATGCTGCGACGGCAGCGGATCCGCCGGCGGCCGTGCCGACGAATTGTCGGCGCGAGAGGGCGCGGTATTCACTGCAGCCGCAGTCGTCGTCCTGGTTCTCGATCGTCATCGCGGCCGCCTCAATACCACTGGAAGGAATTTGCACTCATCGCGAGCGCTATCGTCTCGCGCACGCGAGCGACGTTGTACGTGCCAGCCGTGAGATAGTTGTTCAGCGACGTACTCAAAACCGGATCGATCTCGCCGGCAAACAGTCGCGTGTTGATGGCCGCGACGGTGGTCGCCGCCGTGTTGCCTTTCATGAACGACGCGGCGTCCACGATGATCTCACCGCTGGCGAGCGCGGTGAACGATGCGGCGAAATTCCATCGCGTCATGAGGTTACCGGCCCAGTACTCGACCATGTCGGGATAGCCGTCGGGCGTTTCCCACTCGAACAGCTGCTGGCCGGTGAGCGTGAGCTGGTTGTTCATGCCGACAACACCCGTGACCGTGGGCGCGGAGGTGCGGAGCGCCGAAACGATGAGGTGGAAGGGGCGCTTCAGCTTCATCGGTGCCGTGCGGACCCACGCCGAGTTGAGCGATGCGCGAATCATGGACCTGATGTCGCCCTGCGTCTGCGTGTAGACTGCTGCGACCGTCGCCACCTGGGTGGGATCCGGATCGTACGACAGCAGCCAGCGCAGCATCTTCGTCGCGATGAACGTTGCCGTGCTGGGATGATCGAGGAGAGCGTTGATCATCTGCTCGCCCTCCTTGATGCCCGCCGCTCCGAGCGAGGGCGAACCAGCGGCGATCTTCACGCCAAGGACGGTCTTCGCGCCCCAGTCGTGTATTGCGGGGTTGAAGGTGAAATCACCTCGGCCGGCGATCGTCCAGCCGGTGAGCACGCGCGACAGCTCGGCGACGTCGGTCTGGGTATAGCCCCCGTCCACGCCGAGCGTATGGAGCTCCATGATCTCGCGGGCGTAGTTCTGGTTGGGCGATCCCGACCGGCTCTGGTTCTGGTCGAGATAGGCCATCATCGCGCCGCTCTTCGCGCTGGCGAAGAGCAAGTCGCGGAAGTTGCCGAGGGCGTGCTTGCGAATCACCTCGCGATCGTCGATGGCCTTGAGGTAACCGACCTTGATGTGCGAGATGTTGAAATGGTCACTCCAGAACTCCACCATCCGCTGGTAGAGCTGGCGATTGGAGAAGGCGGCGCGATAGATGGTCGCCTGCTGAAGCTGTTGTTCGACTGTGGCGGCCGGCACCGCGAACAGCTGGGTCGCGTCCTGTGACAGGACGGGATACTTGGCGGCGACGAATGCATCCGTAGCCGAGTCGTCGATGTGGCTGTAGTCGAGCTGCCGTTCCATGAAGCCGCGGAAACCGTATTTCTTCGCGGCGAGCACGTCGGTGTCGGTGACGCCATAGGTGATGCGGCGGAGCAGTCGCGTGGTGTCGCTCGCCCACTCGATGGGCGCCACGGGAACTTCATTGGGGATGTTCGGCGTGCTGGGAACCGGCTTGACCTTGGGCAACCGAATGCCCTGCGCTCTGGCGCGTCGCGGCGACAGCGCGGTCGCGAGCGCAACGGCTCCCGCGGCGACGAGCGCACGACGGGATCGTGGAGCGGCCTCGGAGGCGCAGTCGTCGGTGGACGATGGAGCGTCGGCCATGGTCATGCGCGATCCGTTGTTCGGGGAACCAATCGGTTGCCGGTGGGACGTGCGAAACCAGCCGGTGTTAAGGATGGCTTGTCGATACAATCCCTCCAGTGACGACCATCACACGGACGGCAGCAACTGCCGGCCTAGGCGAACGCCCGTTCACCTCGACCTCGCGCCGCCACCGGCCAGCTCGTTTCGACGACGCCACCACGCATGCCGTACACGATGTCGTTCAGGTGCACGACGATGCAGACGTGATTTGGAATCACCCGCACGCGCTCGCCGACGCTCGGCCGCCACGTGGTCTGCGAGAGATCGAGGACGCCGTGTTCCTCGGACATACGCTCCACCAGGACCTCCGGATGCTCCAGCAGCATCCCGAATCCTTCGCCTGGCGCACCGCGCACCGGCTCGCGGCCAAGCGCCTTGGTGCCCGTGTCGATCACGGCCTGGCCGGGCACGGCGGTGGAAATAACCGTGGCGAGCACCGTGAGCGCGCAGTCGTCCCACCCACATGCGCCAATCGCGGCGGTGGTGCGATCGTTGTAGACATAGGTGCCGGGGCGAACCTCCGTGACGCCCTCGATTTCGTGCGAGCGCCAGAGTGTGGGCGTCGACCCGCCACTCACCACGCGCGCGCTGACGTCCGCCGCATCGAACTTCCGCAGGGCCCCGCTGAGTGCGGCGCTCAATTCGGCGAGCTTGGCGTCCTGATCCTCGACGGCTTCGCGCACGTGCCCCGGGTAGAACGCGATGCCGGAGAAGTCGAGCGATGGCTGCTCACGCACGAGTCTCGCGAGCGAGATCGCAGTGTCCACGACGGGCACTCCCACGCGATGCATGCCGAGGTCGAGCTCGACGTACACGCTCACGCGGCGCCCCGCGCTCGCGGCCGCTCGCGCCATGTCATCGATGGCTTCGGGAGAATCGAGCGCCACGGTGAGGGTAACGTGCTGCGGCAGCTGAGCGAGCCGCTCCGCGCGCGCTGTGCCGACGGGTGGATAGGCGACGAGAATGTCGCGGCCAGCGTCGGCCATCACGCGTGCTTCGTGTGGCGTCGCGCACGTGACGCCCACGGCGCCGAGTGCGAGCTGCTGGGCGGCGATACGCGGGGACTTGTGGGTCTTCACATGCGGCCGGAGCGCCAGGCCGTGCTCCCGGGTGTAGGTGGCGGCGCGGGCGAGATTGCGCTCCATCCTGTCGAGATCGACGAGGAGAGCCGGTGTTTCAAGGGTGGCGAGAGTGATCACGACGGAGAAATTCGGTGTTTCGACGGCGATGGGCAAGCGCGCTTTACAATCGCGCGAGCCACCCCATCATTCGTCGACCACCACACGTCGACCACCACACCCTCACCCAGGAACGACATGCGCCATCACATCTGGGCATTCACGCTGCTCGTCGCGGCGACCCCTGCCGGTGCCCAGCAGCCCGCCGCGCCCGCCGTTCGCATGGCCGCAAGCAGTTTCGCCACCGTCGAGGTGCACATCGACCAGCGGCGCATCGAAGGGACGTGGTACGCGGAGGATGCGAGTCTCACGGGACCAGCGCGGATTGCGATCGCTTACGGCCAGCCGCACGCGCGCGGGCGCAAGATCGAAGGCGGGCTCGTTCCGCTCGACACGGTGTGGCGATTCGGCGCGAACACGTCCACGACGCTGCACACCGACAACGACATCACGCTCGGGGGCACGAGCGTGGCGCACGGGGACTATTCGCTCTACATCCTGTACACGAAGAACGGGTGGCAGCTGATCCTCAACCGCCAGACGGGTGGCTGGGGTACGGAGCACGACGCGAAGCTCGACGTCGCGCGGATTCCACTCACGGCGAAGTCGCGCGGGGAACGCGAAGAGACGCTGACGATCTACCTCGTGCCCGAGTCGGCGCGGCCGAGCTCGGGCTACGCCGACCTCAGAGGAACGATGCGGATCGTGTGGGGGAATACCGAGCTGTCCACGGGATGGACCGTGCCGGTGAAGTAATTGGCGCGGCGATCACGAGCAGGTCCCTCGCTGGCGGCTCCGGACGACAACCAAGGAAGGTGGCTCGGGACGACACTCAGGAGCCGAATGCGTGGGCGATGATCGCCTGGGCCTCCGCCTGAATGCGATGCAGGTGTGCCTCATCCACGAAGCTCTCGGCGTACAGCTTGTAGACATTCTCGGTGCCTGATGGCCGTGCGGCGAACCAGCCGCTCTCGGTGGACACCTTGAGCCCGCCGATCGCTGCGCCGTTGCCAGGCGCCGTCGTGGCGAGGTTCACGATGCGCTCGCCCGCCAGCTCGGACGCCGTGATGTCGCGCGGCGACAGCTTGGCAAGCGCCGCCTTCTGCTCGGGCGTCGCTGGCGCATCGATGCGCTCGTACACCGGCGCGCCGAGATCCTTCGTGAGGTCGCGGTACAACACGCCCGGATCCTTGCCCGTCACGGCCGTCATCTCCGCGGCAAGCAGGCCGAGAACGATGCCATCCTTGTCCGTCGTCCACACGCTCCCATCGCGACGGAGCATGCTGGCGCCGGCGCTCTCCTCACCGACAAAACCGAGTGCGCCGGACATTAGTCCGTCCACGAACCACTTGAACCCCACCGGCACCTCGTAGAGCGGCCGCTCGAGCTGTGACGCCACGCGATCGATGATGCTGCTGCTCACGATCGTCTTTCCGATTCCCGCCGTGGGCGACCACTGCGGGCGGTGCGAGAACAGATAGGACGCCGCCACCGCGAGGTAGTGATTGGGGTTGAGCAATCCTGCGCTCTTCGCGACGATGCCGTGCCGGTCGTGATCGGTGTCGCACGCCCACGCGACGTCGTACGTGTCGCGCATGCCGATGAGGCGCTGCATCGCATACGGCGACGAGCAGTCCATCCGGATGCGGCCATCCCAGTCGAGGCTCACGAAACGGAAGGTGGGATCCACCTCGTCGCTCACGACGGAGATGGACAACCCGTGTCGCGCGGCAATCTCGCCCCAATAGGCCACCCCCGCCCCGCCGAGGGGATCGGCCCCGAGCGCGAAGGACGCACCGCGAATCGCGTCGAGATCGATGACCTTCGGCAACTCGGCGAGGTAGGCATCGAGGTAGTCGTAGCTGTGCGTTGTGCCGGCCTTCCGCGCGCGCGCCAGCGGGATGCGCTTTACCCCGTGCAGATCGTGCTGGAGGAGGGCGTTCGCCTGATCCTGGATCCAACCCGTGGCGCTGGTGTCTGCCGGTCCGCCATTGGGCGGATTGTACTTGAAGCCACCATCCTCGGGCGGATTGTGCGACGGCGTGACGAGGATGCCGTCGGCAAAGCCATCGGTGCGACCCTTGTTGTAGGCGAGAATCGCGAGCGACACCGCGGGCGTTGGTGTATATCCGCCGCGCGAGTCGATCATGACGTCTACCCCGTTGGCCGCAAGCACCTCGAGCGCACTGCCGAACGCGGGCTCCGAAAGCGCATGCGTATCGATGCCGAGAAAGAGCGGACCGTCGATCTTCTGCTGTGCGCGATAGAGGCAGATCGCCTGGGTGATCGCGAGGATGTGCCGCTCATTGAACGAGCATGTCAGCGACGATCCCCGATGCCCCGACGTACCGAACGCAACGCGTTGCGTCCGATCGGCGACGTCCGGTAGCTCGGAATAGTACGCGGCCACGAGGCGCGGGATGTTTGCGAGATCCTTGTGGTCGGGCAACTGTCCAGCGCGCGGATTGACTTTCATGGTCACCGGGGAGGGAGCGATTTTCGGCACGCCGAAGATGCAGCTTACTTGCCACCGCGTCGATGTGCGGGCGTCAGGTATCGTTCGGCAAGGGCGAGCGCACCGTCGACGAGCAGGGCCAGCGCGGCGGCTGGCAGCGCACCGGAGAGCACCATGCGCGAATCGGCGAGCGCGAGCCCGGCCACGATCGGCTCGCCGAGCCCGCCCGCGCCGATGAATGCTGCGAGCGTCGCCGTGCCCACCGTGATGACCGCCGCCGTGCGTACGCCCGCCATGATCACGGGCGCGGCAAGGGGAAGTCTGACCTGCAGCAGCCGCTGGCGCGGCGTCATCCCCAGCGCTTCGGCCGCTTCGACCGCGTCGGGATCGGCATCGCGAACGCCGCTGAACGTGCCGCGCACGATGGGAAAGATCGCGTAGAGCCACAGCGCCACGAGTGCAGGCACGACGCCGACACCGAGCACGGGAATCATGAAGGCGAGCAACGCGATACTCGGCACCGTCTGGATCACGCCGAATGCGCGAATCACCGGCTCGGCGAGCCGTCGTGACCGCTCGAGCGCGAGGCCGAGCGGAATGGCGACGGCGATCGCGGCGAACAATGCGCCAAGCACCAGCGCGAGGTGACGCAGGGCGAGCGTCGTGAGCGTGTTGCGCTGCGCCCAGAGGTAGGCGGCGAACGACTCTCGGTCGCGCTCCGCGGGCGACGCGTTACTCGTGCCGGAAACGGCGCTCGTGGTCACGAGCCCGAGTGCGCCCAATTCGGCGGCGGCAACCGATCGCACCGACTCACCGTCCACCTCGACGCGACGGTTGAGCGCGCGCATCGTCGCTTCGTCGAGACGTCCGCTGAGGAGCACGAGTGCCGCGACCGCATCGGGCCTGGTGCGTGAGAGTCGCGGGCCGATCAACGCTGCCGCTTCATAGGGCGGGAAGAAATGGCGGTCGTCCACGAGGGTCACGAGGTCATAGCGCGCGAGCAGGCCGTCCGTCGAGTAGCCGTCCACCACGTCGACGGCGCCCGAAGCCAATGCCTGATACTTCACGGCGGGCGCCAGTGGACGCACAGCCTTTGGCGTCAGGCCGTACACGCGACGCAGGCCAGCCAGCCCATCGGGACGACCGATGAAATCCGCCGTGAAACCCGCAGTGAGCGTGGGAGCTTCGCGCGCGAGATCGGACAGCGTGCGCAGATGGAATCGCGTTGCGGTCTCGCGTGTGACGGCGATGGCATACGTATTCTGGAAGCCGAGCGCGGGAAGCCACTGCACCCCGTACGCATCGCGGAAGCGGCGCGCGACGTGCGCGAACACGCCACGCGGATCGGCGCGCAGCGAGTCGGTGAGCGTGTCGTGGAGTACGGCGACGAGGCCGGTGCCTGTATACTCTGGGTAGACGTCGATGGCGTTGGAGCGCAGCGCAGCGAAGGCGATCTCGGTGGCGCCGAGACCGGGTCGTCGATCCACGCGGATGCCACGCGACTCGAGCAGCTGCGCGAACAGCTCGCAGAGCAGGTACGACTCGCCGAACGGCTTCGATGCCACAACGACCGGCTGTATCGTCTGCGCGGAAAGCGATGTGGATCCGAGCGCCATTGCGAGCACGACGCGAGCACACCAGCGTCGCATCACGACACCCTGAGGCTGGATGCGGCGGCCCTGGCGCGCTGAACGAGCGTCGTCACATACGACGACGCGGGCGCACGTTCGAGCTCCAACAGCGTGCCACGCGCCTCGATCACGCCGTCCCGCATCACCACGATCTCGTCCGCCAGCCGAGCCGCCTCGGCCAGATCGTGCGTCACGAGTAGAGTCGTTACACCGAGCTTCGCGCGCATCTCCGCAAACGACTCCTGCACGTCGGATCGGGTGATGGCATCGAGCGCGCCGAAGGGCTCGTCGAGCAGGATCACGCCTGGCCGTGCCGCGAGCGCGCGCGCCAGTGCGACTCGCTGCCGTTGGCCGCCCGAGAGCTCGTGGGGAAGCCGGTTCGCGAATCGATCCGGCGCCAGACCGACGAGGGTGAGCGCGTCAATCGCCGCGTCGTGCGCGGAAGGATCGCCGAGCAGCGTCGGGACGAGCGCGACGTTGCGGAGCACGCGCCAGTGTGGCAACAGGCCACCATGTTGTGGCACGTAGCCGATGCGCCGCCGCAGGTCGGCCACTCGCTCGGTGCCGACGTCGGCGCCGCCGACGAATACTGTGCCGCGCTCCGGCACGACCATGCGATTGAAGCAGCGGAGCAGCGTCGTCTTACCTGATCCACTTTCCCCCACGAGCGCCACGGCTGCGCCGGGCACGACATCGAGCGACACTTCGCGCACGGCGATCACGTCGCCGTACCGGCAAGTGACGTCGCGAGCCGAGAGCGCCAGTGCGGCGTTGGGCACTACCGGTCTCCGCGTTCGCCCTCGCGAACAACTCTCGCCGTATCTGACACGCCGACGGCAATCGGCTGCGCGGCACCGGCGTTGATCGAGCGTCCGTTCTCCGACATCACGCGTGTGACGAATCGCTGCCCTTCGCCGATGCGTTCCACTTCGATGGCGATGGAGTCCACCGACTGGTCGAGGCGGTTGAGCCGGTCGGCCAGCTCCTGCGGGAACGCGACGGCAGCTGCCGCGCCGCGGCGCCAGAGTCGGCGCGCCATTGCAACGGAGAGGGGAAAGAAGACCGCGACGACGAACAGGCTGGCGACGACGAACACCCCGTCCGGCGGCCCGTTTCGTTCCTGACGTTCAGGAGGTGGCACCGCGCCTTCGACGCCGGCCTGCTTCGCCACTGCCTTGTCGGCATCCGCGAGCTGCTTCTCGACGTCGGCGATGCGCTTGTCCAACTCGGGCACCCGCGCTTCGATTCCCGTCTTGTTGACCCCCGTGACTTGCTGGTCCTGAAGCTGGTTCAGGAGGGATCGCCGCTTGTCCTCGAGATTCTCGAGCTGCTGCGCCAGTTCGCGGCGCTGCTCGTTGAGCGCGCGGTACACGGCCTGGGCAAGATCGGCTCCCTGCTTGACGACGATGGGCGGCTGCCCTGGAGCGACTGGCGCCTCGGGAGCTTGCGGTGCGTTCGGTTGCATCGATAGCGGGTAGGAGTTCACTCCAAGTTATGCGGAGTGCTATCCGGAAACTACGCGCATTCGGCTCTCGCGTTTCAGGGCAATCGGGCCGCCGGCGAGGCCACGGTCAGAAGGACGCGCGCAGCCCCGCAGTGACCGTACGCCCAAGCCGGATCGTCACATTGTCGGGCTCACCCAGTTGTCCGCCGAGCAGGTTCTCCCCGGTGAGCAGCAGCGATATGCCGCGCGAGAGATTGCGTGAGCCGGTCAATCGGAGATGCGTGTCGCCGTTGTACGCTTTCCAGAAGCTGCGCAGGTTGGCGCCGGTGAGATCCTTGTCCTTCATCTCGTAACCATTGGACCTGGCGAAGGTCGTCGCAAGGCTCAGCCGGTCATAGTTGATCCAGTCCATTGCGCGCGTCGCGCCAGCCGACGCGAACCACCCATCGCCCAGGTAGGAAAAGGTCAGCGTACCGGTGCGCGCGGGCACGGTGAGCATGCGGTCGCCTGGCCGGAGGTCGCCCAGATAGCCGCGGGCCAGCGTGCGCACCCGGCTGTCCACAGAGCTGAACGAGCCGGCAAGCGTGAACGGCCCCTGCGCGAGATTCCCCTGCAGCTCCCAACCGGTATTCGTGATCTCGCCGACGTTCTGCAGTTGATACCGAATGCGTCGATCGATGGTGCCGCCGCGTCCCGCGAATGTGTCCACAGCGACGGTGACGTTCTGAATCAGACCCGTGACGTCCTGGTCGAAGCGCGTGAGCTGCATCGAGAGCGCGCGGCCGAGATAGATCTCCACACCACCCTCGTAGCCTGCCTGCACTTCCGGGTCGAGCGCCGGCAGCACGCCGTTTCCCTGGGCGCCATTGTAGCCCAGGTTCCCTGCATAGCCGGACGCCGCGGAACGCGCTGGTGTCTGCGGCGGACGAATGCCCTTTCCGTAGGCCGCGCGCCACTTTACTTCGACGGGTCCGACACTGCGGACCACCGCCAGTCCGGCCATGGGGAGGAGCGGATAGCGATTGCTTCCGGAAAAGGCGTCGTTGCGCTCGAGACGCAGCCCGCCCGTGGCGAAGATCGCATCGCGCCACGACATGCTGACCTGCGAGATGAGGCCGGTGTTGTGATTCCACGTCTCGCGCAGCACGTCTTTCGCCGTGGGGAACTGCCCTCCGACACCGAGAGTGCGCGTGGTGTACGTGGACGCCTGGCGCAACACTGAATGCTCGACGCCAAAGGTCAGCGTGCCGGGCGCGTCGTAACTGCCGAAGCGCGCGACGCTGCTCTCGCGCAGCGTGAACCGGTCACCGTTACCCCGTGCTGCACGCAGCGCCGAATCCACAGCGGAGGTCACGGGCCCGATGCCGTCGGCCACACCGTTCAGGGAGTAGCCATCCACGCCGGCGAGCAGCGAATGTGCCCACGCGCCTTCCGCGGCGAACGCCGCCTTCGTCGACAGCGTGTACTGGCGAATGGATTGCGTTGGATCGTTCGTCGCCACCACTGGCGGGGTTTGCCTGCTGTCGTCGCTGGAGGATGTGGACGGCGCGACGGGAACGATGCCGCTGAGGATGGGATTCGGACCGACGCCCGAACGCTTGTCGAACAGTCGCGCGGACATCGTGAGCGTCTCGCGCGACGAGACGAGTCGCGCGTCGCCCGTCGCGGCGAGCTGCCTTGTGTCGGACGATGGAAAGAGCGCACCTGTCTGTCCAAACGTCACGGCGAGCCCGGCCGAGCGAACATTGGTACCTGCGCGCACGTTGAGGCGCTGCTCGTGCGTGGGCACCAGCCCGGTGGCGTACGCACTGCCTGCAGCGCCGGCCATGCTACGGACGGAGATAGCCGGCGATGGATAGCCACCGCCATCATGCCGAGTCATCACGTTGATCACGCCACTGATGGCGTCGGAGCCGTAGAGCGCAGAACCCTGTGGTCCGCGAATGACCTCGACGTGATCGACGACGTCCGGATTCAGCTGCGTCACCAGCAGCGGGTTAGCGACCTCCACGCCGTCGATATAGATCTTCGGCGTGCTCGAGCCGAACGAGCTGGCCCCGCGAATGCTTCCATACTGTGCCACCAGCGACGAGGGCGACTGGGACCAGGACCAAACGCCCGGCACCGACGCGTTGAGCATCTCCGCCAGTGAACCGAACGACTGGCGGCGCAGTTGCTCGCCGTCGATGACCTCCACGCCGATCACGAGCGGCCGACGCGGCGCCGCGACGGCGTTCCCCGTGACCACCACCCGCTCGAGGACGCTGACGCTGCGCGAGACGGGCGCCGCGGACGCAGCCGCCGACGCGCCGGGTGACAGGACGACCCTGCCCGAGACGACCAACACCTGGACCGACGTCCCCCGCAGCAGCGTGGCGAGCAGCCGACCCAGTGGCTCGTCGTCGGCCGCGAGGCACACACGTCGATCGACCGGGAGGAAGTCCGCGGAATAGGCCAGTTGCACTTTGGACGCAGCCGTGAGTCTGTCGAGCGCGTCCCGAAGCGACACGTCTCGCACGTGCAGGCTGGCGCGCGTGTCGAGCGGCGGTGCCCACCCGCTTACGGCAGCGACAGCGAGCGCATTCTCGGCACATGCGTTCTGCGCCGGCGTGCGCTGCGAGAGTCCAGTGACGAGCGCGAGAGACAACACCGCGGGGCGAAGCGACGACACGTTGCGCATGTACACGCAACGATAGGCCGCGCGTCGTCGCGACGCCATTACCTCGACGGCGTCGGGGGCGGCGCGACCACACGAAGCGTGCTGCCTTCCTCACGCAGCCCGCCACCGAGCATCGCCGCGATGATGCGCCCGACATCACTCGCCGAGGTGCGCTCGAAGCTGGCCGTGACGGTCTTGGTGGCGAGCGCGGAGTCGACGACGAGATCGATGCCGAACCACCGGCGCAGGTCCGCCGACACCTGCTCCACGGACGCATCGCGGAAGACAAGCTTGCCGCTCGCCCACGCAAGGTCGTCCGAAGTGACGGCCGCGCGCTCAACGCTGAGCGTGCCCGTTGGTGCCACCGTCGCGCGATCCCCCGCCTGCAACAGCATCGGCGCCGCACCTGTCTTCGATTCGACGGCCACCACACCCGATGACACCACGATGCGCGCTCCATCCCCCTCGTCACTGTGCACGGCGAACACCGTCCCGACGTCGCGGAAGGACGCAGCGGAGGTATGAACGACGAACGGCCGCGTGCTGTCGTGCACCACGTCGAACCGCGCCTCGCCCGCCAGCGTCATTTCGCGCGCCGAACCGCCGAAACCGCTGGCGAGCGTCAGTGCGCTGCCCGGTCCGAGCAGGACCCGGCTGCCATCGGGCAGCACGAGCGAATCCAGCTTGCCGACCGCGGTGGCGAAGCGAACCGGAGCTGATGTCGCGAGACTGGAGTCCTGCGACGGAAGGGATACGCGCCAGATCAGGCCTGCTCCAGCGACGATCAACACCGCTGCAGCGGCGCGAAACCGCGCGCTGCGCCAGCGGGTGCGGTAGTGATCGAGCGACACCACAGGTGAGCGTCGCGGTTCGGCGACGGGCCGCCCGTCAGCGCGCTTCGCCAGCACTACCGCGAGCGCAGACTCCACCTCGGCCGTGGTCGGCGCGACCGGCGCGGGCATCTGAAGCGCATCGTCCAGCGCGGCGAGCAATGCGGCACGCGCTGGATTTGCCTCCAGCGTACGACGCATCGCCTCGCGCTCGTCGGATGTGCCCTCACCGGCGACATACCGGGCGATGGCATCCCAGTCGTCGCTCTCGATGTTGTGGCGGAGGTGGTCCTCGTCGGTCATGCTACTCAGACACGGTGATGACGATTCACCCCATATGAGCGAATCCGGACCGGGGGTCGAGACGCTACATTAACCACCGGCGCAGCTCGACCGACCAACGATATACACCACGTGGACGAATCGGAACTCCTGTCGCGACTGCGTCACGGCGATGAAGACGCGTACTCCTCGATCTTCTGGGAACAGTACCCGGGGCTCGTCGTGAGCGCTACGCGCCTGCTCGGCGAGCGCGCCCTTGGCGAAGAGGTGGCGCAGGACGTGATGCTCGAGCTGTGGCGGCGCCGCGAATCGCTGGTGCTCACCGGTCCGCTTCGCGCCTATCTCCAGCAGGCCACGAGGAACCGTGCCCTCAACCGGCTGCGACAGGGCCGCACGGCGCAGCGGGGAGAGGTGTACGTGCGCGGCCCGTCGCCCTCCCCGTCCGCAGATGCCGGCGCGATCGCCAGTGAACTGCAGGCCGCAGCGCAGCGCGCGATCGCTTCGCTCTCCGGACCGCAACGGGAGGTCTTCGAGATGAACCGGCAGCGTGGCCTCACCTACGCTGAGATCGCGGAGCAGCTGGGAATCTCGGTGAAGAGCGTGGAAGCGCGAATGGGAAGGGCGCTCAAGCTGCTGCGGGAAGAGCTCGCACCGTGGCTCCCGGATGGCTCGGGCTGGTGAGAGCGACGGTGAATCTCGTCATCGACGCCCACGAGAACACGGGAGTCGCGACACACCCTGCGCGCTAGTACGGGAGGAGCGAAAAGGAGAGCCCCCGCGCGTCATGCGTGAACGTGGCGCGCACGGACGGCTTGAGAAATCGGCGATCCACGGAGTTGTCCGGATGCGCGTGACTATAGAGCACGGCCTTCTGTCCGGCGAAGACGCCGAGAAACACCCCCATCGCCACGTCGCTCGTCCAGTGCTCGTCGAGATACATGCGGGAGAGGGCCGGCATGGCGGCCGCCGCATACAGCACAGGTGCAATGATGCCGCGATTCGGGGTGTCGCGCACGCGCATCTCCTGCGCGAGGGCCGACGCCGTGGCGAAGCTCGCCATCGCATGCATCGACGGCCAGGACCGATAGTTGTAGCTCTTGAACCCACGCAGGAACTTGAACTCGCGCGGATCGCCGTTGCGCTGCTCGCCGTTGTCATCGTCCACCACGTAGGGCCGGCCTCGCCCCAGCGCACCACGGATCACCTGGATGAACATTGCC
>JBBQDT010000065.1:0-22450 GCA_038319955.1 Gemmatimonadales bacterium | reverse complement strand
TACGGCTACGAACGCCGAGGCGCGACGTCATATGAGGTGGGCCCCGCGACGACGACGTGCGCGTTCTGCGCGCCGTTCTCGCCGAGTACATCGGCGCGGTCGTCGCAGGTGGTCGGTTTGGGGTTCCGCTATTCGACCGAGCTGGCCTACCAGCGCGGCTCGGCGCGCACGCCTGTCGAGGTGTCATACACGCACCTCGAGGCCTTCACCGGCGATGCTGGCGTGCCCCGCGCTCGCCGCGATCAGATTCAACTGCGGTTGTATTTCAACGAGCGGAAGAGCAAGTAGGCGCAGCTTCGCGCGAGCGTTGAGGCTGCCGGCCCGGCGCTGACAGTCGCTGACCCGCCGGAACCGTGGGCGCGCTCTCGAGCAACTCGCGCGCCTGCGCGCAACTGACTTCACTCTCTGGATCTCCGCCGAGGGTGAGCTCGAATGCCGGCCGCGCGGTTGCAGCACCCATGGCAACCCACCTCGGTGAAGGAGCACGAGGAACAACAACCCGGTGCTCGCGTCCGTCGTTGCCTGACAGCCACGACCGCCGTGCTGCACTCATTGCGTAGAGGAGTGCTCGGCTCTATACTACTAAATAGTTATATGGTTACGTGGTAGAGCACCCATATTATCGCTCGAAAGATGAAGCAAACCCTCATTGTTACGGCCATCATCGTTCACGCCACCGCCCTGTGGCAACCGGCCGCCGCGCAGCTGACTCTCGCCGATGCCATGCACCGCGCCGATCGCTCCGCGTACGGTAACCGCATTGCCGCAGGCGCCGCCGGCGAGAAGCAAGCGCTGTCGCTCGCGCCGCTCAAGGGCATCCTCCCGAGCGTCCGCATCGAGGCGGCCTACATGCGCACCACCGATCCCATCGGCGCATTCGGCTCCACCATGCGTCAGCGAGCGATCACGCCGACGGACTTCGACCCTGGCCACCTCAACTACCCCGGGGCGATCGGCAACTATCAGGGCGGCATCGTGCTCGAGCAGCCACTGCTGAATGCCGACGCGTGGCTCGGTCGGCGCGCGGCCCTGCACGCATCGGATGCGAGCCGTGCCGCGGAGGCATGGACGCGCCTCTCGATCCGCGTCGATGTGGTGCGCGCATATTTCGGCGCGGTGTTGGCCGCCGAGCGCGCCACGATGCTGCGATCGGCCGTCCGCTCGGCACGCGCGCACCAGGCGCAGGCCGAAGCGATGGTGCGGCAAGGCATGGTGACCAAGTCGGATGCGCTGCTCGCCGCGGTTCGCGCGGGCGAAGTAGAGGCGCAGCTGGCCGACGCAGAGGGTGGTGCCGCCACCGCTCGGCGACAACTCGCGGTTCAGCTGGGCGGTGATGGCGCCGACCCACCGGCTGACATGGCCGCTCCGACCCAGCTCCCGTCGGCCGATCGCATTCGTGCCGTCATCGGTGGAGACACCGTGGCCAACGTCGGGCAACTGCGGGCGGACGTCGACGCCGCCACGCGCGGGCTCGACGCGGCGCGCGCCGACGCACGTCGTGCCCGCTCGACCTATCTCCCGCGTATCAACTCGTTCGCTCGATACGACTGGAACTCGCCCGATCGCATCTATGGGGGCGACAAGAGCTGGACCGCTGGCATCGCGGCCTCATGGAGCGTGTTCGGCGGCGCGAGCGAGATGGCGGATGTGCGCGGTGCTTCGGCACGCGAAACGGCGGCGCGCGCGCAGGTCGAGGGCGCGCAGGCCAACGCGCGGCTCGACGTCGAGCAGACACGGACGACATTGGCCGTCGCGCTCATGCGTCTCGCCATTGCAGAACGAGCGGTCGCGCAGAGCGCCGAAGCACATCGCATTGTCGCGCGCAAGTACGACGGCGGTTTGGCCACGGTGGTCGAGCTTCTCGATGCGCAGACGGTGGAGACTCAGAGCACCCTCGGGTTCGCGCAGGCCCGCTATGCCGCCATCGTGAGCGCGGCGGAGCGACGACGCGCCGTCGGGAGCGACCCCGCGACGCTCGCGGCCCTGGACGACGTACCGAGCGTGACGGCCGGCGCAACGACGCCGGCGCACGAGCCACAGTGACCCCGTTGCCGAACCTTCAAGGGATGTTCCATATGACCATCAAACACATCATGGGCGCGAGTGGTCTGCTGATCGCCGCCGCCTGCTCGTCGCCAACGCCCGAGGTGGCACAAGCGGCACCGCCGCGCGTTGCCGGTAGCACATACATCGTGAAGGACACAACTATCGACGCGCGCTTCGAGGCGTCAGGCGTTGCCACCCCCCTGCGGCAGGCGACGCTCAGCACGAAGCTCATGGGGACGGTGCTGAGCGTGGAGGTCCGCGAGGGCGAACGCGTTGCCGAAGGGCAACGGCTCGTTCGCATCGACGCACGCGATCTGGCGGCAAAGGAAGGACAAGTGGCGGCCTCCATCGCCGAGGCCGACGCGATGCATGGAGAGGCCAAGGCGCAAACCGTCCGCATTCGCGCACTCTACGCGGACAGCGCCGCGACGAAGTCACAACTCGACGCGACGGAAGCCGGGTTGGCTCGCGCCGAGGCGGGCGTACGTTCCGCGCGCGCGGCGGCCGCCGAACTTGGTGCGGTGACCGCGTACTCCGTGATCCGCGCGCCCTTTGCGGGTACCATCACGAAACGGTTCGTCGATCCTGGTGCGTTCGCCACACCGGGGGCGCCGCTCATCTCGATTCAGGATGGACGCCAGCTCCGCATCACGGCGAGCGCCACGCCGGATGTGGCGCGCAACATTCATCGAGGCCAGCGCATCGACGCGCTCGTCGAGAGTCGCACGGTGGAAGCGATCGTGGAGGGCATCGTACCGTCAGCAGCCGGCAATCTGTACACGATCAACGCGTTGGTGCCAAATGCCGGAGAAACGATCCTCCCAGGTAGCAGCGCCACACTGCTTCTGCGCCTCGGCGCACGGACGGGCATCGTGGTGCCAAGCGCCGCGCTGGTGCGCGAAGGTGACCTGACGGGGGTTACGCTGCGCACGCCGGATGGCGACAAGACGCGGTGGGTACGCCTCGGTGGCGTCTTTGGTCACATGACGGAAGTGAGCGCCGGATTGCGCGCCGGCGACGTCGTCGTCGTGCCGACGCGCTCTACGTCGACAACGCCCGCTGGGAGCTGACGCCATGGGAATCTCCGGACGCATTGCCAAGACATTTCTCCGCTCCAAGCTCACGCCGCTGGTGACCGTAGCGTCGCTCGCGGTTGGGTTGCTCGGCATTCTTGCCACGCCGCGAGAAGAGGAGCCCCAGATTTCCGTGCCGATGATCGACGTGATCGCCGCGCTGCCCGGCGCGTCGCCGAGCGAAGCGGAGAACCTGCTCGCGCGGCCAATCGAACAGCGCATGCTCGAGATTCCCGGTGTGGAGCACGTCTACAGCGTGTCGGGTGACGGTTACGCGATGACGACCGTGCGCTTCAAGGTGGGCGAGGATCAGGAGCGCAGCGTCACGCGGGTGCAGTCCAAGCTGGCGAGCGCCGCGGACCAGATGCCCTCGGGCGCCATGCCCCCACTCGTCAAGCCGCATTCCATCGATGACGTCCCGGTGCTCGCGCTGACGCTGCACTCCGCCGTGTACGACGCGAATACGATCCGACAGATCGCCGTGCACCTGGAAGACGAGATTCGCACGATTCCCGATGTCGCCGAAACGTTCGTCGTGGGAGGGCAGCCGAAGCAACTCCGCGTGACGCTGGATGCTGGGCGCCTGGCGTCGAGCGGCGTGACACCGGGCGAGGTCGCCCAGGCGCTTCGCGGTGCCAACGCGCGCCTGCAGGCGGGCGAGCTCACGGAGGCGGGCAGCGTGTATCGCATCGACGTCGGTGCGCCACTGACCACGACGGATGACGTCAACAGCGTGGTCGTTGCGGTTCGCGGTGGATCGCCCGTGTACCTGCGCAACGTGGCCGACGTTGCGGACGACTTCGGGGAAACGACGACGTACGTGTCGCACAGCGGCCGGACCGGGCCATCCGAGAAAGCGGTGACGATTGCGGTCGCGAAGCGAAAGGGTGCGAATGCCACCCAAGTCACGCACGCGGTCATGGCACGCGTGAACGAAGCGAAGGAACGGCTGCTGCCGCGTGACGTGGCGGTGGACGTCACTCGCGACTACGGCGAGACAGCGGGCGACAAGGCAAGCGAATTGATCCTCCACCTCCTCATCGCGACGGTCTCCGTCACGGTATTGATCTGGATCTTCCTGGGATGGCGCGAAGCGACTGTGGTGCTCGTCGCCGTGCCGGTGACGCTCGCGCTGACGTTGTTTGCCTACTACGCCATGGGCTACACACTCAATCGCATCACGCTCTTCGCGCTCATCTTCTCCATTGGCATCCTGGTGGATGACGCGATCGTCGTGGTGGAGAACATTTATCGCCACCTGAAGATGGGGGATCGTTCGCCCGAGGACGCGGCGGTGGACGCAGTGGATGAGGTGGGAAACCCCACCATCCTCGCCACCTTTGCGGTGATCGCGGCCATCCTTCCCATGGCGTTCGTATCAGGGATGATGGGACCATACATGCGTCCAATTCCGGTCGGCGCGTCCGTGGCGATGCTCGCGTCGCTGGCGGTGGCGTTCATCGTGACGCCCTACCTCGCGTACCGCCTGCTGAAGGGACACGTCCACCCGCTGGCGCACGCGCACGACGCGCCGTCGTCGCTCCGGGCAGTTCGGACGCACGAGGAAGAGGAACGCTCGCGCTTCGGACGCTTCTATGCCCGGCTCATGACACGACTCATGGATGGTGCGCCCCTGCGTCGTGCCTTCTACGGCGGCGTCGTCGCGTTGCTGCTCGCGTCCGTGGCACTGCTGTTCGTGAAGGCGGTGAAGGTGAAGATGCTGCCGTTCGACAACAAGAGCGAGTTTCAGGTGATCCTCGATCTCCCTGAAGGCACGACACTCGAAACGACGAACGCCGTCGGGCAGGAGATCGCCGGCTACCTGCGGCGTGTGCCGGAGGTGACGAGTACGGAGGTGTATGCGGGAACGGCCGCGCCCTTCAACTTCAACGGCCTTGTCCGGCACTACTTCATGCGGACCGGCCCGAATGTGGCGGACGTGCAGGTGAACCTCCTGGCCAAGGGCGATCGCTCGCGCCAGAGTCACGCGATCGCTGTGGCAGTACGTCCCGGAATCGACTCCATTGCGCAGCGTTATCGCGCGTCGGCGAAGGTGGCCGAGATTCCGCCGGGCCCGCCGGTGCTGTCCACGCTCGTTGCGGAAGTGTATGCCGCAGACGATGCGACGCGACTGGAGGCCGCGAAGCAGGTCAAGCACGTCTTCGAGACCACGCCCGGAGTGGTGGACATCGACTGGACGGTCGAGGCGCCGCAACAGAAGCGAACGTTCCGTGTCGACCGCGTCCGCGCCACGGAAGCCGGGGCGAGCGTGGAGCAGATCACGCAAACGCTCTATCTCGCACTGTCCGGCGCTTCCACAGGGGTCATGAGCTCGCCGACGGCGCGCGAAGGACGTGCCATCGTCCCGCGTCTGCCGCTGACGCAGCGGTCGTCCGTGGACGCATTGCTCGCACTGCCCATCGCAACGGCCACGGGTCCGCAGCCGCTTGCGCGCTTCGTCACCGTGCTGCTGGGCACGCGCGAGAGCGGTCGCGTGCGGAAGGACCTGCGTCCCGCGATCTACGTGACGGGCGATGTCGCCGGTGACATCGAGTCGCCGGTCTATGCGATCCTCGCGATGAACGCCAAGCTCGACCTACTGCGCGTGAATGGCGCGCACATCGCGCGCTATAACGCGGTGCAGCCCGACCGCCTCGCCGAAACGGCCATCAAGTGGGATGGCGAATGGCAGGTGACCATCGAGGTGTTCCGCGATCTCGGGCTCGCGTTCGCCATCGTGCTGTTGCTCATCTACGTGCTCGTCGTGGGCTGGTTTCAGTCGTTCACGGTACCGCTCGTGATCATGGCGCCCATCCCGCTCACGCTCATCGGCATTCTGCCGGGCCACGCGCTCACGGGTGCGTTCTTCACGGCAACGTCGATGATCGGAATGATCGCGTTGGCAGGCATCATCGTGCGCAACTCGATTCTGCTGGTGGATTTCATCCAGCTGGCCGAGTCGCGGGGCCGGTCATTGCGCGACGCGGTGGTCGAGGCGGGTGCGGTACGCTTCCGGCCGATTGCCCTGACCGCCGCGGCCGTGGTCGTGGGCGGTCTGGTGATGGTGCTCGACCCGATCTTCCAGGGCCTCGCGGTCGCTCTGATGAGTGGCGCCATCGTCGCGACGGTCCTCACCATGGTCGTCGTTCCCATTCTGTACTGGGAGCTCCACCGGCGTGCGCCGGCGGTCCACCACGCGGACTTCACTCGTGACGATGCGGATGATCGTCTACCGCAGGTTCCATCCGCCGCGGATCACGTCGCTGCTTGATAGCGCCACGCCGAGGGTAAACCGAGTTCCTTCGAACGACCATCAACCGGAGCAACAGCATGTGTCATGACTACATCATTCGGCGCTTCGCCGGCATCTTCATTCTCGCATCGCTCGCTCTCGGCTACTGGGCACACCCGGCGTGGTATCTGTTCACGACCTTCGTCGGGCTCAACCTGCTGCAGTCGAGCTTCACGAACTTCTGCCCGCTCGAGCGCATCCTCGGCGCCGCGGGATATCCAGGCTGTGCATCATCGGGGGCGAAGGGGCTGTAGGGAGGGCATCTGTGATCGCTGGCGGCGCGGTTTCCACGGCGCCAAGCGCCGCCCCGATCACGTTGCCGCTTCGCGCTCCAGCGTTTCGAGTGCGCGGCGGAGACGGTCCTTGACTGCCTCGGCGACGTCGCGGATGCGCTCGTTGCCGGTGAGCAGAAGCACCGGCACGGGATCGAGGGCCACGACGACACTGTGCCCTGGCTCATCCGCGGCATAGACGACGACATTGCACGGGAGGAGCAACCCGATGTCGCGCTCCTCCAGCAGGGCACTGTGGGCCAACGCCGGGTTGCAGGCACCGAGTATGACGTACGGCCTGAAGTCGACATTGAGCTTGCTCTTCATCGTCGCCGCAATGTCCATCTCGGCGAGGATGCCAAAACCTTCCGTCGCGAGTGCCTTCCGCGTCCGCTCCAGCGCGATCGCCTGTGGGAAGGGAATCGTCGTGCTCATGCCATAGGGCGTCGTCTGCGCTATCATCTGGTTGCTCCCTCGAGAAGGCGGACTCATGGTTCAACACATCCACGGTGACCGTCTCGCCATATCGCAGCGAGACCTTTTATACTACTATATAACTATATATCGTATCGCGCACTCACGCACGACAACTCGCATACGCCAATGCCTGCCTCCACATCGTCGCTCACGCCGGAAGTTCTCGAACTCGTTGCCGAGCGGTTCAAGGCACTCGCCGAACCGGCGCGACTCACGATCTTGAATGTGCTCCGCCCAGGCGAACTGTCTGTCGGTGAACTCGTGGAAGCGAGCGGTCTGGGCCAGGCAAATGTCTCCAAGCACCTGCAGGTCCTCAACAACATGGGATTCGTCACGCGCAGGAAAGACGGCCTCTTCGTGTACTACGCGCTTGCGGACAAGAGCGTCTTTCAACTGTGCGACATCATGTGCAGTCGGCTGGAGGCCGAGGTCAAGGCCAAGCGAAAGCTTCTCGCTCTCTGAACATTCGGTCTCGGCGTGACGCAATGGATAGTCACCGTCGGCGCAGCACGCCATCGAGTGACGTGCCAGACGACACCGTGTTGAACACCGTGCCGTATTTCTTCACGTTCGCGTGCAGAAGGGCCAGTCGAGCGTCGGACTCGTCGCTGTCCAGCACGATCTCGTAGGTAATCTGTTCCAGCCTCGGCGGCACGTCCTGTCGCACGCCGTGGATGTGGACCTCCACCCCCCGCAGCTGAAATGCGAGCATGGGCTGGATGCGTTCGATGCCCTTGATCATGCAAGCGGCGAGCGCCGCGAGCACGAGCTCGGCCGGGTTGAAAGCGTCGGGGTTACCCGCCAGGTCGGTATCGAGTCGGATTGTGGCCGATTTGCAGCTGGCGGTGCTGCCATGCGCGTCCACACGCCTGGCAGCGACGTCGAAGGTCAACTTTGGTGTCCTCGGCGTCATGGCGCACTCGGCGCCGGCGCGGCGTGGCCATTCGGTGGATGGACTCCAGTCCCGGTGGAGCTGGCCGTCGCTGGAGAACCGCTCATACCGCGGTGCATCATTCCGCCACGGTTCTGCATCATCGCCCGATGAATGGCGTCCATGCCGCCGCGAACGAGATCCGTCACTTCCGACGCATGCTGCTGGAGCGCAGCGACGGTCACGGAATCATGCGACGTTTGCACGACGATGACGCCCCTCGCCGTCATATCCACGACGTGCCCCCATGCCCATCATGCCACCGGCCGGGCGCTGTGCCTCCAAGGGAGCGACCGCGCCCGAAAGGGAGAACACGCCGAAGAGAATTGTCAGTCGACGCATAGACATACTGCCTCCGATCCATTGGTGAACGAGAACGGCCTCGACCACCTCTGTACGGTGTCCGCACCCCGGCAACTATGGTAGAGGGACAATCCCTACAGACGTCGGGAGAGCCCCGCATCGGACCAGCGTGAACGCGCGACCTGCCGTTCTAGCTCTTGCGCGTCCGCTTCGGCTGGCGATTCGACGCCGCGGCAGGCGTATCGGCCGGTAGCGTCGCCGCGCTCTCCAGCAACTCGCGCGCGTGAGCGCGACTGACTTCACTCTCGGGATCGCCGCCGAGCATGCGCGCGATTTCGGCGACGCGCTCGTCGCCGTCGAGGACCACGACGTCCGCGGTTGTCACACCGCCACGAGCGCCCTTGCTGACGAGAATGTGGTGATGTCCGCGCGCCGCGATCTGCGGAAGGTGCGTGATGGCGAACACCTGGTGATAGCTCGCCACGCGGCGCATGGTCTCGCCAACCTGAAGGCCGACGCGTCCGCCGATGCCCGCGTCCACCTCGTCGAAGATGAGCGTCCCCACGCGATCGAGTCGCGCGAGAATCGTCTTGAGTGCGAGCATTACGCGCGACAACTCGCCGCCCGATGCAACGCGGGCGAGTGGGCGCTCTTCGTGACCGACATTCAGTGACACGCGAAACTCCACCGCCTCAGCGCCATCTGGACCGATCTCGCGCAGGGGTAGCAAGGCGGCATGAAAGTGCCCGTCGTTCATGCCGAGGTCGGGGAGCACTTCATCCACCGCACGCCCCAGCCGATCCGCCGCCGCCGTGCGCGCCGTGGTCAGGGCCCGCGATCGTTCTCCGAGTGCCGCGAGCGCGGATCGCTCCGTCGCCTCGTGCGCGCGGATGTCGAGTCCCGCTGAATCGACCAGATCGAGCTCGGCGCGCGCCTTCGTGCCCTGCTCCAGCACATCGGTGAGCGTGGCGCCGTACTTCTTCGTCAACTTGAACAGCAGATCACGGCGACGTCGCACTTCATCGAGCCGAGTTGGATCGAGGTCGACGGCCGATTCATATTCGCTCAGCTCACGCGCAAGCGCCTCGAGTGCGTAGTACGCGTTGTCGTACAGCTCCTGGAGCCGCGCCAACGTGGGATCGATCCGCTGAATCGTCGACAGCAGGCGTTCGACGCCAGCCAGGCGAACGAGCACGGTGTCCTCATCACCTTCGATCGCCGTGAAGATTCCCGTCGCCAGCTCACGCAGTTCCTCAGCATTCTCGAGCCGTCGGGCCTCGTCCTCGAGACGCACATCCTCGCCGTCGATGAGCTTCGCGCCCTCGATCTCCTGGACGACATGGCGCAGGTAGTCGGCGCGCTTTTCCGCGTCGGCGCGACGGCGCGTGAGGTCGGCGATGTCGCGCCGCGCGGCCGCGAGTGCGGCGTGCGAGTCGCGCACGGCGGCGCACAGTTCGGTGGAACCAGCGAATGCGTCGAGAATGCGGCGCTGTGCGTCCCCCTCGAGCAACGTCTGCGCCTCGTGCTGTCCGTGCAGGTTGACGAGCTGTCGACCCACCTCGGCGAGAATCGTCGCGCTCACGGTGGTGCCGTTCACCCAGGCGCGCGTGCGACCCGCCGCCGCAATCTCGCGTTTCAGTACGACGAGGGGCTCCTCCGCATCGATGCCACGCTCGTCGAGCAACGCGGCGATCTCCGGACGGTCCGCCACATCGAACACCCCTTCCACCGTCGCCCGCTCGGCACCCGTACGAATGAGGTCCGCGCTGGCGCGTTCTCCGAGGAGCAATCCGAGTGCGCCGACGATGATCGACTTGCCCGCGCCTGTTTCACCCGAGAGGACGTTGAAGCCCCGAGCCAGCGGCAGCGTGAGTGACTCGATGATCGCGAAGTTCTTGATCCGTAGCTCAGTCAGCATCGAGTGCGTTCGTCCCGCTCGAGCAAGCCTCCCCATTGCAGCTTTTCGCGCATGGTCGTGAAAAAACTCGACTCCGGAAATCGGATGATTGGCACGGGATGCGGCGACCGTCGCACCACCAGGGTCTCGCCGAGAGCAAAGGTGGCACCGACCTGTCCGTCCACCGTCACCAAAAGTTCGTCGGGACCATCTTCTACCCGCACGGTGATTTCGGAGGTGGGCGGCAGAACGAGCGGCCGCAGCGCCAGCGTGTGGGCGCTCACCGGCGTGACGATGATCGTCTCCAACGTTGGGAACACGACAGGCCCACCGGCGGAGAGATTGTACGCAGTGGATCCAGTTGGTGTCGCGAACACGATGCCGTCCCCGGCGTAGTGCGCGACGGTCTCGCCGTTCGCCTGCACCCACATCGTCACGACGCGCGCGAATCCGCCCTTGTGAATCACGACGTCGTTGAGCGCCCGCCATGACGCTCGCTCAGTGCCCACAACGTCGAGGACGCGCGCATCCAGCGCCATCCGCGTCTGGACGACGTACGACCCTTCGGCGAGACGGATGAGCGCGTTCTCGAGCTCTTCGGCCGGGCAACAGGTGAGAAAGCCGAGCCGTCCGAGATTGATGCCAAGGATCGGTACCGGATGCGCCTCGACGATGCGCGCGGCGCGCAACAGCGTGCCGTCGCCGCCCAGGGTGAGCATCGCGTCCACCTCGCCCGGCACGATGAGCTGCGCCCCGTCACCAGCGAGGTCCTTGATGCTTGCCTCATACGAGAGCGTGAGGCCGAGTGTCGGTGCGAGCCGTTGCAGCGTCGCGAGGACGCCGGAGAGACCGTCGTAGCCGAGATGACCCGCGACGCCGAGGCGGATCACCCGGTGAGCGCCTCGCTCTCGTGGAGCGCGCGCACGCGCTCCGCGATGCCCGCCGCATCGAGACCGAGCATCGCGAGCTGCTTCGCGCGCGACGCGGCGTAGATGATCCGATCCGGCACGCCGTGGGCGTGCACCCGGACGGCCGGATCGTGCCGCTGGATGACGGTCGTCATGTACGCGCCGAACCCATTGATCACCGTTCCCTCTTCCACCACGAGAATCTGGCGATGCTCGGCGAGGATCGCCGCGAGCGTCACCTCATCGTACGGCTTGAGGTAGCGACAGTTGACCACGGTGACGTCGAGCCCTTCGCCCGCCAATGCCGTCGCCGCATCGAGCGAGGTGTTCACCATCGTACCCACCGCGAGGATCGCCACGTCTTTCCCCTGGCGGAGCACTTCCCACGTCGCATGCGGTGTCGCGGCGATGCCCTTGATGTCCGGCACCGCCGACGGCACAGCGTCACGCGGGTATCGAAGGCAGAAGGGACCGCCCTCGTGCTCGATGCCGGCGCGCAGGAGCGCGAGCATCTCGCGTCCGTCGCGCGGCGCAGTCACCGTCATGTTGGGCACGGCGAGCATGTACGCGATATCGTAGAGTCCCGCGTGCGTCTCGCCGTCTTCGCCCACGACACCCGCGCGGTCCATCGCGAACACCACCGGCAGCGACTGGATGGCACAGTCGTGGATGATGTTGTCGTAGCCGCGCTGCAGGAACGTCGAATAGATGGCGACCACGGGGCGCAGCCCGCGCGTGGTGAGGCCCGCAGCAAAGGTCACCGCGTGACCCTCCGCGATGCCGACGTCGAAGAAGCGCGACGGATGTGCCTCCGCGAATGCGGCGACCCCCGTGCCGCTCGGCATCGCCGCCGTGATCGTGACGACGTTCCGGTTTTCGGCGCCCAGTTCGGCGAGCCCCTTGCCGAAGACCGCCGTGTACGAAGCGTTCGCCGCCGACGTCTTGCGCTGCTTGCCGGTGGAGGGATCGTGGCCTGGGGGAAGCGCGTGCCACTTCTCCCCCGTGGCGTGCTCGCCGGCCGGAAAGTCCTTGCCCTTCTGCGTGATGACGTGCACGAGGCGCGGACCGCCCATCTCACGAACGGCAGCGAACGTGTCGATCAGCGCGTCGATGTCGTGGCCGTCAATGGGGCCGAAGTAGCGGAAGCCGAGCTCCTCGAACAGGACGCCCGGCGTGAGGAAGGACTTCATGCTCTCTTCCCACTTCCGCACGATCGTTCCCACCGCGCCGGCGTTGTCCACGATGTCGCCGATCTTCGAGCGCACGCGGTTGTAGAGCGGGTTCCGCTGGATGGACGTGAGATACTTGTGCATCGCGCCGACGTTGGGTGCGATGGACATCTCGTTGTCATTCAGCACGACGACGAAATCGCGGTCCGAGTGTCCGGCGTTGTTCAGCCCTTCGTACGCCAACCCCGACGACAGCGCGCCGTCGCCAAGAATGGCGACGACCTTGAGGTCTTCCTCGCCATTGATGTCGCGTGCCGCGGCCATGCCCAGCGCCGCGGAGATTGCCGTCGCGGCATGCCCGGCGCCGAACGTGTCGTACTCGCTCTCAGTGCGCTTGAGGAACCCGGAGATTCCATTCTCCTGTCGCAGCGTCTCCATCCGCCCGTTGCGACCCGTGAGCAGCTTGTGCGGATAGCCCTGGTGTCCCACGTCCCACACCAGCTGGTCGCGCGGCGTATTGAAGGCGTAATGCAGCGCAATGGTCAGCTCCACCACGCCCAGTCCGGCGCCGATGTGACCACCGGTGCGGGAGCACACGTCCACCATGCGCGCTCGGACGTCGGCGGCGAGGGCGCGAAGCTCGTCGCGTGTGAGCGGGCGCAGGTCTGCGGGCGACTGGATACGATCGAGAATTGACATGGCGGCTATTCGAATCTAAGAGGTGCGCTCGACGGAGAACCGGGCAATCTGCGCCAGGGCGGGGGTGAGCAACCCCACAGCCTTCAGCGCACGACACCCTTCGTCGATCAATGCAGCAGCACGGCGTTTCGCTCCATCCACCCCGAGAAGGGCGGGATAGGTGCTCTTGTGCAGGGCCAGATCCCGTCCTGCGGTCTTGCCAAGTTGATCCGTGGTGGCAGTCACGTCGAGGACGTCGTCGGCGATCTGGAACGCCAACCCGACCGCGTCACCGTAGCAGGTGAGGGCGTCGAGGCGTTTGGGGCTCGCCGAAGCCGCACGGCCACCCAGCATGGCCGCGACGCTGATCAGCGCACCGGTCTTCGCACGATGGATCCGTTCCAGCTCGGCCAGCGCGAGCGGACGACCTTCTCCCTCGAGATCGAGTAGCTGGCCCCCGATCATCCCGCCGGCCCCCGAAGCCCGCATCAGGCCACCCACGATCTCCCCCACGGCGAGATCCTCCAGGCCCAGTGCGCGGGCCGCCTCCGCCGCGCTACGGGCAGCCAGCGGCACCATCGCCAAGCCAGCCGCCGTCGCCGCAGCGACACCGTACACGCGATGCACGGTGGGCCGCCCTCGCCGGACATCGTCATCGTCCATGCACGGAAGGTCATCGTGGACGAGCGAATATGCGTGGACAACCTCGATGGCCGCCGCAAGCGGTGAAGCGTCGCTGGTCCCACCGGAGGCCAGGTAGGCGCTGAGAAACAGGTTCCCGCGCATCCGCTTCCCTTCGCCCAGCAGGCTGTAGCGGATCGCCTCGCCCACCGGACTATGATCGTCGCCCAGGTTGCGAGCACACAGGTCCGCCAGCGCGAGACCAATGGCCTCGCGCTGCTGGGCCAGCTCCTCGGGCTCATCCCGCACGGCGACGTCAGCCATCGTCCTCGAAATCCTCCACGACGAACGCCCCGCCGGCAAGCTCCGTGAGCTTCTTCACGCGCGTTTCCGCCTCGGCCAGCGCACCCGCGGCATCGCGAAGATTCGCCACGCCCTCCTCGAACAACGCAAGGGCTGACGCGAGGTCGATCTCCTCGTTCTCCAACTCTGCCACGATGGCCTCGAGACGCTCCAGCTTCTGCTCGAGGGTCATGGCTCGCGCTCCACAATCGGGCGCCGCGCACCAGCCACGGCGTCCACCTCGCCGTCGCGCAAGCGAAGCGTGAACCTCTGCTTCGATTTGAAGTCGGTCACGGAGGCCAGGGTCTGTCCGTCGGCGTCACGCGCGATGGCGTACCCGCGCTCGAGCGTGGCCAGCGGGCTGAGGGCGTGGAGACGGCCCGCCAGCGCCCCAAGGCGACCACTTCTGGACTGGAGGTGTTGCGTGGTGGCTGCGGCGATGCTGTGCGCGGCCGATGCCGCGCGTGCCTTCGGCTCGTAGAGCCGGTGGTTCGCCGCCTGCACGAGCCGTCGTCGCAGCGACATCATCGATTGCACGATCTCCTCGTGCGACGTCGCCGCCGCTTCCGCCGCGGCCGAGGGTGTGGCTGCACGCAGGTCGGCGACGAGATCGCAGAGCGACATGTCCACCTCGTGGCCGACCGCGGAAATCGTGGGTACCGGACACGCGGCCACGGCGCGGGCGACGCGCTCATCGTTGAACGCCCACAGGTCTTCGCGCGACCCGCCGCCTCGACCGATGATCACCAGTTCGGCCATCCCCCACCGCGCCACCCGAGCGAGCGCCGCGCACAATTCGTTCGGCGCACTCTCACCCTGTACGGCGGCATGGACGACCACCAGCTCGATGCCTGGCGCGCGACGATGCAGCACCGCGATGACGTCGCGCAACGCGGCGCCGCTCGAGCTGGTGACGAACGCGATCCGGCGCGGATGACGCGGCAACGGACGCTTGCGTCCAGGCGCGAGAAGACCGTCGGCTTCGAGCCTGAGCCGAGTCGCCTCGAGCTTCTTTCGCCACAGGCCTTCACCGTCCGCTTCCATGCGGCGAATCGTGAATTGCATCTCGCCACGCGATGCGTACACGCCGAGCTGTCCCAGCGCCGTCACCTGCATGCCGTCGTCCGGGGCGGCGGGAATGCCCATCTGGTCACGTGACCACACGACGCACTTGAGCTGCGCCGTGCGATCGCGGAGGCAGAAATACCAATGGCCGTTGCGATGCGACTTGAAGTCGCTCACCTCCCCGCGCACCCACAGTGGCAGGAAGGCACCCTCCACGATGTCCTTTGCCGTCTGCGTCAGCGTCGAGACCGCAATGGCGGAGCGCGGACTTGCCCCTGGAAAGTGCTCCCCGACATCGTTGAGCAGCGACGTGTCCTCGCGCACCGCGTCGTCGAACAACGACGGCGAGTCGCCGTGCATGTCGCTCCTCGACGTGGCCCCGCGACGCATCAAGCTGCCAGCGTACGACGCGCCGCGCGTACCGTGTTGCGCAGCAGCATGGCGATGGTCATCGGGCCCACACCGCCCGGCACGGGCGTGATGAGGGAGGCAACCTGTCGCACGGCGTCGAAGTCCACGTCGCCGACGAGGCGCGTGCCACTCTTCGTGGACGCATCGGCGATGCGGTTCATGCCGACGTCGATGACGACTGCGCCCGGCTTCACCATGTCGGCGGTGATCATGCGCGCGCGCCCCGCGGCGACGATGAGGATGTCGGCGCGCCGCGTATGCGACGCGAGGTCGCGCGTGCGGCTGTGACAGATGGTGACGGTGGAATCCGCACCCTCACCCCCCTGCACCATCAGCGCCGCCATTGGCTTGCCTACGATGGTGCTGCGCCCCACGACGACGCATTCCGCGCCGCGCGTCTCCACGCCGTAGTGCACGAGCATGCGCTGCACGCCAGCCGGCGTGCACGGCGCAAAGCCGTCGCTCTGTCCAATGAGCAGCTTGCCGACATTCACGGGATGAAAACCGTCCACGTCCTTTCGTGGATCGATGTGGAGAATGATGGCATCGGGATCGATGTGCTTCGGCAATGGCATCTGCACAAGAATTCCGTGGACCGAGTCGTCGGCGTTGAGCTGCTCCACCAGTGCAAGCAGTTGCGCCTGCGACGTCTCGGCGGAAAGGCGGATCGTCTCGCCGGCCATGCCCGCTTCACGCGACGCCTTCTCTTTCGCGCCGACGTACACGGCGCTCGCCGGATCGTCCCCCACGAGCACGACGGTGAGCCCGGGCGTGACGCCAAGCTCACGCAACGCAGCGGTTTCCGTTGCCACCTCAGCCCGGATGATCCTGGACAGGGCGGTACCGTCTATGAGATTGGCTGCGGCGCTCGCCGCAGCTTTTGCTCTTCCGCTTCCGCCTCCGCTCGCGGGTGACGTCGCCCGTCCGACGACAGTATCAGCGTGCAAAGTCTACCGCCCGCGTCTCACGGATCAGCACGACCTTGATCTGCCCCGGATACTGGAGCTCGGCCTCGATGCGTCGTGCGATCTCTTCGGACAGGGTCGTCATGCGCAGGTCGTCCACGTCGTCCGGCACCACGATGACGCGGATCTCGCGACCGGCCTGAATCGCGAACACGCGCTCCACGCCGCGATAGCTCGATGCGATGCGCTCCAGCCCCTCGAGCCGCTTCACGTACGTCTCGAACGCCTCGCGACGCGCACCCGGCCGCGACCCGGAGATCGCGTCGGCCGCCTGCACGAGTACCGACACCTCGCTGTCGTGCGGCACGTCGTCGTGATGTGCCGCGATACAATTCACGATCATCGGATTTTCGCCGTACTTGGTCGCCATCTCGACGCCGAGCTGTACGTGCGTGCCCTCGTGCTCGTGTGTCAGCACCTTGCCGACATCGTGGAGCAGTGCGCCACGCTTCGCCATCGCCACGTCGAGTCCGAGCTCGGCGGCCATGATGCCCGCCAGGTGCGCGACTTCCTGCGAGTGATGCAGGATGTTCTGCCCGTAGCTCGTGCGCCACTTCATGCGTCCGATGAGCTTGATCAACTCCGGATGCAGGCCGTGCACGCCGGTGTTGTACGCCGCCTGCTCACCCGTCTCGATGATCGCCGCGTCGACTTCCTTCTTCGACTTGTTGACGACCTCTTCGATGCGGCCCGGATGGATGCGCCCGTCCGACACGAGCTTCTCCAGGGCCAGACGCGCTACCTCGCGACGAATGGGATCGAAGCACGACACGACCACGGTGTCCGGGGTGTCGTCGATGATCACGTCGACGCCGGTGGCCAGCTCGAACGCGCGGATATTTCTGCCCTCGCGCCCGATGATGCGTCCCTTCATCTCGTCGTTGGGCAGCGACACCGCTGACACCGTCGTCTCCGCCGTTGTGTCTGCGGCAATACGCTGGATCGCGAGCGCGACGATCTTCTTCGCCTCACGTTCGGCGTTGCGCCGGGCGGTTTCACGGATCTCGCGCAGCGTGTTGGCCGCGTCGGCATGTGCCTCCTCTTCGAGGCGGCGGATCAACTCGTTCTTGGCGTCCTGCGCCGACATCCCCGCGATCTGCTCCAACCGGCGGCGTTCGTCAGCCACGAGCTTCTCGAGTTCCTCTTCACGCGCCTGCACGAGCTTTTCGCGACGCCCGAAATCGCTCGCCCGCTTTCCGATATCACGGTCGCGCGTCTCCACGAGCTCCAGCTTGCGGTCGAGCATGCTCTCGCGTTCGCTCACCCGCCGCTCTTCCTGCTCCACCGTTACGCGCCGAGCGCGAAGATCCAGTTCCGCGGCTTCCCGCAGCTTCATCACCTCTTCCTTCCCCGAGATGACGGCGCCCTTCCGCAGCGTCTCGACCTCTCGATCCGCATCGGAAATGATCCGCTTTGCAGTTTCCTCGGCGGTGGATTTCGCGGCAGTCAGCCGATCGATCTCCGCCTTGCGGCCTGCTGCCGTGCCTGAAGTACGGCCCAAAAAGAAAAATGCCGGCGAGGCGATGACGAGCACGCCCAACGCGGCAAAGATTGCCATGTAATCCATTCGATATATGCTCCACCGCGGGCGTCCGCGGGAGAAAGGATACCACCGCCGGACCCGCGGAGCGCCGCCACGCAGCCACCTCCACTCGATGCAGCGCCGACGTGGGGCGCGACATGGAGCGAGCTAACTACAAAGGGCGCTACAACCTACGGGAACTGCCGGGCGACGGACTCAAGTTACGCCTGCCGCATCGAAGCTGCAAGCGTGTCACCGTTCACCCACACCTTTGGTCAGCCGACGGCGTTCGCCGAAATGCTGTCCCGTTTCGCGGGAGGGAGCAGCCGGCGCATGTCGGCCGACAATCCCTGCATGGCGCCCGTCAACGCGCCGCTCGATTCGCGCGCCTGGAACAGCTCGGAGGTGATCTGGAGCGCCGCGAGAATCGCCGCGCGGTTGGATTCGATCACCGCGCCGCCGGACAGGATCTGCCGAATCGCCTTGTCGAGATATTCGGCCACCGCCTTGGTGTGCTCCGGCGCCGCTTCCGTTCTCAGGACGTACGATTCGCCGAGGATCTCCACCTTGACCGACGTCTTCTTGCCGCTGCTCATCGGTCGCCTCCGCCTTGCGCCTGTTGTCTGATGAAGTGAACCCGGTCCAGCATCTGCTTTGTCCGTGCGGTGGCGGCATCGAGTCGGGCCTTGAGCGCCGCGTTCTCGTGCTCGAGCTCTGTCACTTGATCGGACAACTCGCGCTGCTGCTTCATCACAGGCGACGGACCCTGTCCCTCGAGGTCGCGAACCCTGGCTTCCGCCAACAGCGCTCGGCGTCGAAAGCCAGCGAGCTCGTCCCCCAGATGGCGGACGAGCGTCTCGAGCTCACGGAAGGCGACGGTCTCAGGTCGAACGCTGTCGGACATGCAGCTCGCTTTGAAGCGCGGAAAGGATCTTGGCGCGGCGGCCTTCGATTTCCTTGTCGCGTAGAGTGCGCTCAGGATGACGCAAGGTCAACCGCCACGCCACGGATCGGTGCCCCGTGTCGACCCCGGGACCCTCATAGACGTCGAACGCCACGAGCCGTTCCAGCAGCTCGCCGGCCGCTGTCCGGATCACCCGTTCGACGTCCTCCGCCTGCACCGAGTCCGGCACCAGCAGCGCGAGGTCGAAGTCCGACGCCGGTGTGACCGGCAATGCCCGAAACTTCGACACGGCGCGCGGTGCCGGCGTGGCGGGTTCATCATGCGCGTGCTCACCAGGCGGCGCAATGTCGCCATTCGGCATGCGGCCGATCACGAGCTCCACGCCGAACGCCGGCGACGCCCAGACCGGCGCATCCAGGGATACGCGCGACACTTGGCCGAGGATCTCGCCGCCGATGACGATGTCCCAGAGCACATCGTCGCCCGCGCCATTCGCCACGAGTCGTGCTGCACCCAGGCCTGCGATGCGCGCCACCAGCTCGGCGAGGCCTTTCGCATCCCAGGCGTCGATCTGCGCCGGCTTTGCGTTGGTGAAGTGCGCCGGTTCGCGGTCGCCCATCACCAGCAGCGCCACGCGCATGCTCTCCTCCGGTAAAGCGTCCGCGCCCTTCTCGAACGCCGATCCGATCTCGTACATGCGCACGTTGCCCTGCATGTGCGAGAGGTTGTACTCGGCCCTCCGCGCGAGCGTCTCCAACAGCGAGCGACGCAGGTGCGCTTCGTTTTCGGCCAGCGGGTTGAGAACGCGGACATGCTCATCGTCGCCGGCGACGAACGGCATCGGGCGTACTTCGAACAAGCCTGCGCCGGACAGCGCTTCACGCAGCTGCGCCGCCGTCGTCCAAAGCGGAGCGTCGTGCGAGGTGCCGGGCCGATATGGACGAATCGCGTCGGGCAGCACGTCGTATCCGTTCAGCCGCGCCACCTCCTCGATGAGATCGACTTCCGCGACCAGATCTCTCCGCCACGTTGGCGCAATCACGTGGATGGCCGCGTTCCCCTCTTCCACATCCGCCGAGCAGCCGAAGCTCTTGAGCAGATGCGCGATGCGAGCCGCCTCGAGTGCTACGCCGAGCACTCGTGTCACGCGCGACGTGCGCAGGACGATCGGCGTGTGCGGAGCATCGCCAGCATGGAGGTCAACGGGCGTGTGAACGACGGCGCCACCGGCGAGGGCGATGATGAGTGCCGCGACGCGCTGTAGTGCGCGCGGCGCGACGCCGACGTCCACGCCGCGCTCGAACCGATAGCTCGCGTCGGTGGACAATCCTGCCGCGCGCCGCGTCCGTCGAGTGCGCGGCGCGTCGAACGTCGCGACCTCGACGAAGATGTCCGTCGTGTGCTCACCCACCTCGGTGTCCTTGCCCCCCATCACGCCGGCAATCGCGATCGGGTTCACCGAATCGGCGATGACCGTCATGTCGGCGGTCAGCTTCCGCGTGACACCGTCGAGCGTAACGAGCGTCTCGCCTTCCTTCGCAGAGCGGACGACGATCGTCTTCTCCGGCATCTTGGGCTCCGGATCGACGCTCGTGAGATCGAACGCGTGGACCGGCTGACCGAGCTCGTGAAGGACGTAGTTCGTCGCATCGACGACGTTGTTGATGGAGCGCGAACCGACCGCCGCCAGCCGATCGACCAACCACTGCGGACTCGGCCCCACCTTCACGCCGCGAATGACCGCGCCCATGTAGCGCGTCGCGAGGCGTGCGTCCTCGAGGTGCAGCACGATGCCGCCCGCATTGCCGGCGCGGCGGAACCGCTTGGGTTCGAGAATCTCGATGCCGCTCACGCCGATGTCAGGCAGGTGCAGGTCGCCGCCGGTGATCGCGGCGACTTCGCGTGCGAGACCGAGATGCGACAGGAGGTCAGGCCGATTGGGGAGTACGTCCACGACGAGCTTCGTGTCACCGACGTCCAACGCACTGAGAAACGGCGTTCCCGGAGCGACGTTCACGTCGAGCTCCATGATGCCGTCTTGCTCGTCGCCCAGTCCGAGCTCTCGCGCCGAGCAGAGCATGCCGTTCGACGTGTGGCCGCGAATCTTTCGCTTCTGGATGGTGAGGCCGCCGGGCAGCGTCGTGCCCGTTGGTGCGAACGGGTAGAACTTGCCGGCGGCGACGTTTGGCGCTCCGCAAACGACATCGAGCAGCTCGCCGGTGCCCATGTCCACCTTGGTGATGTGGAGATGGTCGGAGTCGGGATGTGGTGCCTCTTCGACGACCTTGCCGATGACGATGGCGGCGAGGTCGGCGCGCAGCGCAATCATCTCCTCCACGGTCGCAGTGTGCGCCGTGAGGAGGTCACGCAGCTCGACCGCCGTCTTCGGCGTGTCGGTGAAAGCGTTCAGCCACGAGACGGATGCGTTCATTCCGCCATCTGCTCGAGAAAGCGCACGTCGGAATCGTAGAGGAGGCGAATGTCGGGGAGCCCGTAGCGCAGCATCGCGATGCGGCCCGGCCCCATGCCGAAGGCCCAGCCGGTATAGCGCTCGCTGTCGATGCCCGCCGCTTCGAGCACGGAAGGGTGCACCATGCCCGAGCCGAGGATCTCCATCCATCCCGTGCCCTTGCACGCCGAGCAGCCGACGCCATCGCAGAGCACGCACTCCATGTCCATCTCGGCCGATGGCTCGGTGAACGGGAAGTAGCTCGGACGGAAGCGCATGCGCCGGTTGCCGCCGAAGAAGCGTCGCGCGAAGAGCGTGAGCGTCGCCTTGAGGTCGACGAAGGAGATTCCTTCGTCGACAGCGAGGCCTTCGATCTGCGCGAATGCCGGCGCGTGTGAGGCGTCGAACGGGTCGCGGCGAAAGACGGTGCCCGGCGCGAGGATGCGGATGGGAGGCGGATATTTCTGCAGCGTGCGCACCTGCACGGGTGAGGTGTGCGTGCGCAGGAGGGCACCCTCGCCGAGGTAGAAGGTGTCGTGCAGGTCCATCGCCGGGTGGTCGGCGGGGAAGTTCAGGGCGCCGAAGTTGTACCACTCCGACTCGCTCTCCGGGCCGAGGGCGACGGTGAAGCCGAGCTCGCGGAAGATGGCGACGATTTCGTCGATGACGAGCGTGACGGGATGCTTGCCGCCACGCCAGCGCTCGCGCGCCGGCATCGTGAGGTCGAGCGATCTTCCCGCTTGCGCCGCACCAGTCCGGACGGCCAAGTGGGCAGCTGCTTCAACAAGCAGCGACTCGACATGTGCCTTCAGCTCGTTGAAAACACGACCAGCTTCCGGCCTGTCCGACACGGAAAGTTCGCCGAGCAACTTGCTGAAGCTTTGCTGAATCGAGCGTGACCATACGGTCGTTCGGGCTGCTTCGAGTGCGTCTTCATCGAGCGAGGCAGTCAGCGCGCGGCCGGCTTCCTCCTTGTGGCGCTCTGCGCGTTCGCGAAACTCGTCAATCGTCATATGGCACGCAGTGGTATCGGACGATATGGAGAGCAGGTCCCTCGCTTCGCTCGGGACGTCAAAGAACGATCGAAAACGTATCAGCGGCGGCGTGTCCATGGGTCGCGGCGCC
>JBBQDT010000064.1:0-22856 GCA_038319955.1 Gemmatimonadales bacterium | reverse complement strand
GCAGGCGGCCGAGGAGAACTGCGTGTCGCACAACGGCGGGATCATCCCGGTGCCGGGTCGCGACCTCTACGTGCAGGGGTGGTATCAGGGCGGCGTGAACATCATGGACTTCACCAACCCTGACAGCACCATCGAGATCGGGTACTTCGATCGCGGCTCCATCAATCCGCCGAAGCTGATCGACGGGCCGCAACCACCCCCGGGCACACCCGAGGTCCGAGGCGGAGGCAACACCATCGGCGGTTCGTGGGGCGCGTACTACTGGAACGGGTTCATCTTCTCGTCGGAACTCGATCGCGGCATGGACATCCTGGAGTTGACGCCGAGCGCACAGCTGTCGGCGAATGAGATTGCCGCGGCGAAGCTGGTCCGATTCGATGACTACAACCCGCAGAGCCAGCCGAAGATGACGTGGCCGCCAGCGTTCGTCGTCGTGCGGTCGTATCTCGACCAGCTGGTGCGGAACCGCGGGCTCGCGTCCGAGCGAACGTCAGCGATCACCTCCGCGCTCGACATCGCGGAAATGAAGACGGGCGCTGCTCGTGCGACGGCGCTGAACGCACTCGCGCAGCAGGTGGACAGGGATGTCGCCGGTGCGAGGGACGGTGCTCGCGTTAGTACAATGGCCAGCGAAATCCGGCGTCTCGCGTCGGCGTCGCGGTAGGTCGGCGACCGACCCATGAACGACAAGGGGCGCCCCGCATCAGGGCGCCCCTTGCCAGTTACGAGTTCTTCTCGCCCTCATCGCGCGCTCGGGACCCGTCGCGTGTTCGTCCGCGCTGGCCTACCTCGCGCCAAGCCGGTCCGCCGCTACGCGGCAGCCAACTGCCGTCCGCACGCGGCGCAGAACGCGGCCGCCGGCTCGTCCACCGCATGGCCACACGACGCACACGCACCGGGGAGGTAGTGACCGCAGTTGGAGCAGTAAATCGCATCCGGCTCGGGACGCGGACCGCAGTTCGCGCACGCCTTGAGACGCGAGCGATACGCCAGCACCGCGGCCTCCACGGCGTCGTCCGGCACATCGGCCGACGCGCCGAGCCGCATCGCGTCCAGCGCGCGCTCCGTGTAGCGAGCGCGCAGCTCGTCGTAGTCACCATCGGAAAGCTTGCCGGTGGCGCGATCGAACTCGATCTCGCGCAATGCGACGACCGCCTCCTGCTCGGCGGCGCCCGAGAGTTGCTTCGCCGTCTGTGGTGCGCGGAATGGGATCAGGCTCGGTCCGGCAAACAGCGGATAGAGCACGAACACCAGCGCGCCGATGGCGAGCAGCGTGCCGATCGCGAGCGGCATCACTATTCGTCGCGGCGCACGGCCGCCTCGAGCTTTGCCAGCTCGTCGGACGTACCGATCGTCTCGCGTGGTGACGCCACCGCAGTCTCGCGCTTCTCGCCAACCTTGTTCTGCATTCGACGCAGCACGACCGTGAGCACGACGGAGCCGGCGGCGAGCACCGCGAACGGCATCAGATAACCGGCCAGGTTGAATCCCGCGCGCGGCGGCGCCATCAGCGCACGTTCGCCATACGTCGTCACGAACGCATCCACGATCTCCTTTGCCGAATAGCCGCCTTCGACGAGCGAGATGATGTCGCGATGCATCGCGGGCGACACCTGGCAGCTGAAGTCCGTCGTGCGGCAGATGTAGACGTCGAGCGTGCAGCCACACTGGCAGCGAATCTGCCGCTCGAGCGCGTCGCGCTCCTCGTCCGACATCGACTTTGTGGCACCAGGCTTCGCCGGACGACGCACCGTCTTCGCCGCGTCCTGGTCCATGTCGAACAGGTTCGACGTAGTGCCCTGGGCCGGCGCAGCGCCCTGCTGCGCATGCAGCGACCGTGCTCCGAGGAGCCCTGCCCCGCCCAGTGCCGACAGGGCGAGGAAATCCCGACGCTTCATCAACGCACTTCTGCCAGCTCGTGCTGTGGCGTCAGCGTGGCGACGTACCCGCTCGGCGCTCGGCGACGTTCCGCCTGCGGCCACATCACGATGAGACCACCGATGGCCATGACCATTCCACCAATCCACACCCAGACGACGAGTGGGTTGAAGCTGATGCGCAGCTCTGCCGTGTCCTCCCGAACGCCGGCGAGCACGACGTAGAGATCGAGCTTCGCCGACGACTGGATGCCGACCTCCGTGCTGGGCTCGAACTGCGGCTGCTTGTTGCTGTCGTAGTATTGCCGCTTCTCGCTCGTGAGAATCCCCTGTGGCACACCGTCGCGGAACACCTCCAGACCCACGGCAGTGACGAAGCGATTCAGCGTCTCCGACGTCGAGATGCCCTGGCTCACGAAGCGCCAGCGATGACCGAGTGGATCGACGAGCTCCTTCGTTTCGCCCGCCTTGAGCTGGACGTCGTGATCCTTCTTGAACGCGAGACCAGCAAACGCGGAGAAGAGGATGACGATGCCCGCATGCACGATGTAGCCACCGTAGCGGCGGCGATTGCGTGCGATGAGACGAACGGTCGCGAGCGGCAGCGCTTCACCATGGATGGAGCGGCGCGCGCCGATGCCCTTGTAGAACTCCTGCAGGATCGTCCCGGAGACGAACGCGGCCAGCGTGTACGCCACGATCGCGTGGCCGTTGCGCATGCCGAGCGCGATGAGCGCACTGCCGGCAAAGAGCCCGAGGAACACCGGTACCGCGAACTGGCGCTTCAGGTTGGACGTCGAGGCCTTGCGCCACGCGATCAGGGGACCGACGCCGGTGAGAGCCAGGAGCAGCAGTCCGAGCGGCACGTTCACCGTGTTGAAGAACGGCGGACCCACAGTGATCTTCGAGCCGCGCACCCACTCGCTGAGGATCGGGAACAGCGTCCCCCACAGCACGGAGAACGCGATGCCCACAAGCACGAGATTGTTGTACAGGAACGCCGCCTCGCGACTGATCATGCTCTCGAGCGTCGCGGTGGCCTGCATGTCCTTCAGCCGCGTGGCGACGAGGTAGATGGTCGCGGCGGTGGAGGCGAAGAAGAACGTCGAGAACCATGCCCCCACCGGCGATTGCGCGAACGAGTGTACGCTCTCGACGATGCCGCTTCGCGTGAGGAACGTGCCGAAGATGGCGAGCAGGAAGGTCGTGACGACGAGCACCACGTTCCACTTCCGCAGCATCCCGCGCTTCTCCTGGATCATGATGGAGTGCAGGAATGCCGTGCCCGTGAGCCAGGGCAGGAGGCTCGCGTTTTCGACGGGGTCCCACGCCCAGTAGCCGCTCCATCCCAGCTCGACGTACGCCCACCACATGCCGAGCGTGATGCCCACGGTGAGGAAGAACCAGGAGATGAGCGACCAGCGACGCACCACCATCAGCCACGACGCGTCCAGCTTGCGCGTGATGAGGGCCGCGATCGCAAATGCGAACGGAATGGCGGTGGCCACGTAGCCGAGATAGAGATTCGGCGGATGGATGGCCATCCCCGGATTCTGGAGCTGCGGGTTCATCCCCTTCCCGTCGGCGGGAATCCACGCCATGCGGTCGTAGGGATTCGCCTTGAAGCAGGTCGTCGCAATGAAGAACAGCAGGATCAGGGCGAGGGTCCCGCAGGCCCAGGGTGCAAGCTCACGAGCCTTTTCGCGCACCGACCAGATGGCGATCGAGGAATAGCAGGACAGGATGAGCGCCCAGAACAACATCGACCCCGCCTGGCCGCCCCAGAACGCGGTGAAGACGTAGATCTTCGGCATGTTCGCGCTGGTGTGCGACGCCACGTACGTCAGCGAGAAGTCATGCGACAGGAGGGCCGTCCAGAGGCCGATCGACGCGAGGATGATCATGAGGGTGGTCGCGTACAGGCCGCGACGACCGCTCGCAACGAGATCTTCGCGACCCAGCGACCCGCCGGCGAACGACGTCACCGCCGCCCAACCCGTCATGAGCAGCGCGACCCACAGCGATAACTCGCCAACGAGGATCACGCCCGCGCTCCCGCCTTGTAGCCCGGCGTCTGCTTGTATTTTTCACCGCCCGGCTGGCCTGGCGCGTTCTCATAGCGCGACGCGCACTTGGCCAGCAAAGTCGTCGCGTGGAAGGTACCGTCCTCACCCATCCGTCCTTCCACGACGACATCCACGCCGTCGGTGAACGTGTCCGGCGCGATGCCCCGATACACCACCGGGAACGCCTTCGCGCCATCCGTGACGTTGAATGCGTACTCCTTGCCACCCGGGATGCGCTGGATGGAGCCTGGCACCACACGCGCACCGATCTTCACACCGGTGTTCCGGAACGACGGATCGGCCGTGAGCTTCGTGGCCAGTTCGGTGGGTGTGAGATAGTACATGCCGGTGTCCTTGATGGACGTCGCCATGAGATACCCAGCCGTGCCAAGCACCAGGGCACCACCGATGAGGAATTTCGTTCGAGCGGATGTCATACCAGCGGCCCCGCGGAGGGAGGTTTGTCCTCAGCCAATATAACGATGGCGAAGGCTCGCATAGCTAAGGGTTTCGCCTACGCCTTCAACGTCGGGTGCGGACCAGCAGCACGGTCACCGCGCCCGCACCCGCCGCATCCCAGGCGAGGTCGCGCACGCTGAATTCCCCCTTCACATGAAGGTCGTGCCACTCCTTGCCCACCCCGACGGCGGCGGTCGTGACGGAAGCCCCCGCCAGCGCCGCACCGTGATCCAGCCCCGAGGTCCGAAGCGCACCGTACGACATGCTCTGCACGAACGCCGAGGTGAAGAAATGCTTGATCTTGTCCTCGCCCAGCCACCGATCGCCTGGCGGAGCTGCCGGGTACAGCGAGAAAACCAGCCACAGCCCACGCATCAGGCCACCGTCCTTTGATGCCGGTTGTTGGCGAGACGTTGCCGAATCAGCGCGAGTGACCGGTCCAGCAACTCGCGATGACCGGCGCCATGCACCCAGCTGGACGCACCACTCGGATGCGGCAACGGAATCACCACGGACCACCCGCCCTCGTGTCGCACGTCGTGCTCCCGGCCCACCACTTCATCCAATGCCACCGCGCCGAGAAAACGGTCGATCGCCAGGCGGCCGACGGGAATGACGAGTTCGGGACGGATGATCCGCAGCTCGTCACCGAGCCAGTCGCCGCACCGCGCTCGTTCCGCCGGCGACGGCACGCGGTCGCCCCGGCCGCTCGGATGCGGCCCGGGATAGCAACGCGTGATGGCCGAGATGTAGAGGCACTCGCGAGCCGTGGGTTCGTCGAGGCCAGCGTCGGCGAGCCAGCGGAACAGCGTCTTCCCTGCCCGACCCGCGAAGGGGCGACCGCCACCCATTTCGGTCTGCCCAGGTGCCTGGCCCACGAGCATCGCACGTGGAGCGCGCGCCGATGAGACGATGGGCACCACTCCCGGCGCGTGGTTGCAGCGACGACACGCCGCCAGCCGACCGCAGTGCGCATCGAGCGCACGGGCGAGCGAGAGTGGGGCGCGTGAGGACGAACGGGCCATCTGCTCTCTACCCGCCGATCCGGTCTGGGTGCCCGCTCGCCACGAACGCATAGGGCGGCCGGATGACGCCCTCGTCGGTGATGATCGCCGTGATGAATTCGGCCGGCGTCACGTCGAATGACGGATTGTAGACGGACGCCGCGGGCGGGACGATCAACGTCCCGTTCCACTCGCGCAGCTCATCCCCATCGCGGTGCTCGATGGCGATGTCACTCCCGCTCGCCGTCTTTGCATCCACCGTGGAGGTCGGCGCCGCGACGTAGAAGGGGATGGCGTGATGGCGCGCCGCGATCGCCAGCGCATAAGTGCCGATCTTGTTGGCGACGTCACCATTCGCGGCGATCCGATCGGCGCCGACGATCACGAGATCCACCGCACCGTCGCGCATCAGCGAGGCCGCCATGTTGTCGGCGAGCACGGTGACGTCGATTCCGGCTTCCGTGAGCTCCCACGCGGTGAGCCGACTACCCTGGAGGAGTGGCCGCGTCTCGTTGGCGAACACATGCACGCGGCGCCCCCGTTCCGCGGCGAGATAGATCGGTGCGAGCGCCGTACCGACCCCACCGGTTGCCAGCGCCCCAGCATTGCAATGCGTCAGCACGCTGGCCGTATCGGGAAGCAACTCGAGGCCGTGCTCCCCGATGCGCCGACACATTGCGCGGTCTTCATCGAGGATCGCCGTGGCTTCATCGCGAAGCGCATCGAGGATCTCTGCCGATGGTCCAGGGGTAATACGAGCGGTACGGCACATTCGCTCCATGGCCCATGGCAGGTTGACGGCAGTGGGCCGCACATTCCCGATTCGCTCGCACAGGGACTCGGCAGCAGCAACGAAGTGCTCGCGCGAGTCGTCCGTGTTTCGCGACAGGGCGACCACCAGTCCCATCGCTCCGGCGATGCCGATGGCCGGCGCGCCGCGGACGGACAGCGTGGCGATCGCATCGCAGACATCATCCACCGTGCGCAGTTCGCGACGCACGAGGTCGGTCGGAAGGAGGCGCTGATCGATGATATCGACCGCGTCTCCTCCGACCGACCACCGCACCGCCTCGACGACCGTCATACTGGAAAGTTAGCCGACATCCTCACAACTTGGCGCGGGTCGGATGCCAGGCCAGCCACCGCCCGATTCTCATCATTGCAGACACACAACATGCGACTCACCCCGCGTCTCGCGGTGCTCTTCATCGCCGCGCTCCCGATCGCGGCCCAGTCTCCTGACCTGTCGGCGCGACTACCGGTGGACACAGCAGTCCTCCGCGGACAGCTCCCCAACGGGGTCCATTACCTCATTCGTCGCAACGCGCAGCCGCTGAAGCGCGCCGAGCTTCGCCTCGTGGTGAATGCCGGTTCCATTCTCGAGGACGACGCCCAGCGCGGCGTCGCGCACTTCGTCGAGCACATGGCGTTCAACGGCACGAAGCGCTTTCCGAAGGCCGACATCGTGAATTTCCTCGAGCGGTCCGGCGGACGCTTCGGCGCCGACCTCAACGCGTACACGTCGTTCGACGAGACGGTCTACCAGCTTCAGATCCCGACCGACACCGCGCGGCTGGTGAACACCGCCCTCGACATCCTCGAGGACTGGGCGCACGACATCACCTTCGATCCGGCGGAGCTCAAGAAGGAACGTGGCGTCGTCATCGAGGAATGGCGCACCGGTCTCAGCGCCGAGACCCGCGTGCAGAACAAGCAGTTCCCCGTCATGCTGCACGGCTCGAGGTACGCCACTCGCCTGCCCATCGGCACCAAGGAGAACCTCGAGACGTTTCCGGCCGCGCTGGCGCAGAAGTTCTATCGCGACTGGTATCGCCCCGAGCTGATGACCGTGGTCGCCGTCGGCGACTTCGACGTGAAGGAGATGGAAGCATCCATCCGCGAGCGATTCTCGCGCATTCCGGCGTCCGTGAAGCCAAAGCCTCGCACGTACGCGAATGTGCCGAATCACGCGGAGACGCTCGTCTCGATCGAGACGGACAAGGAGTATCCCAACGCGTCCGTCGCGCTGCTCTGGCTCAAGGATCGCGACAGCACGCGCACCGTCGCCGATATGCGACGACAGTTCATCGCCTCGCTCTACGACGGCATGGTGAACGCCCGCTTCAGCGAGCTCTCGCAGCGTCCCGACGCACCGTTCGCTTACGCCGGCTCCGGCCGCGGCTCGTTCGTTCGCACCAAGGACGTCTACCAGCTCTACGCCGGCGTGAAGGAGAGCGGCTTCGAGAGCGCCGCCGAGGCCCTCCTCGCCGAGGCCGAGCGAATTGCCCGCTTCGGGTTCACGCAGACGGAGCTCGATCGCCTGCGGACCAACTATCTCCGCAGCCTCGAGCAGGCGTACGCCGAACGTGCGAAGACGAACTCGTCGGTCTTCGCGGGAAGGTACGCCAACGCGGCACTCACCGGCGCTCCCATCATCGGCATCGCCAACCAGCAAGCCCTCGCGAAACAACTGTTGCCGACGATCACGCTCGGCGACGTGAATGCGCTGGCGCGGTCCTCGTTCACACCGAACAACCGTGTCGTGCTCGTCGCGGCGCCGGAGAAGCCGGACGTGAAGGTACCGAGCAGCAAGGCGATGCGCGCCGTCTTCGACAAGGCCAAGGGCTCCTCGCTCACGGCGTTCGTGGACTCGACCTCCGACTCGCCGCTCGTGCCGGTGCCGCCCACGCCGGGCAGGGTGATCTCGGAGCGCACCATCGACGGCACCGGCATACTCGAGTGGAAGCTGTCGAATGGAGCACGCGTGCTCCTCAAGCCCACGGACTTCAAGGAAGATGAAGTGCTGTTCTCGGCCTATAGCCCGGGCGGTGCATCGCTGGTGCCGGACAGGGACGTCATCAATGCGGACCTGAGCAGCGTCGTCGTTGGCGTCAGCGGCGTCGGCGCGTTCAACCAGATCACGCTCAGCAAGAAGCTCACGGGCAAGCGCGCCGGTGTGCGCGCGTCGATCGATGAAAGCACGCAGGCCGTCCAGGGCTCCGCGTCGTCGAAGGATCTCGAGACGATGTTCCAGCTCGTGTGGCTGCGCATGACGCAACCGCGCGTGGACTCGAGCGCGTTTCTGGCATTCAAGAACCAGATGCGCTCGGTGCTGGCGAATCAGCGCAACACGCCCGAGGCGGTGTTCGACGATACGATCACCGTGACGATGGCACAGCATCATCCGCGCGTGAAGATCATGGCGCCGGAACTGCTCGACTCGGTGGACCTCCGACGCTCGCTCGAGATTTACCGGGATCGCTTCGCCGACGGCAGCGCGTTCACGTTCTTACTGGTGGGCAGCTTCACGCCGGATTCGGTGCGGCCGCTGGTCGAACGCTACCTCGCCTCATTGCCGGCGCTCCACCGGACTGAGAAGGCACGCGACGTCGGGATTCGTCCGCCCACGGGGGTGGTGGAAAAGACGGTGCGCATGGGGGTGGAGGCCAAGGCGCAAACGCAGCTGGTCTTCACCGGCGAATGCACGTACAGCTACGCGAACCGCGTGGTGCTCGGCGCGCTGCGCGACCTGCTCAACATCCGCCTCCGCGAAACGTTGCGCGAGGACAAGGGTGGCACGTATGGCGTGAGCGTCGGCGGCTCGTGTCACAACATCCCCACGGAGCGCTACGAGATGACCCTTTCGTTCGGCAGCGCGCCGGAGCGGGTGGATGAGTTGGTGAAGGAAGTGTTCGCCGTGATCGACAGTGTGAAGGCGGGCATCGTGAGCGACTCGAATCTCACGAAGGTGAAGGAGATTCCGCTGCGCTCGCACGAGACAGCGTTGCGCCAGAACGGCGCGTGGATCTCGTCGATGGTCGATGCCGATGAGGACGGTCGCGATCAGCGCGACTTCTTGCGACTGCCGGAGCTCGTCAATGGGGTCACGCGAGAACAACTGCGCGATGCGGCGCGGTTCTACCTGCGCCGCGATAACTATGCGCGATTCACGCTGCTGCCGGCGGTAAAGACCAAGTAGGACCACAAGAGAACGGAAGGACACAACCGATTACAGCTCACGCGGATTGGGACGGAGAACTGCCGGATTTACACGGATACGACGACGGGCTGGCTTCGCTGTGCGTCGAGATGCGCCGCGCTAGTGACGGACCAGCGCAGCGCGTAGCGCCTCGCGCCGTGCCAGCAACGCCGTGTCGCCGCCGCTGCGCTTGAGTCCCGCCGCATAGGCGGAGTCTGCAGCGGCGGGACGCTGCAACGCTTCGAGGGCGACACCGAGGAAGAGTGCCGCCACCGGCGCCGTCTCGGAGTGCAGCAGCAGCGACGCCGCGCGAACAACGGCCTCCGGCCCGCGTGCGCGACCCACCGCATCGAGGTACAACGCGACGAAGCCAGGCTCGGCGCGCGCGTCGCTGTCCTTCAGCAATGGCGCCAACGTCGTCGCCGCCACACCGAAACGACCGGCAGAGTACTGCGCCTGCCCCACCTCGAAACGCAGCTGGCGATCCGTCGGCGCCATGGCGAACGCGCGCTCGAGCAACTCCACCGCTCGCGCAGTGTCGCCGCGAGCGCGCGCGTCCATGCCCAACAGCTTGTAGCTCAGGTGCTCGTTCGGTTGTGACTCGGCCAACCGGAGCCAGAGCGACCGATGGCTCGTCCATGCGATGGCGTAATGCGTGCCAACGATCATCGCACGTCCGATGACGATCGCGATCATGACCATGGCCAGCCGGCGTTCGAACTGCGGCAGCCGGTCGAGACTCCACGCGATGGCGAACGCCACTCCGACCGTCGCGCCGAAGAGCGTACGATCGGAGAGGATCTGTCCGGTGGCCTCGACGAGATTCGACGCGGGGAAGTAGGTCAACACCACCCAGGCCAGCGCGATGAGCGGTCTGCGTTCACCTCGCCGCGCCATCACGACACAGATAGCCGTCACGGCCGCGACGATGGTGATGCTGAGCAGCGCGAGCCCGGACCGGTGGGCGGGAAAGATGGTCGGTCCATAGAACGGCGAGAGTGCCGCTGGCCAAACCAGCATGGCCGCGATTCTCGGCCACAACGAGAGCATCACTTCCACGCGAGCGCGACCGGAGAGTGCGCTCAACCCCTGCGCCGCGATGGACGCATGCGACACTGGGGCTCCCAGCACGACCACCCGCGCCATCAACACCGCGGACACGCCGACGAGCGCGGCCAGCCAGGCGCGCGCGTTCTTCCGCACGAAGGCGGGTACCGTCTCCGTGCGCTCGCGTCGCCATCCCCATACGGTCAGCGCGGCGAGCGGCACGGCGAAGAGTCCCGACTCCTTCGCACCGATGGCCGCGGCCGCCAGCAATCCGATGCCGAGTGCGCGCAGCACGTCGCGTCGGGTGTCGTCAGGTGAGGGGGTCGTGGAGCCGATGGCCCAGACCAGTGCGACGGTGCAGATCACCATCACGAGCTCGGAACTGTTCGCGACACTGGCAATCGCTTCGACATGCAGCGGTTGCGTGGCGAACCACGCGGCGGCGACGAGTGCCGCGCCGACGCCCGCACCGCGGCGCAACATCCACCACACTCCGAGCGTCGCGAGCGCAGCCAGGACGAGCGCGTATGCATGCATCCAGTGCGCAGAGCCACCCGTGACGTTCCACACCGTGGCCAGCAACGCCATGTGAAATGGCCTGTAGAGCCCGAGGGCATCGGGGCCTTCCGTCGGCCAGTAGGGCTGCGACCACACGTGCACGATGGCGCTCCATCCGCGCAGCAGTACGTTGTCGCGAATGATCGTGGTGTCGTCGTAGACGAACGGCGCTCGCAACGTGGGCAGCAGCGGGCCGATCGCCAGCAGCACGAGCAGGGCAACGCGCGAGACGAACGGGCGTCGCGACGATGTGGGAGTCCTGGAGTCGGCTGCTGGCGGTGTTTCGGGCGGCAGGTCGATGGAGGGCGTGGTCACGTTACGGTCAAGCTACCCGCGACACAGCAGCCGAGCCACTCCGTCAGTCGCTCGAGCGCTTGCTTCGCCGCCGCTCGGGAAAGTGCGCATCGAGAAAGCGGATGAGCGCGTGCTCTTCCGGCGAATGCGCGTTCAAACCCGTCGCCGGCGAATGGTGCGGCGGCAACTTGATCGTCTCACCTTCGTCGATGTACTGGGCGATCACCATCGGGTGCACGTACGACGAGCGGCAGATGGCCGGCGTATTCCCGAGCTCCGAGGCAACGAACCGCATCGTCGTGGCGACATTCCGCTTCGCTTCCCTTGGCGAGTCGGCGGGTCCCAGCTCGGCGAGTACCGTCGCGGCGCGAAGCGTGCCGCCCCAGGTGCGAAAGTCCTTCGCGCTGTAAGGGACGCCAAGCGTCTCGTGGAGGTAGGCGTTCACGTCGCGTGCCGTCAGGTCACGCCACTTTCGGCCTTCCTGATAGCGAAAGAGCCGCGTGCCGGGCGTCTCCATGTGTCGCTTGACGAGGCGCGTGAGCTCCCGATTGGCGACGACCTGTCGCTGCTTGACCGACTTCTTGCCCACGTAGCTGAACACCGCACTGCTGTCGGCAATCTGCACGTGGCGCTTGCGCAGTGTGGCGATGCCGAAGGTCTTGTTCTCCGTCGCGTATTTTTCGCCGCCCACGCGGAAGAAGCTTTCGCTGATGAGGCGCACGGCCGACGCGGCTGCGGCACGCCTCGACGGGGTGCGCGACGCCGCATCCGTCCGCACGCGCTTGCGCAATGCGGGGAGCTCCTTTGCCATCTCGCGAACGCGGTAATACTTGCGCAGTTGCCCGCGTGCCACCGCATTCGGGTGGTAGCGATACTGCTTTCGCCCCTTGGCATCGAACCCCCACGCCTGCACCTCCGCGCTCGCACTCGCTGCGATGTGCACGTTCGTCCACGCAGGCGGAACGGCGAGCATCCGAATGCGATCGAGTGTGCGCTCGTCGCGCACAGGCGCGTTGCCCTTTCGCAGATATCGAAACCTTGTCTTGCTACCTTCTCGGTTGATCCATTCGGCCATGGCGAGCTGGAGGGCAAAAGGTGGTCCGCTTTGTAGATTGTCGGATATTGGTACGGAGGCTGTTTTTCGAATGACGGGATGAGGGAATGACGGGTTGACGGGAATACCCTTCATTTCGTCCCGTCCTCCCGTCTTCCCGTCTTCCCGTCTTCCCGTCTTCCCGTTTTCCCGTCTTCCCTTGTCCTATTCGCATCTCACTTTCGACGTCCAGCACAGGATCGCCACGATCACGGTCAATCGTCCCGACAAGCTGAACGCGCTGAACGACGCGCTCATGGCGGAGCTCGGGCAGGCCATGACGGAGGCGGTCGGCCGCACGGACGTCGGTGCGGTGCTGCTTACCGGTGCGGGCCGCGCCTTCGTCGCCGGAGCGGACATCGGCGAGCTCGTGGACCAGACCGCAGTAGAGGGCAAGGCGCGGGCCGAGCGCGGACAGCGCACGTTTCGCCAGTTCGAGACGTCACCGAAGCCCACCCTTGCCGCAGTGAACGGCTTTGCACTGGGCGGAGGGTGCGAGCTCGCGATGGCGTGTCACATCCGCATCGCGTCCGAGAAGGCGAAGTTCGGGCAGCCCGAGGTGAAGCTCGGCATCGTGCCGGGTTACGGCGGATCGCAGCGGCTGCCGAGGCTCGTCGGCAAGGGACGCGCGCTCGAGCTATTGCTCACCGGCGACATGATCGACGCCACCGAGGCGTATCGCATCGGGCTGGTGAATCGCGTCGTGAGTGCAGAGTCGCTCATCGATACCTCGCGCGCGATGCTCACCACGATCCTCGCCCACGGGCCGCTCGCCGTCGCGCAGTGCATCGAGGCGGTGGATCGCGGACTGGACATGGGGCTCGACGATGCCATCGCGCTCGAGGCCTCGTACTTCGGACTGCTGTCTGCCACGGCCGACAAGGCGGAAGGGATGTGCGCCTTCCTCGAGAAGCGCACGGCGACATTCACGGGCACTTGATGAGCGGGGCCATCGCGCGCGTCGTGCTGCGATCGCTCGCGCTACGCGACTTCCGTAACCTTGCTCGCCTCGATCTCGACCTTCCGCGGGCGGGCGTCGTCGTGATCGGAGATAACGGCCAGGGCAAGACAAACCTCCTCGAGGCCATCTACTACCTGCACTTGCTGCGCTCCGTGCGAGGCGCGCGGGACGTCGACATCGTACGGTTCGGCGCGCCGGGATTTCACCTGTCGGCGCGCGCCGATGGCGGGGTGAATTACGAAATTTCCGCGGGCTTTGAGCGGCAGGGCAAGCGCAAGCGCGTGAAGCTTGGCGGCTCCGAGCCGCAGCGATTGAGCGACGCACTCGGAGCGTTGCCCTGCGTGCTCTTCTCGCCGGCCGACGTCGAGCTCGTGGCGGGCGCCCCCACGGCGCGACGGCGATATCTCGACATCCTCCTCGCGCTGTCGTCGCGACCGTACCTCGCAGCACTGCAGCGCTACCGCCACGCGCTCGCACAGCGCAACGCCGCGTTGCGCGATGCGATGAAGTCTGCTGGTACGAAGGCCGAGCAGCGCATTGCCGTGTGGGAAGCGCCTCTCGCGGAACATGGTGCGGTGTTGTGGCTGGAGCGGGTGCGGTGGGCGGAGCGGGCCGCGCCGCGGTTCGCGATCGTGTGCGCGGCGATCGGGGAGCAGACGGACGTGTCGCTGCGCTATGCGACGTCGCTCGAGCCGACGGCCCGAACGCTCGACGACGTGAAGGAGGCGTTGCTGCGCGGGCTGGAGGAGCGGCGGCAGCTGGACGTGCGACGATGCATCACCCACACCGGCCCACATCGCGACGATCTCGCCCTGTCGCTCGGCGGACGGGAACTGCGGTCGTTCGGCTCGGCGGGGCAGCAGCGGACCGGAGCGATTGCGCTGCGGCTGCTCGAGGGGGAAACGTTGCGTGAGCGGTTGGGCGTGGCGCCGATGCTGTTGCTCGATGATCCATTCGCGGAGCTCGACGTGCATCGCTCGGCGAAGATTCTCGAGCTGCTCGGCGAGCAGGAGATGGGGCAAACTGTCCTGACCGTGCCACGCGAGAGCGACATTCCTCCGGCGCTCACGGCGTTGTCGCGCTGGCATATTGCGGACGGGATCATCACCGCCGATGCGGCGGATGAAGTTCACGCCGGAGCGGCATGAGCCCGGCAAAGAAAAAGCCGGCCGCGCTTGGAGACGTGCTCGCGGGAGTGTTGCAACGGGCGGGCATTGCCGGGCGCGTCGAGCAAGCGGGGATCATCCCGGAGTGGCCAGTGCTTGTTGGTGCGCAGATCGCGCAGGTGACGGAGCCGCAATCCATCGCCGCGGATGGGACGCTGTTCGTGCACGTGACCACGAATGCGTGGATGATGGAGCTGTCGATGATGGAGCCGGAGTTATTGAATGCGTTGAATGCGAAGCCGGACCGGATCGCGGTGAAGAAGATCCGGTGGCTGATCAAGCGCGGGTGATGCAATTTTGTGAGGGAGTTCCGGGCGGTTTCGGCGCTTCAATTCCGCCGCCCGGGCGTCCGCCTGCATGCATCGGATTTGCCAGTGTCGTAACGCGTTGTGGAGTAATACGTTACGGCGCGTAATTTCCCTTGCAAAAACCCTCAAAAATACGTACATTTGCGGGTCTGTAGGAGAGACTTGCCTTCGGCCTCTCTTCGGTAGCGTTTTCCGGCACATTTTCGAGTGGAGTTGATGACGAAATCGAACGATAAGGCAGCGACGAACGAGTACGGCGCGGGCCAGATCACGGTGCTCAAGGGTCTCGAGGCAGTCCGCAAGCGACCGGGCATGTACATCGGCTCCACGTCCGAGCGAGGGTTGCATCACCTCGTGTACGAAGTGGTTGACAATTCCATCGACGAGGCGCTCGCGGGCTACGCGGACCGCGTCACGGTCATCATCCACCGTGACAACTCCGTCGAGGTGGAAGACAACGGGCGGGGCATTCCGGTCGACATCCACCCCATCGAGAAGATCCCCGGCGTCGAGCTGGCGCTCACGGTGCTCCACGCCGGCGGAAAGTTCGACAAGGACTCCTACAAGGTGTCCGGCGGACTGCACGGCGTGGGCGTGTCGGTGGTGAATGCGCTCTCCGAGCGGCTTAAGGTGTGGGTCAAGCGCGACGGCCATGAGTACTACATGGACTTCATGCGCGGCGCCACGCAGACCAAGCTCAAGGTCCTGGGCGACGTGCCGAAGAAACAGACAGGCACGAAGACGTGGTTCAAGCCCGACCACGAGATCTTCACCGAGCTGACGTACAACTACAACACACTGGCCTCGCGGCTGCGCGAGCTGTCGTTCCTCAACAAGGGCGTGACCATCACGCTCAAGGACGAGCGCGCCGATCAGGAAAAGGAGGACGTCTTCCTCGCCAAGAACGGGCTGCGCGAGTTCGTGCAGCACCTGAACACCGGCCGGAAGGCGCTGCACAATGAAGTCGTCTACCTCGATACCATCAAGGACGACATCGGCATCGAGCTCGCCATGCAGTACAACGATGGCTATCAGGACACCGTCTTCTCCTTCGTCAACAACATCAACACGCACGAAGGCGGCACGCACCTCACCGGCTTCAAGAGCGCACTCACGCGCGTCATCAACCAGTACATCCAGAAGTCGTCGCTCTCCAAGAAGGACAAGGAAACCGTCCTCTCTGGCGATGACGTACGCGAAGGCCTGACGGCGGTGCTGTCGGTCAAGGTGCACGAGCCGCAGTTCGAAGGGCAGACGAAGACCAAGCTCGGCAACTCGGAAGTGGAGTCGGCGGTCAAGACGTGCGTCAACGAATGGCTCGCTGCGTTTCTCGACGAGCATCCGCGCACGGCGAACATCGTCATCGACAAGGCGATGTCGGCGGCACGCGCGCGCGAAGCCGCACGCAAGGCGCGCGACCTCACACGTCGCAAGAGCGCGCTCGACGTGGGCAACCTGCCGGGCAAGCTCGCCGACTGCTCACTTACCGACCCCGCGCTCTGCGAGATCTACCTCGTCGAGGGTGACTCGGCCGGTGGCTCTGCCAAGCAGGGCCGCAAGCGTGAGTTCCAGGCGATCCTTCCGCTCCGCGGCAAGATCATCAACGTCGAGAAGGCACGCATCGACAAGGTGCTCTCCAACGAGGAAATCCGCACCATCATCACGGCGCTCGGCACCGGCATCAAGGACGAGTTCCAGATCGACAAGGCCCGCTACCACAAGGTCATCATCATGACCGACGCCGACGTCGACGGCGCGCACATCCGCACGCTGCTGCTGACCTTCTTCTACCGGCAGATGCCGGAGCTCATCGAGGCCGGTTACGTCTACATCGCGCAGCCGCCCCTCTTCCGCGTGGCGAAGGGCAAGGAAGCGTACTATGCCTACGACATGAAGGAGCGCGACGAGATCGCCAAGCGCATGTCGCCCGACGGCAAGACGGGCATCAACCTCCAGCGCTACAAGGGTCTCGGCGAGATGAACGCCGATCAGCTGTTCGACACCACGATGGACCCGAACACGCGCACGCTGCTCAAGGTGAACGTCGAGGACGCCGTCACGGCGGACGAGATGTTCCGGAAGCTGATGGGCGACGAGGTGGAACCGCGTCGGCAGTTCATCGAGGACAACGCGAAGTTCGCGTCGAACCTGGACATCTGATCCTTCGCTGTTGCCGGTAGCGTAGATCGCATACGAATGGCGGGACGACTCCTCGAGTCGTTCCGCCATTCTGCCGCTGTCACCGTTTCGTCCAGATGACGATCACGCCGCAACCGCGATTGGTGCCCGGCGGACCGCCAACCAGACCGTTGTAGATCTCCATCGCGCCGATGTCCATCGGGCGGATGAGGTTGATGTCCTGATTGGGGAAGTTGTCGATCACGACATTCGGTGGGCACGGCTTGCCTGCTCTCGTGCTCACGACTTTCGCATCGAAGCCTAGTCCGGTTACGCGAAACCCTGGAACCACCCGCAGCAGGTCGCTTGTGTCGAACGCATGGCGGTCCGCGATCTGGTCCTCGGAGAGGAATCGGCCGTTCGGCGAGCGCTTGTTCTGCTCGAACTCGCGATAGCGCGTGCGCTGCGCGACGATGCGAATGGAGTCGAGCGAGACGATGCGATCGATCGAGAGCTGGACGTCGACTGTGCGTCCACTGCGCAGCTCGACGGCGCGGCGGCCGATGAAGTGGCCGAGCTTGCGCGCCTCGACGAGTTGGCTGCCGGCGGGAAGTCCATTCAACCTGAAGTGGCCAAGCGAGTCGGAGCGCGCCGAGCCCGCCGCGTCGTCGACGCGAACGACGGCGTCGGCGATGGGCACACCGGTCGAGCTGCGCACGGTGCCAGTGAGCGCGGCAGTTCCGGTGAGCGGTGGCGGCAGCACAGTGTCGGCGGTTGCATTCGCACTGATCAATGCACGCGACGCGCTCGGGCTGAAGGAGAGGTCGAATCGCCGGAAGCCCACGCTGTCGGAGACCTCTGTCTGCAGCGCGCTCCCCGCCCGCCCATCCGACTGGACTTGCAGCACGAGGAAGGTGCCCGCCGGCACGCCGCACAGGCGATAGATCCCATCGGCGTCGACACGGACGCTGCCCGTCCGTGCTGTAGTCGCGGCCTGCAGGGTCGTCTTGTCGACTGCAATCTCGTTCCAGTTCACCACGACCGATGCGCCGACGAGCGGACGGTTCGAGTCGGCATTCATGACCGTTCCAATGACTGCTCCAGTGCCCGCATCGAGTTGAATGCCGGGGCAGGCAACCCGCCGCAGGGTCGACGCGGAGGGGATGGCGAAATCGATTCGTGCACGGTCGCCCGCGGCGACGACGATCTCGCGTGCCGCGACGGGCAGGTCGAGCGAGTCGAGTGTCGCATGGCTGAACCACAGGGAGTAGCGTCCGGCGATGAGGCTGTCGAGCTGGTACCGGCCGTCCCTATCTGTGACGAGCGTTCGCACGAACTCCGGCTGCGCCGGCTCGAGTCGCGTAATGACGACGGTGGCGTCGGAGAGGGGCCTGTTGCGCGTGCTGTCGGTCAACACACCCTCGATGCGGGCAGGCTGCTGCGCAATAGCGCGCTGCGCCATGAGCGAGAACGTGACAATCGCGAGAGCGGCAACCATGCGGTGCGTCATCTCGGATATGATACTCGTGAATCCACCCGATGGCGATTACGCAGGTCGTCCGGGTGGTGCCGTACGCTACGACGCGCTGGATCGCATCAAGGAATCGACGTTACGCGCCGGCGCATCGATCCAGCGCAGTATCCCGTTCTCGAGCTGGGTCAGCTGGCCGCACTCGCCGGTCGACGCGCGCACCAGCGTGGCGGCACGACCCCAACTCCCCCTGAGCGAGCCGGACGTCCCGACGCGCACGCTATCCCCGAGGTGGCGCATTACAACGAGGAGCGCAGCGCACACCGCGAGGTCGTAGGGATGGCCGCACGTGTCGCAGCGACGCACCGATCTTCGTCCACCCGCGCGACCCACGCGCGCAATGACGTTGTGCCGCGCAAGACGCTCGACGGAAAACGCATCGCCGGCCTGGCCGAGAAACACGTTGCCATTGAAGGCGATGTGGGTGGCCTCGATCTCGAGGTGCCCGAGCCCTTCGGGGCCGCGCAATAGCGCCAGGTCTTGGCTGGAACGGTTCGCCTCGAGCTGGTGGCTGGCAGCGCGTAGCACGAGGATGATATCGGAACGCAGTGCCTGCCATTCAGGCTCGCCGATCTCCGCCTGAATCGTCCACGCATGCACGAAACCGTCGTCGGTCCGCATGGTATGTAGGATTGCCGCGACGCCGACGGACCGCAGTGATCGTCGTCACTCCGATGCCGATTTTGCCTTTGGAAGCGCGAGCGTAAAGGTGGAGCCCACGTCGAGCGTGCTCTCCACGCGAAGCTCGCCGCCCATGGCGATCGCGAGGCCGCTGCTGATGGCGAGGCCGAGCCCCGTGCCCTCCTGACGGCTCGTCAGAGAACGGCCGACCTGCACGAACGGCTGGAAGATGGCGTGGATCTCCGACTGCGGTATCCCGATGCCTGTGTCGCGCACGCTCAGCTCGAAGCAGTCGCCGCGCTTCTCGCACCCGATCGAGATCGTACCTCCCGGATTGGTGAACTTCACCGCGTTCGAGAGCAAGTTGACCAGGATCTGCTCGATCTTCGAGTGATCACCCGAGACGACCGCGTCGGCAAACGAGCTAAGACGTATCTGCAAGCGCTTCGCTTCCGCCTGTGGCTCGATCATCGGCACCACGGCATCGACCACCGCCTGGAGCGACACCGCCTCGGCCTCCAGTTCGAGCTTCCCCGCCTCGACGCGGCTGAAGTTCAGGATGTCATTGATGATCGCGAGGAGGTGTTGCTGGCTGCGGCGAATGCGCTCGAGGTACTTGCTTTGCGTCGAAGACGGCTCGCCACCGATGCCGGTGAGCAGAAGGTCGGCGTACCCGCCGATGGCATTCAGCGGCGTGCGGAGCTCATGGCTCATGGCGGCGAGGAACGCTGCCTTGACCTGATTGGCTTCTTCGGCCTGGCTGAGTCGCCGGGCCGCCGCGATCGCTCGCAGTTCGGCCGCTCGTCGCTCGCTGAGGTCACGGGTGACCTTGGCGAAGCCCACGAGCGTACCACGAGCATCGCGCAGGGCCGTGATCACGATGTTCGCCCAGAACCGCGAGCCGTCCTTCCTGACGCGCCACCCTTCATCCTCGACGCGCCCCTCGCGCTCGGCTGTCTCGAGCTCCCACGCGGGCTTGGTGTACTTCTCATCCTCGGTGTAAAAGACGGAGAAGTGCTTGCCGATGATCTCGTGTGCCTGATAGCCCTTGAACCGCTGCGCGCCAGGATTCCAGCTGATCACCCGCCCCTCGGTGTCGAGCGCGAAGATGGCGTAGTCGATGACACTCTCGACAAGCAGGCGATAGAGTCCGTCCCCCTCGCTGATCTGCGCTCCGTCCGCCGTGGCCTGCGCGAAGTTCGCCGCGTCGATGACGGCGTGCTCCGACGTTCGCGACACTGCATCTGCAGTGGGAGCGGTGTCTGGTGAATGAGTACCCGTGCTACGGTCAGCCATTGCTGAGTGCGTCTAAAGCCCAAATGGGTATGCGAAGAATGGTCTCAAGACGCACAGCAAGGGCCACGTGCACAATCGGTCAGGAAATGATATTCTCGGGACCTCACGCGCGCCCCGGAGGATCACGTGGCCATGCTCATCGCGGCAAAGAACGCCAACCTCGAGGCCGTCAAGCTCACGGCTCTCCAGCAGGCCGCCGACGCCGCCGAAGCTGCAGCGCAGCAGGTGGAAGACTATCCGCCCGCTCTCACCCCCGTGACTGTCGCCCAGTTCCTCCTCGAGTCCAACTGGGGTCGCAGTGGCATGGGCGACGCCAACAACTACTTCGGCATCAAGGCGCGCGCTGGCGAGCCGTTCGTGATGAAGGAAACGACGGAGTTCGTGAACGGAAAGCCGGTGAAGGTGCAGCAGCCGTTTCGACGATACGAGTCCATGGCCGCGTGCTTTGCGGATCACGCCCGACTCATCTGCAACCGTACCATCAACGGGAAGAAAATTTACGCCAAGTCGCTGGAGACGCCGAATGACCCGATTGCGTTCGCCAACGCCCTCACCGGGATCTACGCGACCGATCCGCAGTACGGGAGCAAGCTCGTATCGATCATGCGGGATCGCGGGCTTCTCGAGACGTTCGGTTTCTCATTTCCCTGACGCATCCCGGCTGCAGCAGGCAGCGTCGACAGGCTACACGACCGTCCCCAGTGCAAGCGTCAGCAGCAGGCCGATCACCGAGATCAACGTCTCGGCGACGGTCCATGTCTTGAACGTCTGGGTCACGGTAAGTCCGAAGTATTGTTGTACCAGCCAGAACCCACCGTCGTTCACGTGTGACAGCGTCAGCGAGCCCGCGCCCGTGGCCAGAACCATCAGCTCGGGCGACACTCCAGTACTCGCCGCTGCCAATGGCGCGACGATGCCGCACGCCGTGGTCATGGCCACCGTCGCTGATCCTGTGGCGACGCGGATCAGCGCCGCGACCAGCCAGCCAAGCACGAGGGGTGAGAGATGGGCGTTGGTCGAGACGCCGATCACGGCAGCCGAAATGCCACTGTCCATGAGGATGCGGCCGAAGCCGGCACCCGCGCCGACGACGAGCGTCACGAGTGCGATCGGCGCCACGGAGTCGCTGGTGAACCTGAGGATGTCCTCCCGCGTGAACCCGCAGGCGTGGCCCAGTGTGTAGAAGCTCAGCAACAAAGCGAGAAGCAACGCAACAACAGGATTGCCTGCCAACCGCAACACGTTGTTCGGCATCGTCCCGTCCGCCGCGAGCACATCGGCCCAGTTCCCGACGAGAATCAACGCCACGGGCAGCAGGATCGTGGCGATCGTGATGCCGAATCCCGGGAGTGCCTGGCGTCGCGGCGCGTCGGTGAGCGCGTTCATCAACGCCGTGTTCGGCGTCGGTATCACGTAGCGCGACACGAGCTTCCCGAATATCGGCCCCGCCAGCGCGGCTGTCGGAATGCCCACCGCCAAGCCGTAGAGCATCGTGCGTCCGATATCCGCCTTGTATGCGGTCACGGCGAACATCGCGGCGGGATGCGGCGGGAACAGCCCGTGCACCACGCTCAGTCCCGCCGCCATCGGGATGCCGACGAGCACGATCGACGCACCCGTGCGTTTCGCGATCGTGAAGGCGATCGGCACGAGCAGGACGAAGCCGACGTCCCAGAAGACGGGGAGTCCGACGACGAATGCGACGCACCCCATGGCCCAGTGCACGTTGCGCGGACCGAACACGCGGATCATGGTCTGCGCGATGGTGTCCGCACCGCCGGACTCCGCGAGCATCTTGCCGAGCATCGCGCCCAGCGCGATGACCATCGCCACGTGCCCGAGCGCGTTGCCGACACCCGTCTCGAAGGACTTCACGATCGTGCCCATCGGCATGCCCACGGCCATGCCAAGTGCGAGCGACACCACGACGAGCGTGACGAAGGGATTGAGCCTGAACTTCGCGATCAGGATCACGAGCAGCACGATCGCCGCTGCCGCGTACGCCAGGAGAAGATTGCCGTGAATCATGGGCGCAACGCTGCACCAAAGCCGCGCGCGCGGATAGACCTCACCTCACTCTGCCGCTACGTTGGGTCGCCATGAATCGATGCGATACGCTCATCGTGAACGCACAGGTGGTGGACGGCACGGGCGGCCCGGTGCATCGGGCTGACGTCGCCGTGCGCGACGCGCGGATCGTCGCCGTGGGGAGCCTGCGCGACTGGGCAGCACGCGACGTAACCGATGCCGCTGGAAAGATGCTGAGCCCCGGCTTCATCGACGTGCATACACACGACGACATCGCCGTCATTCGCACGCCGGAGCTGTGGCCCAAGCTTTCGCAGGGCGTCACGACGGTGGTCGTTGGCAACTGCGGCATCAGCGCCTCGCCCGTCCGCCTGCGCGGCGAAGTGCCCGACCCGATGAACCTCCTCGGCGGCGGGTGCGGCTGAGGCGTTGGCGTAGGCGAGTCCCGTG
>JBBQDT010000063.1:0-22976 GCA_038319955.1 Gemmatimonadales bacterium | reverse complement strand
TGGTCGTAGCTGGAAGCACTACTGCTTGGACTGCGCGAGGCAGATTCTCGTGAGGGATACTGAGAAGCTTCGGGAAGGGCTTGAGGTGATCAACCTGCCAGAAGCGGTCGGGAAGATCGGCGTCGGCACACGTTTCGGAGCTGAAGCCGGCATCTGACCAGCGGAAAGCGAACGCGAAACCCTCGTTGGCTTTGGCGAGCGGTCGGCGCGTCCCTGAGGATCAGATCGGGTTCACGTTCTCGCTCCTCAAGCCAGTCGGCATATGCGTCGCTCTGCGATAACCTCTCCATCCGCGCGCACAAAGCGCGCTGGGAACGGGGAGGGGAAGGCCAGGCACTCGGGGAGCGAAGTTCATTCAAGGATCTCCACGACCTTCGCCCTTGATTCGTCGCTCACAGGGGTGATCGCGGAACTGCGTGCCGCTGCCCGCGCAAGAAGGAGCACCCGGGAGCGGCTTGCTGGCGAATTCGCGGACGAGGTGATGAACACCGCTCGGGAACTTGCGGCTGTAAACCCAAGCGATGTCCGGCCATTCTTCGAGGCGGTGCGCTCCGCGGCGGTCGACGTGCCTGGGTCGATCCAGGAACTGATCACGGCGGAATGCCAAGCAGAGAGGAAGTTGCTCGCCCGCTTGGCCCGCGCCGTCTCGAGATCGTGATCTAGCGCGAAACGCGCAGTTCGCAGCGCCGAGGCTCGCGGTCGGGGGTGGCGCGATCTCGTCTATAATCAGTGACGGCTGCATTCACTTGAGGACGAACCGGCGGCCGAGCATGACTCGGCGCTGGCAAGACGATCTGCCGACAATCGGTTGATTTGTTGTCTTGCACAAATTCGATTTGTTCCCCCTAGACCTAGAAGGCGTGCGTCATCTGACGCGCGCCACTACCTAGACGGCCTGCCCAGTTCAGAGGCGGGAAGAGCGAGCCGATGCCAATCAAGTCCCATCGAATCCCGAAGCGCGTGGGCACGTACACACCTCGTGTCCGCGCAGCCGCGACCCAGGTCGAGGAGAGCGCTGAAGCCACGGCGAAGGCCACGCTGTTTCTTGCGCAGCTCACGTATACGATGGTCGGAGAAGGTCTCTCATACCGGCACATCGCGCGACTGCTCCTGAGTGAGCCCTACAAGACAGCCTGTGGCGGACTGGCCGTCTCTGCTTCATGGCTGCACGCGCTTCGCGCTCGTTACGAGAAAGGAGAACAGTCCATCCAGGACTACTACCCGAAGCCTCGTGGTCGCTTGTGCGGCCATACGCATCCGCAGGTGCTTGAGCGCATCAACACGCTGGCACTCGGACGCGGCGTCCATGCTCCCATGACCGAACTCCTGGTCGAGATCAACGATTGGATTCGTGAGAGCGGGATCGGCGAGGAAATCGGCTACGAGCGCTTCAAGGGCATCATCCATCGGATCGGTCGTGGCGCGCGGACCTCCGCCGCGTTCGGCAGCCGCGCGGGCGAACTGCACGGCACCTATCACGCGACGGTCGCGTGCAAGCACACGCACGACATCTGGACGGTCGATGCGTTCGACGCGCCATGGATCAACAAGGTGCTCATCGTCCAGTTGGGCGTCTGGGTGTTCGTTCGCCCTGCGATCATCGTCGTACTGGACTACAAGAGCGGGGCGGTGTTGGGCTACTCAGTCTCAAACCCCGCGCGGCGCCGCGATATGGACGGCAACGTGTGCACGACAGGATTTGATAGTGACGACGTCATTGCCGCGCTGATGTCCGCCGCCATTCCCGGTCTGGCGACCGCCGGGACGCACGGTCTCTCGGGCAAGCTCTGTCGCCAGCTCCGATGGGACCGGCACGCGGTGAATGAGCATCTCCGTGGGACGCTTGAGTCTGTGGCCAAAGAGCTCACGATCCACGGCGACTCCTTCTATGGGAACGATGAGCAGCCCGAGACGCACATGATCCCGCGTCGCGACGGGACCGTCATCGACACGCTGATCCACACCCCGCAGCTTCCCACGCGACGCCCCAAGAATCGCGGTGACATCGAGATCACGAACCGCATTGTCCAGCGCATGTGCTGGGGCATGTCCGGACACATGGATCACGATGTACCGGCGCCCATGTGGAAGGACGAGATGTGGAAGCGCACCACAGGTGCCGCAGTCGGCTCACCGGAGCCGCAGCGTCATGCGGTGGCCATTGAGCACGTCCCCACACTCGAAGAAAGCCGGCTCGAGTTTGACAAGATCGTGCAGCGCCGGAATGACACGCGAAATCGTATCACGGGGCAGACGCCTCGTGAGCGCTATCGAGCGTTCATGCCACACACGGCGCGACGTGGCGACGACATCCTCGCCCTCCTCGAGACTCGTACGGCGTTTGTAAAGGAGGTCGGCATCGAGATTCAGCACGGCGGGGTGTCCACGCTTTTTGAGCCTGTTCTCTGCGAAGCTGGTATCCGGTATCAGCTGGATGCGACGGTCACGTGTAAGGTGGATCCGTTCTATCGGTTCCTCTTCGTACGGGTGGGACACGAGACGCACCTTCTGCCGCCCAAGGACATGTACTGGAGCGATGAGCATGCGTCCGAGCGCGCCGCGCGCGAGCAGCGCGCTCAGGCGCGTGCGGACTCTGATCGCGCCAAGACGATCTGGGAGCGCGAGCACGATGCAAGGCACGGCGTCGGCGCGGCAGAAGCAGGCCGAGTCCAGGCGACGGAGTACGAGGCGGCGCGGCGCGAGGAAAACGAGCGAGCCAAGGATGCTCCGCCGCGCGTCGGGGACGATGCGCAAGGAGCTCCTCTGCCCTTGGCGCCGGAGCATGCACCTCCCGGGCCTGTCGGCACACGGGACGAAATCTTCTCGGGACCCGTCCGGAGCCCCGCAGACGCTCCGCTGCCGGCGCATGAGCGAACGCACACGCAGGACGCCCGGCCGCGGGTGAGCCATCGAGTCGCCCAGTCGCGCGCGAGCATGGACGCGAAAATCGAACACGATGCCCGCGTGACGGGAGCGGTGGCTCGGGCGGTGGAAGCGCCGTCATCGCGACCTCCAGCCCCCATTCGCACGGTGAATGACGAACCGTCAACGATGGAAGGGGCTGCGGCCGCAACGGGCCCATTCACGGACGGGGAAGCGGCGGACCTGCGCCCGCCTCCGATGTCACCGCATTCGAATGTCGTCAACCTCACGATCAACCTCGTCGACGACTTCGCTGACCAGTACCGCCGGTGTGCGTCATGACGGGCCGCCTGCCCGCTCAGATGAGCACTTCACTCTACCGAGGACTCGTTCGATGACGATGAACCCGCACGCGCATTCCGATCTCCATGTGGCCGATGAGGAGGACCTTGACCCCGCCATTGTGGTCCGTCTTGGCGAGATGGACAAGGACGTCGCCTACGCCGTGCAACGTTTTACCATCCCACTCGTGCCGATCAAGGCCGTAGTCGACGCGACAGAAGCAATGAAGACGGCCCGCGCGCTCAGTCAGGCGGTCGTGCTGACCGGGGCGAAGGGGGTGGGGAAGACCTACGCGGTGCGATATGTCCGCCGTGCGATTCTGGCAGCGGAGGGGAAGGCCCTCGACTTGAATCCTGCGGACCACCCGATCACTCGCGTGCTCTATGTGAAGCGGCTGACGGGACGTACGGTGCGCGAGTGCGCGCTCACGATGATCCACTCGCTCGTGAAGGGTTTCCGGGATCGCGAGCTCGGCGTTCGCATTGACGATGACACGCTCATCGGCCGCCTCTCCGCACTCCTGGCGCTGAAGCACTATCACGTCATCATCATCGACGAGATGGAAACGGCAACCGAAGCCGGCATCGAGCTCGCGCGTCGGTTGCTTCCGTCCGGCGGTGAGGGTGAAGGGAGCGATGATGGCGAGAGTACGGAGACGCCGCGCCGGGCGTTGCTCCTCGTCGGCACCCAGGCGCTGGCGGATGCGCTCGCAGGCACGGACGATGTCAACGGGCGTTGGGCACGATTCGTCGCGGTCGACGGCCTGACGGCTGAAGAGGCGGCCACCGCCTATGAGACCATCTTTCCAGGCTTCTCTGCTGCCATCGCGGATATGGGCCGTGAGCAATGGCTGAATCTGCTCCGTACGCAGGTGGTGCGTGCGCGCCAGCTGTCGATGCGTCAGATCACGAATCACTGTCGCTGGTATTTCGCCACGCTCTACGAGGCGAGCCGAAAGCATTCGCACTCCCGGGAGCAGATGATCTTGGAGCGCGAGACGACTCCGTTCGACCTCGAGCGATTCATCTACTGCTTCAATGCGTTGAACAAGGAGACACCTCGCGTGGCGCGCATCAGTCCAAAAGCCAAGCGTGGAAGCGGCGGCAGCTCGCAGTCAGGTCAGGCGGTCGCGTGACGAGCGCGTTGGCTCGTGAGCTGGATCATGTGCCTTCTGGTACCGTTTTGGCGCGGATCGAAGCTTTTTGGCTCCGTGCCGGCGTGTCACTGGGTCGCGGTCTGACCTCGACTGAGGCACGTGGGCACTGGGAATTGTTCGAGGATGCGCTGGTGCCCGCGAACTTCTCAACACACGTCGCATCGCTCGCGCACGAGGGGCGGCTTGTCGTCGTGGGTCGCTTTGGGAAGCAGGCGGTGTACGCCTCTCCACGAGCGCCCGCGGATGTGCAGCGTCGCGGCATCTACCCGGACGATGTTGTGCGGGAGGTACTCATCGCATGCGTTCAGGCAGATGGAGGGCCTGTTCCCACGTCAGCGGTCTTGGCGGCGGTGCACAGCCGCGCTCCGGCAATCGAAAAGACGTGCGCGACCAATCAACTCTGGGCGCTTGAGGGGGGAGGACCGATTTCTATCGACAGACGGCCACATCAAGTCGTCGCGCAGCGGATTAATCTGCCCGGTGGCGCAACGCGATGGGAGTGGTCACTCCGGGCCATGGGTGCAAACGACACAGTGCCAAGTGAGCGCTCGGGTGCAACGCTGTCGTACCGCCAAGCCGTCATTTCGACCGTGGAGGCGGCGCGAGCGGCGCTGGACGCGCCTCCCACTCGCCTCGAATGGCAGCTGTATGTCGAGCAGGCTCTCGCACACGACCCGGTGGCCGCTACGATCAGTGCGCGCACGGGCTACGGAGGCTTTCGCTGTGCGTTGATGTCAAACCGCAGCGACGCGGATCGCGCCGCGCGCCGCTATACGGGACTCAGTCGATTCGAATCACCATTCGCTTCCAAGCGTCTGGTCGACCCGCGCTTCGGACTTTCGCGCGACCGCTACGCGTCGCGTGATGCGGCTGTCCACGAGCCTTCGGCAACCGAGACGCAGGCCGGCGCCATTCCGGACGGCGTACTGCTCCTTGAAGGACTCGCGGCAACGCGCGTGGATCGGGAGATGCTCGCGCTCAGCGCACTCGACGACTGGTGGCTGGGCGAAGCCCGCCATCTCGGCGCGGGTGATGCGGCCACTGAACGTTGTATCCGCGAATTGATGGCGGCTCGCCACGCGCTGGTCCTGACGACGATGACAGAGATCCTCCCGCCGCGCCGGTGGGCCGCGGCTATGGATGCAGCGGACGCACACGTCTCCGTGCTCCAGCGCTGGCTCGCGGGTTCGCCGCGGATTCACGGTCTGAAAGCGCGCTACCTCGCGGAGTGCGTCACCGAACCGCTCCGCGCGCTGGCTGCGGTTCGGGCATGGTTGGCGGGGCCGGCAGCGAGCACCGGCAGTTTGTCGCCTGAAGTCGACGCTGACGATTCCTTAACGGTGCTCGCTTTGATGCGCGCCCCCAATCATGGTGGTGCAAACTCCACGCTTCTCAAAGCGATCTACGAGGCGCGCTTTGCTGGCGATCTCCGCCGTCCTTCGTTGTCGTGGGTCTTTCGCCATGCTCGGCAAGCGCTCAATCCCGATCACTTCGCCCCGATCCCCGGGAAGGGCCGAAAGCGCAACATCCACCGCGACCGTGTCGACGCATGGATCATGGCCGTCTCTGACGCAGGCGCTCACACGGCGTGGGTCCTCCTTTCGGACGCAGATCGTCTGGTGGGTGGGCTGCTTCGGGATGCCGAGTTTTTGACGCGGCTTCAGGCTCGTCTGCCATCCGCAGCCCACGAGCTTCGGCGAACGCTCCAGGTCGCGCGTGGCCTGCTCGGGAACCCGCCTTCGGATGCGGAGGTCTCGGCGGCCGCGTCTGTGTCCGACGGGCGGGCCATGTTGCTTGCCTCGCTCCTCGCGAACCCTTCCGGAATTGGGACGCGCATACCCGTCATTGCCAGAGTCTGGGCTTCGGGGGGCAATTCGATCAGTGGACCGCTCACGAAGCTTGCCCAGAGTGCGATGCTTCGAGTCCGGTGCGATGAAGTGCTACATATCGTGGAGTAGTGGTGGGTACTGACTGAAGGGCGCGAGAGAGCGAACGCGGCCGTAATAGTAGGATGCACATGATAACTTGACGCTTCGTGCGTATTTACAGAATATTTCATTGTATTGGCGCGTTTCGTCAACTACTAATGGAGACGAACTCGACAACGACTTGACAATACGCGCTTATATACTTACTATTTCAGTATATATCCACAGAATGTCAACCAGACCGCACATAATGACCCTGCGTGTGGTAGAGGCACTAGGCCTGTGGCGGAGGGAACCTAGGGGAGGAGGCCAATATGCCTGATCGTCTCGACATGCATGCGTTCCTAGGAACCCATCCCGTCTTCACATGTCGGGATCTCGGACGGTTTCTCGGTGCCGACGAACCCTGCTCGCAGCAGGTCCACAACCGGCTTTACTACCACACCCTCCGAGGACGGATCGTCGCCGCTGGTGCCGGAGTGTACGCGTCTATCCCGCCAGGAAGTGACCCCGCCACTTTCCCAGTCGATCCCTACCTGGTGGCCGCACGCACCGCACCCGACACCATCCTTGCGCTGCACACGGCCCTGGAGCTGCACGGCGTGGCATACTCGCTGTTCAACGTGTCCACATGCTACACCGATGTGCGTCGGCGCACTTGGACGTGGCGGGGCGTCACGTACCGCACCCTCTCGCACCCTGCCGCCTTGCGTCAAACCGGCTCGACGCACGTCGGCACCGTCGTGATGGACCGCGCTGGGTTGCCCGTCACGGTCACAACTCTGGAACGAACGCTGGTGGACACGCTGAGGATGCCGGAGCACTCCGGTGGCATCGAAGAAGTGTGGCGTTCCCTGAGTGCTGTGCAGTATCTCAACGTCGAGGCCCTCGCCGACTACGTCGAGCGCCTTGGGAGCGCCACAACGGCGGCACGAGTCGGCTTTTTTCTCGAGCAACACCAGGCTGCTCTGGGTGTGCCAGAAGAAACCCTCGAGCGCTTGGCAGCCATGCGGCCGCAAACCATTCACTACTTCTCCCGCGGAGTGCGACGAGGCGGCGAACTGCGTAAGCGTTGGCATCTGATTGTGCCTACTGCGCTAATTAAACAGGAGTGGGATGAGTTCGCGGCGATGCACGCAGGGGGGTCGTCGTGGGCCGAGCATGACCAAGTCGGCTTCGGCACTGAGAGCGCGGAGGAGGCGTGACGGTCACGCTCCCCCTGAGCCGTGAAGCCGTCCTGCGCGAAGCCGCCGCGTCTGGCTTCTCGGCGTCCGGGGTCGAGAAGGTCGCGCGGTTGATGCACCTGCTTGATGCGATCAATCAGGACGCCTACCTGCGCGAGCGGTACGCGCTCAAGGGCGGAACGGCGCTCAACCTGTTCCTGTTTGGCCTGCCCCGGTTGTCGGTCGATATCGACTTGAACTACATAGGGTCTCGCGACAAGGCGGTCATGGTTGCCGAGCGGCCGATAGCGGAAAACATCTTGAAGCGCATTTGCGCTCAAGCCGGGTTGACCCCACGCACCCAGCCTACTGAACACCTCGGCGGGAAGTGGATCCTCCCGTATCGCGCGACGGCCGGAACCAACGATCAGATCGAGATAGATCTCAACTACGGTTTGCGCGATCCCCTGTGGGGCACCGTACGCGCGACGTCCACGCCGCTCGGCTCTTGGTACGCGTCGGACGTGCTGATGCTGAACGAGCACGAGCTGGCCGCCGGAAAATTGGTGGCGCTGCTTGCCAGGACGGCAACGCGGGACCTTTTCGATGCACACCGGCTGCTCACTACACGACCACTGGACACCGAGAAGCTTCGCCTGGGCACGCTGCTCTACGGAGCGATGAACAAAATCGACTGGCGGACCGTCGGACCGGCGACGGTGACCTTCGCGCCGTCCGACTTCGTCAACAAGCTGCTGCCCGTGATGCTCTCCACCGATGCCGAAAAGGCGCGAGGCGACCCGTCTTGGGGGCCGAACATGGTCGCGGAAGTCCAGCAGGAACTCGGTCGCCTGTTTCCGCTCCGCACCGAGGAGATCGAGTTTATTCGGCTCATCCGCGACGGACGCAAGATCGCCGCCCATCTTATCACCGCCGACCCAGTCATGATCGACCGGATCACCGAGCATCCCATGCTCCGATGGCGTGCGAGGTGACGATAGGATTCGGCAGCGAACCCCGCGTTACACCTCTGCGGCGGGCCAGCGCGCATTATCTCTTGCCGTCATGATCGTGGTACGAACACGGGAATCGCGCAGAAGGCCTTCGGCGCACGTTCCATAATCGAATTAGGGCGCCATACCTTCTGCGCTCCCGACGCGTCCTCATCGCCGAGAGGAGAGCCTGCAGGCAGTCTGAGACATTCCCAAAGGCCTGCAATCTCCCATCTTGGACCTTGCAGACGTGCACGCTTTTGAGATGCAACCAAACGTCCAATGTCCTCCAAGCCACGCCCACCACGGTCCCTCGCAGATCAGATCGCTGAGTTGCGCAGGAAAGGCTCTCTACCAGCCGATCCCGTAGAGCCGGCCGCTGCAATGCCACCGCGTGGAGCATTGGCACCACCAAAGGATGCGGGCAGCGCTATCCGCAACAGCATACGACGCCGGCCGCAAGGTGTTACGGTCGAGAGTGGGGCCAAGGACGCGACTTCGGTTTCGGTTGAGGGAGCAGGCGTCCTAAGCCAGATGCTCAATCAGGTCGTGGCGGCGGGAAACTCGAACACGTTGACGGCAAGGCAATTGGCTATGCGCATTCAGCGGATGCAGCGCGCTGTCTGGAAGGCTGGGTACCAACCGCATCCTGATAGAATTCGCGTTTGGTACGACCTCGTGGTGTTCGCGAGGCGCTTCGGAACGACGGATGTCAAAATCCTCGGGGAGTTCGCCGCGGAAGGTATGTCCCTCGCCTCGACGCTAGACCAAATGAAGGCGACCGGCGACATCCAGCTCAAGCAAACGTCAGCGATACTCAACAGCCCGAATCTATCAGCGACACCTCACGACAACTGGGCTGACAAAGCAACGGTAAGCCACGATCCAACCGCATCAACAAGGTGGCGCGACAGGCTATTCGCACTTCTCACCTCAGAACTGAATCACTATCCGGCGGTGATAACGTATCTTCAGACGCCGGCACTGAGTCGCGACGATGTTGCTCTCGCACTCAGTTGGTTGGATACCGGCCGCCTCGGTCACCATGATACGTCCGGCTGGACAAGTGTGCAGGCGCTCTGTGCTGCTCTCTCTCCTGACGAACCAACTCCGTATTGGGAGGTAGAACGTTGTCTGTCCGCTCGGCGCGCCGAACTTGTCGTGATGGCGCTTCGGCGTCATCTAGGTCAGCAGGTCGTAGACCTTTCAGCGCTCCAGAGGGCTCCTGGATACGACAATCGGTGGTGGGCGGCGGATCTCACTGCGGATGAACACCTCGTCGACGTAAAGAATTCACGCTACGACAACAAGGAGCGGCAGACCTGGCAGTTCGTCCAGAAGTTCAAGAAACTCTCGGGTGCTGAGGTTCTTTACGATGGCGTGAGGTCGAAGAAGGTATTGCTGAGGGAGTATGACGCCATCGGCACTCCAGGTTCCGTGTACTACTTGGGCTCCACGACTCGCACGCAGCTATCCGCCTTGGCGCTTCTCGAGAAGGGAAGAGTGGCCGTTGAGGTATGGAAGGCTGACCCATCAGGCACTTCACTGCCTAACTGGTGCTTCGCCCTGCCGGATATCGCATACGCTCGGCATCGGGAACTCGCGGGCCTTTGGCATAGCTTGCGTGAGGCGCGTGACGCGCCGCTGCCAGATCTCCCGCCAGTGGCGGTAGCGACAGTCGCCACTTCGGTGGATACACCATCGCGCGCGCTGCATGGCCGAGACGTCGAGGATAGCTTCTCTTGGCTCGATGCGGACGACTTCGACGAGTACGATGGGACTATGGAGTTCCCAGCCTCTCCGTCGGTTCTCAGTGAAAGAGCCCTGTTCCTCTCGTTCGGCCTTCCTCTGCTTCCCGACGGTGACGAGGGGCTTGAGGAGACGGTGGAAGGCTTGGCGCGAGCAGTCGCGCGCCAAGGCCGCTCGCCCGCTGTTCTGCTCCTCGGAATGCTCACCGCCTTTTTGAGTGAGCTTCAAGGCAGGAAGACCTTCACGGGCATTGACGAATCGGTGCTTTTCTACCCGAGTTCGCGGATGCCACTCTGGGTCTATGACCCTACCGAGAGTGTCCGAGGGTTCTACAAGACGCTCCGCACGCTTCTAGTACGTGCCGACCACGCACTGCGAGACGTAGTAGCTCTTCGGCTGGTGGGGCCGCAACAGCTTCACGGACTGAATGCGAGCGGCGAGTGCTTCACGCTCGTCGTCAATTGTGGGAAATGCAGCCAGTACCCGTTGATCCATGGCGAAGCTCCTGCGTGTCCCCATGGGGACGGGAAGCTGAAGTGCCCAGAATGCGGTTGGTGCCCCCATCAGCCGAAGCCTTCGCGTGCGTGATACCCATTGACCACGCTGAGCGCGGGCGGTTAGAGTAGCTGCCCGATACCACATATTCGCGGGCAGCACGGCGAGTGCTCTTCCGCGCTCGTTTGTCCTCTCGAAATGCCGAGCGAAGTGCATCGGTCACGCTGACTGTTCAGCAATTCGACCCAGAAGTGTTCAGGGACTTATACGTCTCCACACGCACCCCAGCCAGCGTACTAACGGGGCCCGCCGTTCTGCGTCGGGCCTCGTCAATTTGGGAAGACGAATCTCCATCGTGTGACGCGGTCGTCATCTGTTTTTGCTCCAAACTAAGTCCCAGGGCACTAAATCAAAATTGCAACTAACGACCGCATCATTCTCGACGACGTCCTAGCGCAAGCGCAGATGCGAGTCGCCTCCACTCTTGACAGAAGCGTGAATCACGAAGTATTCACTGCAGAGCAGGCGACAGAGACGTCGCCTTGTGTCAATAGATCACATCTTCGTGCGCATGCCGGTGCGGCGGATGCGAGTGCATGCCGGGCTTGAGCGTCGACTCGTGCATCTCGAGCTTCGCGAGAATGGCAGTCGCGGTATCGACGAGCGATCGCTGATGCGACGCGACACTCCTCGTGCGCCCGCTGTCCTTCGGAAACACCATCGAGTGAAGTAGCGGCGGGACTGCCGGCGTCGGCGTGCTGGCGACGGCGGGTTCGACGAGCGCTTTCGATTGGCAACCGCTACCCGTGCACGCCAGTGCGACGAACACCTCCGAACGGATGAGCCAGCGCTCGTTGCGCTTCACCCACTGCGCCGAGTAGCGGCCGGTGATCAGCGATGGCCCTTTGCCGGCGACGCGCGCTGTCCAGGTTCCGGCCTCGAATGCAAGCGGCCATGCCGGGCTGACGTTCACGTCCGTCGTCGTACGCCAGTAGACGAGCGACGTATCGCTCAGCGGCGCGCGCTCGATGATCGCCTTGTATGCCTCGATACCGCTGAGGCCTGCGCCGAGTCCGCGGCGGATGGTGACGTCTTCGGTCCACCAGTGCGCGGTACGCTCCACGTCCCCAGCGGCCATGGCCGCGTTCTGCGCGAGTCGCGCCGCGCGGATGTCGCGCGCATCGCCGGATAGGCGTGGTTGCGCGCTCGCGGTCGCGCCCGCGCACAGCAGCGTGAGTACTATCAGCGATAGTGGAAATATGCGCATTGTGTCGCTCCTATCGTGTATTGCCGAAGTAATTGGACGTCTCAAGTGCGCGAGACATCGTAGCTGCGGTCGTCGTCGCCGGTAAGCCATTCGCTTGAACAATGCGCCTGCGACTGGCCACCGTCGCAGCGACTCGGCATCTTGCGACGATGATCTCATCGGTACGATCGCTCTGACCCAACCCCATCGCGCTTCCCTGGAGCGCGCCCGCCACGACCTCCGAGCCTTCGCCGGCGCCGAGCGTGACTGGGTGGCGTCCGATGCCTTTCGGCTCGTGCATGGGTACGACATGCGCGGCGGCAGGTACCTCGTGCGAGCCCACGTCGCGCGGCCTGTGCCTAACGACATCGTGCAACTCGCTGCCAGTGTCGCGCGCAGCTTGCACCAATCGCTCGACGAGCTCGCGACGAGCCTCGCGGGCGCGCCGGTGAGCTTCCCGATGTTCGAGTCGCTGGTGATGTTCGCGCAGCGGTCGCGCAAAGCCATTGCTCGTATGTCGGACGAAGCGCAGGCGACGATTGAAGCGTTGCAGCCATATCACGAGATCGGCGGTTTTCAGGACAGCCCACTTTGGCAGCTCAAGACGCTCGATACCGCCGAAGCGCCGTGGTTGACGGGGAGCATCCGCGATGGCGCGGTCATGGGCGTCAACACTGCGCGCGGCGTATCCCTGACGGGTGATCCCATCGTGACGTCGGGCGCATTTGCCGACGGCGCCATCGTGGCGTCGGTGCCCGTGAGAATTGTCGGTGAGGATCCCAAGCTCGACATGTTCCTGCGCGTGGACTTCGCCCTCGCGTACCTGGAGCGGGGGCCGGGTCGGGGTCGCGATGTCGTCGATCTACTCAGCGACTTGTGCGATCACGTCGAGCAAGAGGTCTTTCCCGTCCTCGAGCAGCAGTGACAGGTATCCACGAAACTCCGCAGCGCTGATCATCCTCGCGGCCGAAGGGTGACAGGCGACCGCTCGGCTGCGGCTATGCTGCAGAATGGCCGCTTGCCGCGCACAGAGGGAGCCGAGCAGATTATGTACATGGCCGCACAGCAGTCCGCCGCCCGCCGTTGGACCGAGGCGGAGTTCGAGATCGCCCGTGACGCTGCTCCTGGTGGCGAACGATGGGAGCTCGTCGACGGCGAGGTGCTGGTGACGCCGAGCCCGCACTGGCAACACCAGGCGATCGTCGGTCCACTGTTCATCCGGCTCCGCGAGTACCTGCGTGCGCAGGGAGTAGGGCGGGTGTTCTTCGCGCCGCTGGATGTGAAGCTCGAACCGGGCATGGTCACCCAACCCGATCTGCTCGTCGTTCCGACTGGACATCTGGACGACAATATGTTCTTCGTCTCGCGCCTGCTGCTGGCCGTCGAGGTGCTCTCGCCTGGCTCGGCACGGTTCGATCGCGTGATCAAGCGGCCACGCTATCAACGCAACCGCGTCCCGGAATACTGGGTCGTGGATCGCGAATCGCGAACGTTCGAGCGCTGGCAGCCCGACGACGAGCGTCCCTCGATACTCTCCGAGATGCTGGTCTGGCATCCGGAAGGAGCGCTGATACCGCTCGAACTGGACATCGCGTCACTCTTTGCCGAGGCGGACGCGGAGTAGGCGGAAGAGCAGGTCCCTCGACTTCGCTCGGCATGAACGCACTCGAACGCCTGTCTCCGCACAGGTGAAGAGCTCGAGAACATCCTGACCTCACCCACGGCAGAGAGTGTCCCGCATCACGTTTACCCGTGAGGTCGACCGGCGTAGGTGCACAAACCGAACTGAGCACATCCCATTCCGACGCGCCTTGTGACGGCGATTACACCAAGTGAGTGACCGAGCAACACACTGGAACTATCGCTCGCGATGATCAGTTATGTCGGCTCTAGCAAGTGCCACAATAGCTGCCAAGACAGGTCAATCAATGAGACGTCTCACCTCGCTCGCAGGAATCGCAGTCCTACTCGCTGCGTGCTCGGACACTTCGACTTCAACCATCAGTTCTGGTATCGCGGTCCAGTCCACGACGAAGTCATCAGCGCTCAACAGCTCACTGATTCCGGGACAATACATCGTCGTCTTCAAGAACAACGTGCTGAATCCGGTCGCGATGGCCTCCAGCATCGCGCTTCAGCACAGGACGAAGGTCACCTACACCTACACCGGTGCGCTCAAGGGCGTCGCACTCGCGTTGAGTGATGCGGAGGCCAATGCGATGCGCGCCGACCCGAATGTCGCCTACGTGGAGCAGGATCAGGTGGGGACGCTCGCCTCGACGCAGAGCAACCCGATGTGGGGGCTCGACCGCATCGACCAGCGCGCGCGCCCGCTGGACAATGCGTACAACTACAACGGGGATGGCACTGGCGTCACCGTGTATATCATGGATACCGGCATCAACTACGCACACGTGGACTTCGGTGGACGCGCGGTGCCCGGCGCCGACTTCGTCACGCCGAGCCTCAATGGCGACGACTGCGATGGACACGGCACTGGTATCGCGAGCCTCGTGGGCGGAACGACGTACGGCGTCGCGAAGAACGTGCGCCTCGTCTCGCTCCGCGTCCGCGACTGCAGCCTTGTCATCACGACGTCGCGCGTCATTGCCGCCATCGATTGGATCGCAGCACATCCGTCGCTGCCCTCGGTGGTCAACATGAGCATGTCGCTCCGGAATTCTCCGGCCGTGACGCAAGCAGTACAGAACTCGATCGCCTCCGGTGTCGTGTACGCCGTGGCGGCAGGCAACAACACCGACGACGCGTGCAACTGGTCGCCGGCCAACGCACCAGACGCGCTCACTGTCGCCTCGTCGGACGACACCGACAGCTTTGCCAGCTTCTCCAACTACGGGCCGTGTGTGGACCTTGCGGCGCCTGGCATTCGTCTCTGGATGGCATGGATCGGCAGCACCACCGCCGAACACTACGGCGGCGGCACGTCGTTCTCGGCACCGCAGGTTGCCGGGCTTGCTGCGCTCTACCTTCAGATGAATCGCTCGGCAACGCCAGCGCAGGTGAACGCCGCCATCGTCGCCAACGCGACGTCGAACGCCCTCACCAATGTTCCGGCCAACACGCCCAACCTGCTGTTGTATACCGGCTTCATCGCGGCAGGCCCGGTGCCGCCGGTGGCGAACTTCACGTCCAACTGCTCCACGCTGTCGTGCGCGTTCGACGCGAGCAACACGTCCGCGCAGCCCACTGCGACGTACGCCTGGACATTCGGCGATGCCACGAGCGGTTCGGGGAAGACACCGAGTCACACGTATGCTGCGTCGGGTACATACTCCGTGACGCTCACCGTCAGCGACGCCAACGGCACGAGCACGACGGCGAACTCCGTCACCGTCGCGGCGTCGAATCAGGCGCCGGTCGCGCGGTTCACGGTGACGTGTCCCACCCTGCAGTGTGCATTCAACGGGAGCACATCCAGTGACGATGTGGGCATCGTCTCCTATAAATGGACCTGGGGCAACGGACGCGGCGAGACGCATGCCGGATCGTCAGCCAACAACACCTTCGCGTCGACGGGCACTTATATGGTGACGCTCACGGTCACCGATGGCGGCGGGCTGATGAACTCCGTGTCGAAGCCAGTGCAGGTGCCGACGTCCACTAACCAGGCGCCCACCGCCTCGATCACGTCGCCGTCGAATGGGGCGAGCGCGGTGCAGGGCACTACCATCGCCTTCGCCGGATCGGGAGCAGATCCAGAAGACGGCGCGCTCTCGGGTTCGTCACTGACGTGGACGAGCAGCCGCGACGGCCAGATCGGCACGGGAACGTCATTCGCCACGAGCAGCCTGTCGGTCGGGTCGCACGTGATCACGCTGACAGCGCGTGATGCGCAGGGTCTGACCGGCTCCGCGACGCAGAGCATCACGATCACTGCGCCGGCGCCGCCGCCGCCGCCGCCGCCGACGAATCAGGCGCCCGTTGCGCGCTTTACCTCAACGTGCGGTACGCCGGGCTCGCGCAAGTGCACGATGAATGGAAGCACGTCCACGGACGACGTGAGCATCGTCTCCTACACGTGGGACTGGGGCAACGGCAGGAGCGAGGTGCACGCCGGGTCGAGCGCCACGAATACCTGGGCAGCCTCGGGCACGTACAACATCACGCTCACGGTGAAGGACGGCAGCGGACTGACGGGTTCGTTGACGCAGACCGTCGTGGTGCCATAGTCATCCTCCCACCGCCAATCGCGCGGGTATCACACGTACGGCCGATTCATCTGCCTGTGAGCGGGGACAGGTCAACATCCATCGCGCCGAGTGCCGTCATGGTGCATCTTGCATCATGACCATTCGACTCCTGCTCGCCTGGCTACACCTCGTTGCGCTTGCAATCGGCGTTGGGGGCGTGTGGTCGCGCGCGCGGGCCCTTCGCGACTCGCTCCGTGATCCGGAGGACCCACGCGCCATACGGCGCGCGCTGGTCGGCGACGCATGGTGGGGCATCGCCGCGGCGCTCTGGCTGATCACCGGCCTGTGGCGGCTGGTCGGAAGCACGGAGAGGAGCACGTCCTATTACATGGGCAGTCACGCCTTCATGCTGAAGATGGGACTGTTCCTGTGCATCATAGGGCTCGAGGTATGGCCGATGATGACGCTGATGCGCTGGCGCTCGGCCAAGACCCTCCCGAATCCACGCGATGCGGGCCGCATCGAGGTGATCAGCTACGTCGAGTGCGTGCTGGTGCTCCTGATGGTGCTCGCTGCAGTGAGTATGGCACGTGGGTATGGAACCAAGTCCACCGTCGGTGCCTCATCGAATCGCGAGGCCGCAGCGGCGGACTCGTTGAGTGCGGCCGCAGACTCGCTCTTCCCCGCACCAGCGCCGAGCGGGAGTGAGGCGGCGACGCCGGACGATCTCCTGCTGCTCGGGCGCGAGATCGCGATGCCGCTCGACGGCGTCGACCCGGCCAGGCTCCGCAGCAACTTCGACGAGCGTCGTGGCGGCGGCACGCGCAGGCACGAGGCGCTCGACATCATGGCCGCGAGGCGCACGCCGGTCAGGTCAGCGGTGCAGGGCCGGTTGCTGAAGCTGTTCACCAGCGCGGCGGGTGGACTGATGGTGTACGCCGCCGATTCGTCCGAGCGATTCATCTGCATGTACGCGCACCTGGACGGCTACGCGCCCGGGTTGCGTGAAGGTTCGCCGCTCACGCGCGGACAGGTGATCGGCTACGTCGGCTCCACGGGCAACGCATCGGCAAACGCGCCGCATCTGCACTTCGCCATCGCGCGCAGCGCCGACGTGAAGCGATGGTCGAAGGGAAAGCCGATCGACCCACTGCCCGTACTGCGCGCCGCGAGCGTGCATTGACTGGTGCTGAATGCTCGCGCACGGATCGGAACGATGACGCGCGCAATGCCACGATGACGAGACCAGCGTTGCTCTCGGGTAGGATGCGTCATGCCCACTTGCTCGACGATCTGATCCTCACCGCAGGATCTCGATCATGACACCGATATCCAGGCCGTCCCACGCGCGGTCGGCCGTGAGCACTGGCATGTTCGCGTTGCGCGCAGTCGCGAGGCAAATGCAGTCGCCGAGTGAGAGGCCACGCGCGCGGATGGCTGCGTGGATGTCCGCGGCGGCGACCGCCACGGCCCAATCGCATGGCACGATCTCGATGCCGAGGCTCGCGACCGCGCTGGCCGCCCAGGCAGTGGACCTCGTTCGACCCAACACCACCACGCACTCTGCCGCGTTCACCGCATTCATGACAGCGGACGAAACGGCTGCCTCGACTATCTCCGCTCCCGGTTCCCGCTGCGCGAGAGCGATGACGGCCGATGCATCCAGCACCATGGCATCATTTCGCGCCACGTCGGACCTTCGGCAAAGGAGCCGAACCTGCCGTCTCGAGTTTTGCGGACTCTGCTCGGCGCATCTGGAGCAGATCGTCGACGAGGGAAACGCCGGCGGGAACCTGCGCTGCAACAGCGTCCTGAAGTGCACGAATGGCCATCGCCAGCGTCCACAGGTGGATCCCGGTTGCGTCCACGTCGAGAAGAAGCGTATCCCCGGGGCTCACACCCAGCCTTCGGCGCACTTCGGCTGGCAAGAGCACGCGTCCATTCGCTTCCAGTCTGACTCGCATCATTGCCACGGACTCCTCGCTTCTGGCAGAAGAGTGGAAATCTAGCAAAGCGTCCATAATGTGGCCATCCTCCGCGTCAAGTTCGATGCAAATCAGGAGTCTCCAATCTGCAAGACGTCCGATCCCGCGACGCCATCGAAACGTCCCCCCGATTTAGCAAAAATGCCCATCCGCGCAGCGAAAGGGTGATGGTAGAGAGTTCGGCCCTGCGTATGCTGCCGGATGTCCGCTTGCCGGGCGCTCAGGGAGCCGAGCAGATTATGCGGATGGCCGCAGAGCAGTCCGTCGCCCGCCGCTGGACCGAGGCGGAGTTCGAGATCGCGCGCGATGCCGCGCCTGGTGGCGAGCGATGGGAGCTCGTCGACGGCGAAGTACTCGTGACGCCCAGCCCGCATTGGCGGCATCAACAGATCATTGTTCCGCTGGCCATCCGGCTTCACGAGTACGTGCGCGCGCAAGGAGTTGGGACAGCGTTCGTCGCGCCGCTCGACGTGAAGCTCGAACCGGGCATGGTCACGCAACCAGACCTGCTCGTCGTGCCGCGTGGGCATCTCGACGACAGGAACTATTTCGTCTCCCGGCTGCTGCTGGCAGTCGAGGTGCTGTCGCCCTCCTCCGCGCGCTTCGATCGGGTGATCAAGCGTCCGCGTTACCAGCGCAACCGCGTGCCGGAGTATTGGGTCGTCGATCGCGAATCGCGCACGTTCGAGCGCTGGCAGCCGGACGACGAACGCCCCGCGATACTCTCCGACGTGCTGGTCTGGCAGCCGGAGGGTGCGCGGACTCCGCTCGAGCTGGACGTTCCGTCGCTCTTCGATGAGGCGGACGTCGAGTAGTTGCCGAGGAAGCGGCAAGATGACGTTCGAACGTGGCCTTAACGTCGCCGCGCCCGGTTCGTCCGCCGTAGGGTAGCGAGCAGCGCTTCCATAAGACTGCCTGCCCGAATCGAGACGCCCATCCAACGAGGAAGAGTCATGCTGAAACGAAGCTTTCCGGGTCTCATGCTCGGCGCATGTCTGCTCGTTCAACTCATCACGGGTTGCGGCGCCAGCAGCGCCACGGAAATCAGTGATGGAGGGGGCAGCCGACCCGCCAGTGACACCGTCGGTGTCCCGCTGACGGAGCTGGGAACCCGCACCTATCTCGGATTCGAAGGCGGCACATACGCGGGTGGACAGGTCAGTCCGCCCAATGATCACGTCGTCGTGGGCGCCGACCGCGCCGCGAAGATTCAACCGCGCGCCGGGAATGGCGCCCTGAGTCCGAACGGACGAATCGTGCTGCTGTCGATCGGGATGTCGAATACCTCGCAGGAATTCTGCGGGGTCAACGTCACCGTCGACTGTATTCCCGGATCCTTCATGCAGCGTGCGGCGACCACTCCCGCCGTCAACAGGTCGACCCTCACGCTGGTGAATGGGGCGCAGGGTGGCATGGACGCCGGTGAATGGACGTCGGCGTCGGCACGTCCCTACGACATCGTACGCGACGAGCGTCTGGCGAGCATGGGCGTCACGGAGAAGCAGGTGCAGGTGATCTGGCTCCTGCAGGCGACCAAACAACCAACGGCGTCCTTGCCTGCCACCAACGCCGACGCGTTCGCGCTTGAGACGAACCTGGGAAAAATCGTGCGCGCGCTTCGCGTCCGGTATCCGAACCTGCGGCAGGTCTATCTCTCCAACCGCATCTATGGCGGCTACGCGAACACGGCCGAGAATCCCGAACCGTACGCCTACGAAACCGGCTTCGCTGTAAAGTGGTTGATCGACGCGCAGATCCGTCAAATGAAGAACAACGGGCAGGTCCTGGACTCCCGCGCGGGGGACCTGAACTACGACTCCGCTGCACCGTGGCTCGCATGGGGACCGGATCTTTGGGCCAACGGTACTGTGCCGCGCCGTGACGGACTGACCTGGCAGCGCTCCGATTTCAAGAGCGACGGGACACACCCGTCTGTCGAATCGGGAGTTCCGAAGGTGGGAGGCCTGCTGCTCGACTTCTTCAGCACATCCTCCACCACGCGGTGCTGGTTTCTGGCGGGCCGGAGCTGTTCCTGATCGCAACGCGCGTTGGTCGGCGCGGCGTTCCTCTAGCCATCAAAGGTGGCGCTTCGTATCGTCACTGACGCTCAGCATGCGCTTGAACGTTGATTCAGCATCACTTCGCCACGAAGGAAGGATCCATGCGCACAGCCCTGCTTCCGCTCGTCGCCGCGCTCTCACTGGCACTGGTCAGCGCCTGCGAGCGCGGCGAGATCACCGGACCGCCGGCAATGACACCGGCACCGCCAGCTCGCATCACCAATGGAAGCGTCGACAACGCCGCGCATCCAGCAGTGATCCTCATCATCATGGATGTGGCGGGAAGTCCGGCGTACCGTTGCACCGGCACGCTGCTCGCCCCGAAGATCGTACTCACGGCCGGGCATTGTGCAGGCGAGCCCGGCGAGTTCTCGGGCATGCGCATCTTCACCGAGTCCAACGTGGAGAACGGAAACAACAACTATCCGTTCCCGGGCCCGAACACGATCGAAGCCAAGGCATGGCACGCGCACCCGCAGTTCACCGAGGCCGCGTTCTACCTGCACGATGTCGGCGTGATCGAGCTGTCGAGCGCCGTCACGCTGCCGTCCAGTGCGTATGGACGGCTGCCGTCGGTCAACCAGTTGGATGTGCTCCATCCGAGCAGCAAGACCACCTTCACCGCCGTGGGCTACGGACTTCAGCGGATCAATCCGGTGTTCGTCCAGAGCGACTTGATCCGCATGTATGCCACGCCGCACCTGATCCAGATCAACACGGGGTTCACCGGGGCTGGCTCGCTGCTGCTCTCCAACAACGCTTCAACGGGCGGCACGTGCTTCGGCGACTCGGGGGGGCCGAACTATCTCGGCGTGAGCAACGTCGTGGCGGGCGTCACGTCGTTCGGTCTCAATGGCACCTGCGGCGGGACTGGTGGGGTGTTCCGTCTGGACAAGAGTGACGTTCTCGCGTTCGTCGGACAATACCTGAAGTAGCAGCGCGTCAGCCGGCCGGCTGCTCCTTGGTACTCTCACAGGTGAAACACGGTAGGGGCAGACTCCGACGGAGCCTGCCCCTATTGGCTATGCCAACGCTCTACGCCGTCGCCTCCGCCATCTCATTCGCTTCCGCCGTGGTCGGGTCGATGATCGTGGCGACCTCCAGCACGCGATCGGCGGGGAACCCACCGCGTCGCGCATGTTCGCGAATGATCTCGGCGTTCGGCGCGATGTAAACGCAGGTGAGCTTGTCCTCCGTCACGTACGTCTGCACCCACTGGATGCTGGGGCCGAGGTCGCGCAATACGGCGCATGAACGCTGCGAGATGCTCTTGAGCTCCGCGGCGGAGAGCGCCCCCGCGCTCGGAACCTCACGCTCGATCAGGTATTTCGGCATGGTCGATTTCCCCTTGATGTCGATGTATGCTCAGTGATGCGTGCCGATCACAGCGGTCGTGGCGTACAGGCACGACACGCGTGGATTCCAGTCGGCATAGAGCCCATTCGGGTTCTCCTTCCATACCCAGACGTGCAGCGCCCACACGTTGAACACGGTGTTGTACGCGAACGGCTGGCCGAAGAGGACGGGCGCGGGATCGCTCGCACTGCCGGGATAGATGAATTCGACTCCAACGAGCTTCATCGAGCCGTCCTTCTGCGGCTCGTACATCACCAGCTGCGGCTTGGCCGGGTCGAGCGTGCCGACGTTCGACGCATTGAGCCAGTGGTATCCCATGCCGCCAGCAGCGCTGGCGAAGCAGCCGGAGGGAAACTGGTTGGTCCATCCCGCCGCGTGTGCGACCTCGATGCGATGGAACTGCGCGGTCGCGGCGCGCAGCGCGGCCAACGCCCTGTTCTCGCTCTCGGAGCGTGAGCTCAGGGCAGCACCCGGCTCGAGCGGCGCCCGCGCGGACGTGGTGGTGTCGCCGCATCCGCTCAGCAGCGCGATCGTCGTGAGTAATCCTGCGATCCGTCTCATTGTGGCCTCATGTGATGGAAGTGATCTTGTACCCACGCGCAACATGAGGCGGGGCGATTAGTCCCTCCTTGCGCCAGGAGTTAGCTACGGATTAGCTGTCCGCGAGAGACGATGATCAGAGTTCAACTGCTCGGCGGCGCCTCGTTGCTCGAGGGAGACGCTCCCCTCGGCGGACCGCCGGCCCAGCGTCATCGCATCGCGCTGCTGACGCTCGTCGTCGCCGCGTGGCCGCAGCCGCTCTCCCGCGACCGCGCGATGGCGCTGCTCTGGCCCGAGCGCGATCTCGCCGGAGCGCGACGGCTGCTCAACCTCGCCGTCCATGTCCTTCGCGGCGCGCTGGGCGACGGTGCCATTGCGTCGACGGGCGACGGTCTGCTGCTCGGCCCATCGCATCTGAGCTGCGACCTGCACGACCTGCGCGCGGCCATCGCCGACGAAGCACACGAGCGCGTGACACGCCTGTACACGGGTCCACTGCTCGACGGCTTTCACCTCGACGACTCGGCTGAATTCAGCTACTGGCTCGACGACCACCGGAGGGAGGTCGAGCACGCGTACGTCGGTGCATTGCTCGCGTTGGCGGAGCGTCAGGAGCGGTCGGGCGACGCGCATGAGAGAATCGGCACGTGTCGCAAGTTGGTCGCGACGGATCCGCATTCCGGCGTGTACGCGCGCGCGCTGATGCGCGCGCTCGCCGACGCGGGCGACTGGGCGGGAGCGACGCAGCATGCGACCGAGCATTCCAGCCGACTCCGCGCCGACCTGGAGATGGATCCCGATCCGGACGTCGTCGCGCTCGCGGAAATGCTGCGCGTCGCTGCCGTCAGACGTCTCGCGTCGCCCGCCACCAAGCCGCGTGCCCCATCCGCCTCCGTGGCGGTGCTGCCATTCCGCAACCTCGGCTCCGACGCTGAGAACGAATACTTCGCC
>JBBQDT010000062.1:0-23462 GCA_038319955.1 Gemmatimonadales bacterium | reverse complement strand
GGGCAGGCGTTCTGGTCGTTCGGTGGGCTCTTCCTCGTGAATTCCCCCGAGCAGCGCCGGCTCGGCATCCACGACTCGCGCGATCTCGCCATGCGCGACTGGTTCGGTTCGGCGGGTTTCGATCGCGACGAGGATGCATGGCCGCGGAAGTGGGCCGAGGCGTACGTCGACTTCGCGGCGGGCGAGAAGCGGTCGTGGCTCCACGCGCAGGGTGTGCGGTTCTTTCCCGTCGTCGGGTGGGCCGAGCGCGGCGGATCGCTCGCCACCGGCCACGGCAACTCGGTGCCGCGCTTTCACGTCACGTGGGGCACGGGTCCGGCGGTCGTCGCGCCATTCGAACGCCGCGTGCGCGCTGGCGTTGCCGCGGGGCGCATCACGCTGTTGTTCCGCCATCGCGTCAACAGCATCACTGCGACGAATGGTACAGTGGACGGCGTCGAAGGCGACGTGCTGGAGCCGAGCACGGTGAGCCGCGGCGAGTCGAGCTCACGGGTCAGGATCGGACACTTCGAGCTGCGCGCGCAGGCAGTGATCGTAACCTCCGGCGGCATCGGCGGAAACCAGGACCTCGTGCGCGCGAACTGGCCCGCGCGCATCGGCGCCGCGCCGGCACGCATGCTCTGCGGGGTGCCGGCGCACGTGGACGGTCGGATGCTCGGCATCACCGAGCAGGCGGGTGGACGCATCATCAATCGCGACCGCATGTGGCACTACACCGAGGGCATCGCGAACTGGAATCCCATCTGGCCGCGCCACGGCATCCGCATCCTGCCAGGGCCGTCGTCGCTGTGGCTCGACGCGTTGGGACGCCGCCTCCCGGCGCCGAACTTTCCCGGCTTCGACACGCTCGCCACGCTCGAGCACATCATCGGCACGGGCTTCGATTACAGCTGGTTCGTGCTGACGCAGAAGATCATCGAGAAGGAGTTTGCGCTGTCCGGCTCGGAGCAAAATCCTGACCTCACGGGCAAGAGCATCCTCAAGGTGCTCGGCCGCGCACTCTCGGGCGCGCCGCCAAACGTCGACGCGTTCAAGCAGAAGGGTGCCGACTTCGTCGTCGCGACGACGGTGGCCGAGCTGGTGCGAGGCATGAACGCACTCACCGATGAGCCGCGCCTCGACGTGCACGCTCTCGAGCTGGAGATGGCCACTCGCGATGCACAGCTCGCAAATCCATTCGGCAAGGATGCGCAGATGATCGCGGTCCGTGGCGCGCGAAACTACATCGGCGACCGGCTCATTCGCGTCGCCAGTCCGCATCGGCTGCTCGACCCCGCTGCCGGCCCGCTCATCGCCGTCCGTCTCTCCATTCTCACGCGCAAGACGCTCGGTGGCCTCGAGACGGATCTCGCGAGCCGCGTCCTCGGCAACGACGGCGCGCCGGTGCCGGGCCTGTACGCGGCAGGAGAGGTCGCAGGCTTCGGGGGCGGGGGCATGCACGGCTACCGTTCACTCGAAGGCACCTTCCTCGGGGGATGCCTCTTCTCCGGCCGCACGGCCGGTCGCGCGGTGGCAGAAGCGATTCGCTGATTGCAAAGAAGCGGGGGCGCTGCCCGGGAAAGCCACTAGCTTGCGGCCATGTCCCTGAACGCGGCTGCATCAGCGAACGACGAGCTCGCGAACAGCCTGACGCATGGCCTCGGGCTGCTGCTCAGCCTCGTCGGCGCGCCGGTGCTCATCATCAGCGCCATCTCGACGAGCGATCCATGGCGCATCGTGGCGTCGAGCATCTACGCCGGCACGCTGATCGTGCTCTACGCCGCGTCCACGCTGTACCACTCCGTGCGCACGGAGAAGTGGAAGGACATCTGCCAGCGGATCGACCACTCCGCCATCTACCTCCTCATCGCCGGCACGTACACACCATTCATGCTCATCTCGCTCCGCGGTGCGTGGGGGTGGAGCATCTTCGGCGTCGTGTGGGGGCTCGCCATCCTCGGCGTCGTGCTCAAGAGCAGCCTCGGCGCGCGGTTACCTGCGCTTTCCACGTGGGTCTATCTGGGGATGGGGTGGCTCATCGTCGTCGCGCTGCGTCCGTTGTCGCTGCATGTCGCCCCCGCCGGCATGATCTGGCTCGCCATCGGCGGCGCGCTCTATACGGGTGGAGTGGTGTTCTACGTGTGGGAGCGCGTCCGCTTCAGTCATGCCATCTGGCATCTATTCGTCCTTGGAGGAAGCGCGGCGCATTTCGTGGCCGTGCTCTGGTACGCCCTTCCGCCGATCTGAGCGTTCAGCATGACCGACCCGCTGCGCGAGAGACTCCAAGTAGAGCTGGGCGACGCCTTCGCCATCGAGAGCGAGCTGCCGCGCGGTGGCATGTCACACGTCTTCGTCGCCGAGGAGAAGGCACTCGGCCGGCGCATCGTGATCAAGGTGCTGGATCCGGAGCTCGCCGCCGGCGTCAGCGCCGAGCGGTTCAAGCGCGAGGTCACCCTCACGGCGCGGCTGCAGCATCCACACATCGTGCCGATCTACACGGCAGGCGAGGTGAGCGGCCTGCCCTACTACACCATGCCGTTCGTGCTCGGCGACTCGCTCCGCACGCGCCTCCAGCGTGATGGCGTGCTGTCCGTGACCCAGACGATGAGCATCCTGCGCGACGTCTCCCTCGCGCTCGAGTGCGCGCACGACGCGAGTGTCGTGCATCGCGACATCAAGCCGGACAACATCCTGCTCTCGGGCCGCAGCGCCATCGTCACCGACTTCGGTGTGGCCAAGGCATTCGTGATTTCGTCGAAGCCGGGGACGACGCTCACGTCGATGGGGATGACGCTGGGAACGCCGGCGTACATGGCGCCGGAGCAGGGCGCCGCCGACCCCACTGTCGATCACCGCGCGGACCTCTATTCACTGGGCGTCGTCGCGTACGAGATGCTCACTGGCAAGACACCGTTCGCCGGACGTCCCGCGATGGCAATGATCGCGGCGCATGTCACCGAAGAGCCAGCGCCCATCGATGCGCTGCGGGCGGGCCTTCCACCCGGCTTGTCCCAGCTCGTGATGCAGCTGCTCGTGAAGGATGCGGGTGGTCGCCCACAGTCGGCGGCCGAGCTGCTCGCCATGCTCGCCAGCATCGGCACCAGGATCGACGAGCAGGGACGCGTGCTCGCCGACGCGTCGGAGATACGATCGGTGGCCGTGCTGCCGTTCCGCAGTCTCAGTCATGGCGACGACGGCGAGTATCTCTCCGACGGCATCACGGAGGAGATCCTCAACGCACTCGCGCGTCTGCCTTCGCTGCGCGTCGCGGCGCGTTCGTCGTCGTTCGCGTTCAAGAACAGGGATGTCGACGTCAAGGACATCGCGAGGAAGCTGCGAGTGGGGAATGTCCTCGAGGGAAGCGTGCGCCAGGCGGGGAATCACATCCGCGTCACCGCGCAGCTCTCCAACGCGGCAGACGGCTTCCAGATGTGGTCCGAACGTTACGATCGTGAGATCGCCGACCTGTTCGACATCCAGGAGGACATCGCTTCGAAGATTGCCGCGTCGCTTCAGGTGGCGCTGTTCGACCCGGGTGCGCGCATCACGTCGCCGGTGCGGCGCACCTCGCCCGACATCGAGGCGTACGAGCTGTATCTCAAGGGGCGTCACTGCCTGGATCGTCGCGTCGAAGGCATGCAGCGCGCGGAGGACTACTACCAGCGCGCACTCGAGCGCGATCCCAGGTTCGCGCTCGCACATACCGGCATGGCGGAAGTGCACTGCCTCTATGCGATGTACGATGCCGTCGTTCCTCGGCTGGGCGTGCCCAGGGCGCGCATGGCGGCGCTGCGCGCCCTCGCGCTCGACCCCAACCTCGCCGAAGCGCTCATCGTGCTGGGCAACGCGAGTCTCTGGTACGACTGGAATCACGCGGAGACGCTCCGGCTCATCGAGCGCGCGTTGCAGCTCAAGCACAGCGATCCGCTCGTGCATTCGGCACACGCCTTCTACTTCGCGTCGCTCGGGCGGCACGAGGAGGCCATCGAGCGGGCCACCTACGCCTGCGAGCTCGATCCGCTCGGCGTGCTCGCGAGCGGCAATCGCGCGATCATCAGCTATCTGGCGTCTCGCTTCGAGGACGCGGTGGTGTACTGTGACTCCACCCTCGACCACGACTCCGCCGACAGCGAAGCCTATCGCTGGCGCGCGCTCTCGCTCTTCCAGCTCGGCCGACGCGACGAGGCATTCGCGTCGATCGCCTCGTCGGTGGACCAGTCACAGCGGCACTACTGGCCACTCGCCAACCAGGCCGCGATGCTCGCGCGCGCCGGCAGCGAGCGCGACGCGCTGGAAATTCTCGAGGAGCTCGAGCGGCGCGCAGTGAACGAACCGATTCCACCGCTCGCGCTGGCGAGCGTGCACTACGGCCTCGGCAACCTCGACGCGTTCTTCGCGATGCTCGACAAGTCGATCGCGGCGCGCGACCTGTGGCTGATCCAGCTCAACGTCGATCCGGGTTTTGCCGCGGTGCGCACTGATCCGCGCTTCAAGGCGGCCGTCGCGCGAATCGTCCCCGAGCAGTAGGTCGGCGGCGGCGACGCCGAGATCGGCGCGCCTTTTTGACATCGGAGATCCGGGAACAGCGATCGAACGGAGTGAACGGAATCTGAACGGAGACGACGGAACTGGACAGAATGAATGCTTCCAATTATCAGTGGCGTTGCCGCACTCCCCGTTCACGTCGTTCGATCCGTTCAATCGGTGTTGCAAAGTCTCCGATGCTCCCGCGGCCGTTGATCAGGCAGGTACTGTCGCTCAGGCAGACGTCTTCTCTGCAGCAGTCGTCGGCCACGGCCCGCCCTCTGTCGCGGGAATCTGCACGTTCGAATCGCTCGCCTGGAGCAGGTCGTTCCAGTGCGTCAACAGCGATCCGCGCCGGCTGCCTCTGACCTTCAGGCGCGCCGACGTCAGCGGCGTGTCCACCAACTCGCGCACCACATACTCGCCGAGCGCCCGATAGCTCTCGAACTGCGACTCGCTGAAGAACTGGTCGCTCGTCGGCTCGTGCGGGAAGGTGTCGCTCGTCCGTGAATACTGCGTCACATCGCTTGGCTCGCGGCCATACACCGCGGGCTTGAGGTAGAGCAGCAATCCATCCGTGTCCGCATCCTCGGCGCCTCTGTCCACCGCCGAATACTTGATGCGTCCCACGGCCCAGTAGCTGCCCGCTTCACCTTCGGGGCACTGCTCGCGCGCGAAGATGTGCACGCCGTCGAGGAACTCGATCGGGATGCCCAGGTCCACGCGAATCTTGCGCACCGCGTTGCCGAGGTCGTCGAAGCTGGCTCGCGGATCGGCGCCCGCATCGCTGACCACGATGAAGCGACAACGGCGAAGCACCATCTCGTACAGCCCGAGATTCTCGAAGTGACCGCCATCGGACAGGTACACGTACGGGCTGACGTCGGTGGTGAGTCCGAACATCTCGTCGAGAATCGGCTTCACGTTCTGCACCGGTGCGCTGCGATCGAACGTCTTCGCCCCCGCCCGCCCCGGATTGCCGAGCCACGCGCCGAGTCGCGCGTTGAAGAACGTCATGAGGAAGGTGATGGCCGGCGTCGAATACGAGCCCGCGTTGGGACTCGCCGCCGCGCCGCTGATCGTGATCGCTGTGCCCAGTGTCACGCCCTTGGGGCCACCGTACATCCGCGCCGTGTCGCCTTCCATGCCCTTGGGCACCGTGGCCGGCGTGGTGGGCCGATAGCCGAGGAACGGTGATCCGGCGTGCAGCGGCGTGATGGTCATCGATTCCGCCTTGCGCTGCTGCCAGGCGAGGTTGCCACCGGCAACGAGATTGAGCGTCACGTTCACCACGTGCATTGGCGGGCTGCCGATCGCGCGTCCCCCTTTCTCCGTGGTCGGATCTTCACCAGGCCACAGCTCACCGATCGGAAAGTCATCGAGCGGATCAAAGCCGGTGAATGGGTTTGGTTGCCGGTCCGCCGCCGGTCGCGACGCGCCGAGGTACGCGCGCACGAGCCGCATCTCGTACATCGCGCGCAGCGAGAACTTGTTCGTGTCGATCTTCCACCCGAGGAGCAGCCCGAGCCCCGCGAGCGCGATGAAGAGGAACACCACCGTGCCGGGCACCGCACCATCGAACGGTACCTGCTGGCCCGCGAGCATCACGGCCGCCGCGACCCAGTCGTGCGATTTCGCGCGCGCGATGGAGTCCTGCGTCACCTGCTCGAACGTCGCGATCGATCCGCGCAGCCGCTCGCTGACCACGTCGTGCAGCGTGCCGAGCATCCATGGCCGTATCGTGCTCTCCGGCGATACTTCCGCGCCGGCGGCGGCCTTCTGGATGTTGGTCAGGTGTGCGTCCATCAGCACCGCCGCGGAGTCGCGCGCCAGCAACCGCGCGCGCAGCGCGTCGTCCGCCCTTACCTCGGCCAGGGCCCGCTTGCTGAACAGCGCCCGCAGCACGGAGTCGCCGCCGATCCCGTGCACGGTGGCCGAATCCGTCGCCAGCACCGCACGCGTGAACGCCGCGCTCTGGGCGCGCAGTACGCTGTCGGTCGACTTGTCGATCATCGCCGAGGATGCCACTTCGTCGGCCGTCACGTTCGCGAGGGCGTCCCAGGCCGGCGCCGAGAGGTCCCGCCGCGCCAGCAATGCCTGCGCAATGGAGTCGCTCCGTTCGAACGCGACCAGCATGTGCGCGTCCGTCTTCGTGGGCGCGAACGCACCGGAGAGGCTGTCGATGCGATCGGTGAGATGCCGCGCGATGACGACGAAGGGCAGGCTGTGCGACAGGTCGTCCGGGCGCGGACGCTTGGGGCGACAGTCCAGCGTGCGTGCCGAAATTGGCAACTCGCACGCAGCGCCGATGAGTCGCTCGTTGGCCGCCGCCAGTGCCACGATGACACATCCCACGAACAGCGGCGCCGCGAGCGCGAGTCCGCCCTTCCTGAGGATGGTCACCACGGTGCCACTCATCCCCGGACGCGCGTTACTCTGTCCGTTGGCCAGCAGCACCGCAATCAGGCCGGACGCGCCACCGATCTCCGCGATCCTGATCTGCTGCCAGCCCTCGGTGGCCCACTGCGGTCCGTACAGCGTCAGCACGCAGAGCGTGGCCCAGATCACGATCGCGATGAGCAGCCACGCATTGAACCGCGTCACCCACTCTCGCTCGGCATCGCTCGCCTCGGTGCTCGAGAACGCCGTGAAAAGCTGGCTGCCCACGAGCATCACGCCGAGAAACGCCGGTGGCGCGAGCGTCGCGAAGAGCATCTCGCGGCCCAGCGTGCCCGGGCGCGACAGAAACCACACACCGACGAGCATGCCCACCGTGCCCGCGATGATCCCGCTGATGGACACGGTGAGCAGTTCCTTCGGATGACGACGGAGGCGGCCCGAGCTCAGCCAGCCTCCGACATGCACGAGAATACCGGCGCCGATGAACGCCCACACCATGCCGCCATGTGCGCGAATGACGTCGAAGATCGACGCCACGCGATCGAGCGACTCCGTCGCCACGCCGCGGTTCGCCGTCGCCTGCAGCGGCCCCTCGCCCGTGAGCAGGTTCGCGATGCGCGGCGACTCCGTGCCCCACGTCCACCACAGGTAGAGCGCGGTGGTGAGCAGGAGCGCCGCGACGGCCAGCGGGACGAAGCAGTTGCGGATGAACTCCCGCTGCGTGCCGCGACGAATTCGCGCCGCCTCGCTGCGCGTCTGCTCCGCCGAGGGCAGCACGGCTTCGGTGTCCGGCCGGCTGCGGTGTACATAGCGCGATGCCCAGACGCCGAGCGCGAGTCCGACGGCGAACAACGTGAGCAGCACGGGACGCTCGTGTCCGCCCAGTGGCCAGAGCAGCTCCGACGTGTCGATGCGCAGGATCGAGACGACAAATCGCGGCAGCAGCAGCGTGGACGCGATCAGCGGCACGAGCACCAGCCAGTTGAGCAGCAGGTTGCGTCCGAACGTCGCCAGCAGTGTCCACGTATCGGTGGAGAACATCCCCACGCGCGGTGTCAGGAAGTGGCTGTACCGCCGCAGGTGCTGCATCGGCTGCGGCTCCGGCGAGAGCTTCTCGCGCCTGGAATGACGCAGCTCGTCGTGCACTTCGTGCGCGCTCGTGTGATGCATCCATGCCGAGAGCCAGCTGCCGGCATAGCCGCCGCCGGATACCGTGGACAGGTAATCGAACTTGCTGAGCAATCCGAAGTGCGCGAGTCCACGAATGACGCCCACCGCGAACGTGGCGCTGCGAATGCCGCCGCCGGACAGGCACAGCGCCGCCGTGTCGTGACAGCGCACGCGCTTGAACACTTCGTCGAGCCGGACGTCGCGGATGCGGCGGATCTGTCCATCGAATGCCGCCTCGAGCAGAAGCCGGCGCTGGCGCTGCTCGGTGTTCTTGTCGTGATCGCCCAGTGCGTCGATGGCCCCGGCGAGGATGAAGGGCGCGAAGGCACGCTGCTCCTCGAGCGGCTGGTCGAGCAGGTAGTTGAGATGCGGAATGATCTCCTCGACCAGCGCGATGTCCGCCTGGGTGACGCGCGCCGACGTCGCGTAATCGATGTGGACCCGCTCGCCCGGCGCGGCGGGTGAAGGCGAGTCATAGGCGTCGCGTGTTGCCTGGCAGAGCTCGAGCGCCTTGTACACCGCGTGTCGGTGCTCGTCGGTAATGGAGGCGACGACATAGATCGCCACAGCGTCGAGTGGCGCCTCGTCGTCGGCGATGGGAGTCGCGTCCACAGCGGCGCCGGATGGACGAGCGCCCGCGGCGCGCAGCGGGCGCCACGCCCGGAGCAACCGATGCGCAAAGGCCGCGGGCGCGATGATCTGCTCGGCGGAGAACGTGATCGGCATCCGCGTGATGCGTGCGGTGACGTCGTCGCCGTGAATGCGATCGTGTTCCTGCGCAAGAACGGTTTCGAGCGGAAGAACGCCGAGCGCGTCTTTCCACCGGTGCGCGTTTGCGGTTTCCGGCATGCGTGCGCCTTGGGAACGGTGTCAGCGCACAAACCTTTGGCGAACGCAAGGCACCGTCAAGAGTCAGCCGCGCTCGCTCCCGCCATCTCCCCGACCGGCGTCAGCGCACGGGAAGGGGTTCCACGGCCGCCCACTCCACGGTCGTCGTCGTCGCTGATGTTGCGATGAGGTGACACAGGAACCAACCTTCGGCACTCATCCTGCCATAGTACGATGTCAATTCTCCCCTCGAGGTCGCCATGAATAAACGCATCCGAAAAAAGCGCGTGCGGCAGATGCTGCTCATCGAGCTCGCGATTCTTTTCCCCCAGCAGGAAGACGCCATCGCCTGGCTCGACACGCCTCTCGAGCAATTCGAAGGACGCTCGCCCCGCGACACGATCGTGGCCGGTGAGATCGAGCGCGTGACCCTGTTGCTCGACGAGCTGAACGCGGCGAAGGTCTAGGCCGACGTCGGCATGGCGCACCGCGACTACACTGACAGCGAGGGCATCTCCTGGCAGGTATGGGAGGTCATCCCGCAGTCGGTGGAGCGACGCAACCTGCGCGAACGCCGCGTTGCCGATCGCGATCAGTTCGACCGGCGCAAGCGGCATGAGGTGCGTCTGCGTCCGTCCGATGGCGCCGACGGATGGCTCGTGTTCGAGAGCCCCGGCATCAAGAAGCGGCTCCGTCCCATCCCAAAGGATTGGTACCTCGCTTCGCCCGTGGAGCTGGAGTCGATGTGTGCGCGCGCCGAACGGGCCGCGCGCACGTCACGCCGGCTGATCGAGTAGGATCAGCCGCACGACGCCACGAGCCGTCTCGCTACCGGCGACGACGGAAACATGCCCTTCGCCGCGGCTGCATGTGGGCGCGCCTTCCGGCACTCGCCGCGGCCGATGTAGAGCTGCGCTAACCGCACGTGAATGCGAAAGCTCCCTGGGTCGAGCGTCGAGGCACGCTCGAGTGTCGCCGTGCGCGCGCTCGTGGCGTAAAGCGACATCGCCATCAACTGCGCGCCGCTCCGCATCACCATGAGTGCACCAGCCGCAGCAATCAGGACGAGCGCGAAAATGCGCCGTGGCGTCGTGAGGTCCATCGCACGCCGCTCGCGCGACGGCGACGCCAGCGCACCGAGCAGCGCCCAGCCCACCAGCGCGGCGACGGGAAGCAGGAGCACGGCGTCGAATATCCCCACGGTCACCAACGTGACGACCGTGGCCAGCAGCACCGCGGCGGAGAACTTGTCGTCGGTGCTCGCGCTGCTGCGCAGCCATCGCAACCCGTCCATCACCAGGGCAAACAGCGCCAGCCCGAGCAGGGCAAGCGCGAACGGCCCACGCTCCGACAAAAACGTCACCCAGTCACTGCTTGGCCACGGGTTCGACGTCATGCCATCCGTACCGAGCGACGGATCGTCCGGCGACGCGAACTTCGGGTACACCACCGGCCAATTGCCCGGCCCCACGCCGAGCAGCGGATGACGCAGCGTCATGCGCAGTGAGTTGCCGTACTGCACGAGACGTCCACGCCCGCTGCCGCCCTTGTAGTTCACGATGCTGTGCGCCGTGTCCAGGTACGGCGAGTCGCTGCGCCAGTCGAGCGTATTGGGCAGCACCAGCGCAACGCCTGCGCCGATGACCGCAGCGAGAAACAGCGTCATCAGCCGCGCGGTCTTGATCGTTCCATCGTTGCGCCGCAGCGCAACGAAGCCCGCCACCGCCAGCACCACCAGCCCGACGAGCAGCGCCAGCCACGCCGCCCGGCTGCGCGAAAGGATCAGCGCACCGGCAACCATCCCGATACCGCCGCACCAACGCCCGAATGCGGCACGCGTGGGCGCCACCACGCCCGCGAGCAGCAGTGCGGGGAGCGTGATGACGCAGAGATGCGCCATGAAGTTGCGGTTGCCGAACGTGCCGCCCGGCGCGCGATTCAGGCTCACGAACTCCGTGCGCACCCCGTAGGCCTGGAGGAGCGCGGTGGCCGCGCCCACCACGCCGGCCAGTGCCAGCGCCGCCACGAGTGCGCGCGAGTGGCCGGCGCGCGCTATGGCCCGCGCGCTCCAGAAGCACGCCGCGCCGCCGAGCGACAGCGCGACTGCCCGGCCCGCGAGCCACCAGTTCGGCGCGAACAGCGCCGACACCACGCCGAGCCCGAGCCACAGCACCAGCAGCTCATCCACTCGGCCGAGTGAGAGTCGACGCGCACGTACCACCACCAGCAGCGCGACGAGGAGCGCCGTGTTACCCAGGACCAGCTCCTTCGGGACGAAGAAGCGGTCGAGGTCGAAGCTCTTGTACGGGGCCGCGGCCAGCACCACGGTGATTGCGCCGATCTGCAGCAGCCGCAGTGCTATGCGGCGATCACCCTGCAGCATGCGTCACGCGGCAGGCGCTTTCGCCACGGTCGCGAAACCCATCCCGCTCCACGGGAATGAACTCCCATTGATAACGCCCGGGCAGCAGTGTGAGCTTGAGCAGCCCGTACGCGTCGCCGGAATGGGCTTCGCTGCCCGGGACGATGTCCCTGAACGAGTACCGCTCCGCGCCGCCCGTCCCTGCGACAAACTGTCGCGTGCCGTTTACGCTGTCGGGGTGTCCTTCGGCATCGAGTGGGGCGAATCGCTCGTAGATGTGGTCGTGTCCAGCGATCGCGACGCTCACGCCATATCGCCCGAACACCCTCCAGAGATGCGCGATCCGCCCCTGCTCGGTGTGCGGACCGGAGCTGAACCGCGGATGATGCATATACGCCACCGTGCATCGTCCGAGGTGCGCGTCGAGGTCCTGGCGAATCCACCTGTCCTGTGCCGAGCCGGAGTCGATCGCGATGGCGGTGTTCAACGCGAGCACATGCCAGCTGCCAAGATCGTAGCTGTAGTAGCCGTCGGGCCGCGGGCCGGCGCGGTCGCCGAAGTAGTCGAAGTACCGGTTCGGCCCGCCGTCGCTGTAGTCGTGATTGCCCGGTGCGGGCCGCGTGCGCGCACGATGACGCCCCCACGTGGCCTCGTAGCAGGTGACGAGCGGATTCGGATTCTTCTTCGTCGCGTACCCGACGTCTCCAGCGACGAACACCGTACCCCGAATGGAGTCCAGCAACAGCGCAGTGAAGTACGCACCGTCCGTCCGGCAGTCCGCCACGTCACCGGCGCCCACGAGCACCGGCGCGCTGTCAGCCGCAAGCTGTGCGGTGTCCGCATGATCCTTCGGCCGCGCGCACCCCGATACGACGAGGCACAGCAGCAGTGTCGTCGCCATGCGCCTCATGCGGGGGGCAAGCCCCACGCGGCCACGAATCGCCCATACTCGCCGGCCGGCAACTGCACGATGGCCGGCCGCCGCGAGGCATCGAGCCATCGCATCAGCGCTTCGAGTGCCCTTGCGTCGAGTGCGGTGCATCCGGCGGTCGTGGACGCAGGGCCGCTCCAGATATGGAGGAAGATGCATGAGCCGCGGCCCTTCCTGGGCGGCGACGCATTGTAGCCGACGATCACGCCCAGTCGATACACGGCGATCTGTCGCATGTGCTCCGCACTGTTCCAGTCCACCTTGGGCACTGCCGCGCGGTCCACGACCGTGTTGTAGTACGCTGACGCTTCGTCGTCCACACAATCGCTGCCCGGTTGCAACGCCGCATACGGCAGCCGCAGCCATGGCACGTCGCTCCGCGGTGCGAAGCCGAACGCCGTGTCGAGCGGAAACACTCCCGCGGGAGACCGGCCGTCTCCCTCCTGCTTGATCGGCTGTGACAGCGACGACGCGAGGGATTCGTCGCCCCACGCCAGTCCAGTGCGGCCGAAGACCACCGGTATCGCCGCCACCACCGGGCGCCATGCGGCGTGCACGTCGTCTCGCTCGAACTGCCTGAGCGTGCCGGTGGTGCTGTTCCAATCCGGTGACGTGACGACGATCAGCTGTCGCGACGACGCGAGCGGAGACGCCGGCACCTGAACCGCCGCAGGCGGGGTGACCTGGACCGCGCGCGAGCAGGCCGTGACAGCGAGCAGGAGTATGAGCCGAATTCGCATGCGCAAGGCTAACTCACGCGCCCGGCGTGTGTGTAGACCGTCACGCGGCCATCGCGCGCAAAGCCGGCGAGTGTGAGACCCGCCTCATTCGCCACTCGCACTGCCAGGCCGGTGGGCGCAGAGACCGTGGCGAGCAGGCACGCACCGTAGATGGCCGCCTTCTGGACCAGCTCGAAGCTCCCGCGGCTCGTGAGCACGATGAAGCCGCTCGCCGGCGCCACGCCCCCTCGAACGAGTGCTCCGATCAACTTGTCGAGGGCATTGTGGCGACCGACGTCTTCGCGCACCTCGAGTATTTCGCCGTTGCACGACGCCCATCCGGCAGCGTGGACCGCGCCCGTTGCGTCGTTCAATGGCTGCCGACGCGCCAGCTCGTCCACGGCCCGTGCGATCGCCCGCGCGTCCAGTCGCTCGTCGCCCTTCACGCGCGGAAGTGCGCGCATCACGTCGGCAACGTCGTCCTTCCCGCAGATACCGCAGCCCGTGCGCCCGCTCAGCCGTCGCCGGCGGGTGCTGCTGGCGACCTCGGCTGAGGTTTCCATCTGGAGCTCGATGCCGCCGGAGTACGCGACGACCGATATCATATCCAGCATGTCGGCGCGCGAGATCACACCTTCGGTGAGGGAGAATCCGACAGCGAAATCCTCCAGATCTGCAGGTGTCGCCATCATCACGGCGTACGAAATTCCGTTGTACGCGAGCGTGATCGGTGTCTCCTCGGCGAGGGTCTCGTGCACCGTGGCGGACTCGCCATGTTCGAGTCGCACGCCCTGCGCCGGCGCTGTTGGCGCAATGAGTCCGGGTCGTTGCATGACCAACGATTGTCGTTGGCGGGTCCACGCGCAACGTCGTGGACCCCAATCTGCATGTAGAACGCGCCTGTACGCCCTGTCGCAAGCTGCTCCGCGGCCGGGAGTTGGCACTGGGGTTCGACAGATTACGGGAGCAGGGAACGCGTGCGGTTACTACGTGGCTTGCGGCGAGGGTCGTCAAGCCTCAGCGACATGCGGGTGAGCGACGCCCCGAGCGAAGTCATCCTGGGTGAGTTGTACGGTACGGATCGCCTTGCGCGGCACGGCCGGCATCTCGCCCGCAGGCAAAAGATCGTCGACGCGCCCCGGAGCCGCCCTCCGCGCGGCAAGGGCCCGTTGCTCACGCGCCTGGCCGCCACCGAGAACGTGCTGCGCAGCACGCACGCGATGCTCAGTCGTGCCGCATCCGCCGGCGTGCCCGTGAGCCCGGCGGGCGAGTGGCTGCTCGACAACTTCTACGTCGTCATCGAGCAGGTGCGCGAAGTGCGCGCCACGCTGCCCACTGCCTACTACCACGAGCTCCCGAAGCTCGACGGGCCCGCGCCGCTCGCGGGCTATCCGCGAGTCTACGAACTCGCCGTCGAGCTCATCGCCCATACGGACGGGCGTCTCGATCCCGCGTTGCTCGAACTCATCGTCCGCGAATATCAGCGTATCGCGCCGCTGACGATGGGCGAGCTGTGGGCCATGCCGGCGATGCTGCGCATGGGCTACCTCGAGAACGTGCGGCACATGGCGCTTCGCTCGGCGGCTGACGCCGCCGACACGCAGGAGGCCGACCGCTGGGTCTCACGGTTGCTCGCCGCCGAGGATGCGGGCACGGACAATCTCCGCCGCGTGCTCGACGAGCTGGTGCACCATCCGCCACCGCTGACCCCCGCATTCCTCACCCGCTTTCTCCAGCAGATCCGCAGCCGGCGCGCCGACTTCACTCCGCTGATGTGGCTGGAGCAGTGGATCGGCGACGAGGTGATGAGCGTCGAGGAGGCGGTGCAGCGCTCCACGCAGCACCTCGCGCTCACGCGACTCGTGATGTCGAACAGCATCGCGAGCCTGCGCGCCGTCGGGAGCATCGACTGGTCGGAGTTCGTGGAGTCGGCGAGCATGACGGAATCGGAGCTGCGCCGCGATCCTGCCGGTGTCTACGCGTCGATGACCTTCCAGACGCGCGACCGCTATCGTCACGTCATCGAGCACCTCTCGCGTCGCACTGACATCTCCGAGCACGATGTCGCCACCGCGGCGATCGGTGCGGCCGCGGCGGCGGAGAAGAAGCTCGGGCGCAGCTCGCGCGCCGCGCACGTCGGCTACTACCTCATCGACGACGGACGGGGCGACCTCGAGAAGTCGCTGTCCTACCGGCCCGGCATTCGGGAGAGCCTCTATCGCGCCGCGAAGAGCGGGCCGAGTCGCTTCTACTTCACCGCGCTCGGGCTGTTCGTGGCCATCGCGCTATCCCTCCTGCTCGACCCTCTCGAAGGGATGACGGTCGGCTTCGGCGTCATCGCCGCGGTGTTGCTCGCGCTGACGCCGGCCACCGATGCGGCCGTCGCTGTCGTGAACCAGCTCGTCACCCTGCTGCTCCCGCCCGATCGCCTGCCGCGCATGTCGTACCGGAACGGCGTGCCAAACGATCATCGTGGTGTGGTGGTGGTGCCGATTCTCACCGGCAGTGTGGAGGCGGTGGGCGAAGCGCTCGATCACCTCGAGGCCCAGTATCTCGCCAACCGCGACCGGGAGATCCGCTTCGCGCTGTTGAGCGACTTCCTCGATGCGTCCGCCGCGCACCAGCCGGAGGACGACGCGATCATCGCCGCGGCGATCGACGGCGTGCGCGCACTCAACGCGTCCTACACCGCCGACACCGGCGAACAGGGTCACGCCGGTCCGCCGTTCTACCTCTTCCATCGCGAGCGCGTGTGGAACGAGGCGGATGGTCGCTGGATGGGATGGGAGCGCAAGCGCGGCAAGCTCGTGCAGTTCAACTCCTTCGTGCTCGAGCGCGAGAAGGGCGCGTTCCGCTGGATCGAGGGAGAGACCGATTGGTTGCACGGCGTGCGATACGTGATCACGCTCGACTCCGACACCGTGCTCCCCCGCGATGCCGCCGTCGCGCTCATCGGCACGATGTCTCATCCGCTCAACCGCGCCGTGTTCGACGAGCGGGCGGGCCGGGTGGTGAAGGGCTATGGCATCCTCCAGCCGCGCGTGAGCGTGTCGCTCGCCAGTGCGAACGGCTCGCGCTACTCGGCCATCTTCGCCGGGCATCCCGGCGTCGATCCGTACACGACAGCGGTCTCCGACGTCTATCAGGACCTGTTCGGTGAAGGGACGTTCACGGGGAAGGGCATCTACGAGGTCGCCGTCTTCGAGCGGGCGATCGCCGGCCGCTTCCCCGAGAACGCGCTGCTGAGCCACGACCTCATCGAAGGGGCCTTTGCACGCGCGGGCCTCGTCACCGACATCGAGGTCTTCGACGACTATCCCATGCGCTACCTCACGGCCACGCGTCGCCAGCATCGCTGGATTCGCGGAGACTGGCAACTTGCGCCGTGGCTGCGCGGTGACGTTCCGGGCGAGGAAGGACCGACGATCAATCCACTGACGTCGATCTCGCGCTGGAAGATGCTGGACAACATGCGTCGCAGCCTCTCGCCGATCGCGCTGTTCGCGTGGATCGTCGCCGGTTGGACGGTGCTGCCCGATCCCGGCATCGGATGGGCGATCATGGCACTGGCGGCCATGGCTGCGCCGTGGGGCATTCCCTTCATCCTCGCGCTCGTGCGTCCACCGGGTCACGAGTCGTGGGGCCCGTATTACGCGGCGCTGATGCGCGATGCCTCCATCTCGGTGCGGCAGTTCTTCATCGCGGTGGTGATGCTCCCGCATCAGGCGCTCGTCAATGGCGATGCGATTTTGCGCACGCTGTTCCGCGTGTACGTCTCACACCGGCACATGCTCGAGTGGCAGACCGCCTCGCAGGTGGAGCGGTCCAGTAGCGGTGGGCGCCGCATGGTGTGGAACCTCATGTGGCCCGCCGTCGTCGTGGCCGCCGCGGTGCTCACGCCGATGTGGTCGCGCTCCTTCGCGCACCACGACGGCATCGGAAGCCTCGCGCTCCTCTCGCTCCTCACCGTCTGGTGGATCTCCGCCCCGGAGATCGCGCACTACCTCAGCACGCCGATCGTCCGCGCGGACCTCGAGCTCAAGGCCGCCGAACGCGACGCCGCCCTCCGCTTCGCGCGGCTGCACTGGAATTACATGGACTCGTTCACCACCGAGTCCACGCACTGGCTCGTCCCGGACAACTTTCAGGAGACGCCACAGCCGGTTCTCGCGTCGCGAACGTCGCCAACCAACATCGGACTGCAGCTGCTTTCCACCGTCACCGCGCACGACCTCGGCTTCATTGCCGCGGAGTCCATGCTCGAGCGGCTCGAGCACGCGCTGGATTCGGTGGAGCGGTTGATGAAGGTGCGTGGTCACCTCGTGAACTGGTATGACCTCGCGGATCTCCGCGTGCTCGATCCCGCGTACGTGTCGGCGGTGGATTCGGGCAACCTCGCCGGCCACCTCATCGCGCTGGGTGCTGCCTGCGAGGAGATGGCGGAAGGTCAGGTCGCCGCCGTGGATCGCCTGCTCGATGTCGCAGGCCGCTCGCGCGCCATCGCGATGGCCATGGACTTCACGTTGTTCTATGACGAGCAGCGCCGTCTCTTCTCCATCGGCTACGACGTCCGCACCGGGAGGCTCGACGCCAGCACCTACGATCTCCTCGCGTCCGAAGCGCGACTCGCCAGCTTCGTCGCCGTCGCCAAGGACGACGTCTCCGCGGAGCATTGGTTCCACCTCGGCCGCTCGCTCACGGCGACCGAGAGCGGCACTGCACTGGTGTCGTGGAGCGGCAGCATGTTCGAGTACCTGATGCCCGTGCTCGTGATGCCGTCGCGGCCCTACTCGCTGCTCGACCAGACGCATCGCGCCGCCGTTCGCCGGCAGATGGCGTACGCCAAGTCGCGCGGCGTGCCGTGGGGCATCTCGGAGTCCGCGTACAACCTGCGCGACCGTCACGAGACCTATCAGTACAAGGCCTTCGGTGTGCCCGACCTGGCACTCAAGCGCGGACTGGGGGGCGATCTGGTCATCGCGCCCTATGCGAGTGCGCTGGCGCTCGCGGTGGAACCGCACGAGGCGCTTCGCAACATGGCAGCACTCGAGCGCATGGGGGCGCTCGGCACGTTCGGCTTCTATGATTCGCTCGACTACACGCGTCCGGAGTCGGATACCGGCCCGACCATCGTGCGCACCTTCATGGCGCATCACGTCGGCATGACGCTCGTCGCCCTGGGCAACGCACTCGATCTCGAGCGAGGGCAGGGCGTCTGGCAACGCCGCTTCCTGCGCGACGCGTCGGTGCGCGCGGCCGCACTCCTGCTCGACGAGCGCGTGCCGCGCCGCTACACCACGCGCCAGGCGCAATCCGACGCGCCAACCGATCCGCTCGTGCGGGCGCCGCGCCCGCGTGCGGTCGAGCGCGAGTTCGACACCCCCGATACCCCCGAGCCGCGCGTCGGCCTGCTCGGCAGCCAATCATACTGCGCGCTGCTCACGAACGCCGGCGGCGGCTATAGCCGGTCCACGGACATGGACGTCTATCGCTGGCGCGCCGACGCCACGCGCGACGCGACCGGACAGTGGATCTACCTCCGCGATGTCGCGTCCGGCGAGGTGTGGTCCGCCGCGCACCAGCCCGTGCGCTCGAAGCCGTCGCGGTACCAGGTGTCGTTCGCGCCTGATCGCGTCGTCTTCTCGCGCACGGATCACGGCATCGACACCAACACCGAGATCGTCGTCGTGCCGCGCGAGCGCACGGAAATTCGACGGGTCACGCTCACCAACCGCTCTCGTGTCGAGCGCGAGATCGAGCTGACGAGCTACGGCGAGGTCGTGCTCACCTCCAACGGCGCCGATCGAGCGCATCCGGCCTTCCAGAACCTCTTCGTGGAGACGGAGTGGTTGCCGGCGCAGTGCGCCGTGCTCGCCAGCCGTCGTCCCCGCGCGTCCCACGAGCACCGCCCCTGGTGCGCACATGTCGTCGCGACGGGACATGAATCCGTCACGGCGGTCTCGTGCGAGACCGACCGTGCAAAGTTCATCGGACGCGGCCGCTCCGTGCAGACGCCCGCCGCACTCGATCGCGCGGGCGCCCTCTCGAACACCGCGGGCGCGGTGCTCGATCCGATCGTCGCGTTGCGCGCGCGTGTTCGCCTGGAGCCGGGCCGCTCGGCGACGATCGCGTTCACCACCGTCGTCACTGACACGCGCGACGACGCGCTCATCGCCGCCGATCGTCACCGCGATCTCGGTGCGGCCGAGCGGGCGCTCGCGCTGTCGTGGACCGTGGCGCAGATCGAGCTTCGCGATCTCGACGTCTCGCCCGAAGCGGCCGCGCTCTACCAGGAGCTCGCCGGCTCGCTCATCTATCCACGCGAGGCACTGCGTGCTTCACAGGCCGAACGCGCCGCGAACCGGGCCGGCCAGCCGGCGCTCTGGGCGCACGGAATTTCCGGCGACTGGCCGATCGTCCTCGCCACGATCCGCGCGGAAGTGGGCCTGCCGAGCGTGCGTCAGCTGCTCGTGGCGCACAACTACTGGCGCACCAAGGGCGTCAAGGCGGACCTCATCATCCTGAACGCAAAGGAGCCCTCGTACATCCAGGAGCTGCAGGACCAGATCACGGCGATGGTCATCTCGTCGAGCGAAGGCGGCATGCTCGAGGTGCCCGGTGGCGTGTACATCCGCCGCAGCGACGTGCTGCAGGACGACGCGGTGAATCTGCTCCGCGCCCTCGCCAGCATCACCATCGTCTGCGACGGCGTCGGCCTCGGCGAGATCATCGCGGCAACCGTGCTGCCCGCCACCGAAACGCAGCGCACGGAGTATCCGCCCGTTACCACGGTGCTCGACGCGGTCGTCATGCCGCCGTTGCCCGCCGGCAACGGCTATGGGTCGCTTACGGAGTCGCACGACTTCCGCATCGAGGTGGACGGCGACCACGTGCCGCCCGGACCGTGGGCGAATGTGATCGCCAACGAGAACGCGGGCTTCTGCGTCTCCGAGCGCGGCGGCGGGTTCGCGTGGGTGCAGAACAGCTACTTCTATCGGCTCACGCCGTGGTTCAACGACCCGGTCAGCGATCCCGCCGGGGAAGTCATCTATCTCCAGGACGCGGAGACGGGGCACGTCTGGAGTCCCACTCCCGGACCGTCTCCCGCGAAGGACGACCTGGGCGGCGCGGCACCATATCATGTCGTGCACGCACCCGGAATCACCACCTTCACGCACGGCCGCGCCGGCATCGCCACCGAGCTGTCGCTGAGCGTGCCGCGCGAGGATCCAGTCAAGATCACGCGGCTCACGCTGCGCAACGAAGGCGCCGCTCCGCGACGCATCATCCTCACCAGTTACGTCGAGTGGGCACTCGGCGCCGATCGCGAGAATACGCGCAACCAGGTGCAGACGCGCCGCGATGACGCCACCGGTGCGATCTTCGCCCAGAACTTCTTCGGCGAGGACTTCGCGGCGCAGGTCGCATTCTCGTGGATCAGCGAGAACCCAACGAGCGCGACGGCCGACCGCACCGCGTTCATCGGCCGCAACGGTGACCTCACGTCGCCGGCAGGGCTGTCGTTCGACACCCTCTCCGGCACCCTGGGCGCCGGCTACGATCCGTGCGCCGCGCTTCGATGCACCATCGTGCTCGAACCCGGTGAGACGCGCAACGTCGTCGTGCTGCTCGGCGCCGCACGCGGTGAGGACGCCGTTCGCGACATCATCGCCCGCTGCGGCACGCCGGAGAACGCGCAAGCAACATCCGCTGCGGCGGTGGACGCGTGGGAGTCGCGCCTCGGCACCATCCGCGTGAACACGCCAAGTCCCGAGCTCAACGCACTCGTCAATCGCTGGTCGCTGTATCAGGCGCTCGCCTGCCGCATGTGGGCCCGCTCCGCCATATATCAATCGAGTGGCGCATTCGGGTTCCGCGATCAGCTCCAGGACGGCATGGCGTTCGTGTATTCGGAGCCCGCCATCGCGCGCGCGCACATCCTCCTCTCCGCGTCGCGACAGTTCGTCGAGGGCGACGTGCAGCACTGGTGGCACGAACCGAGCGGGCGTGGGGTGCGCACGCGCTTCTCCGACGACCTCGTCTGGCTGCCGTTCGTCGCCGATCACTACGTCCGCGTCAGCGGCGATACGGGCATCTGGGACGAGACCGCTCACTTTCTCGAGATGCGAGAACTCTTGCCGCACGAGCACGAGGTGTACGACAAGCCGACACGCAGTGAAGAGAGCGGAACGCTGTACGAACACTGCGTTCGCGCTCTCGATCGCGCGTGCACGCGTGGCGAGCACGGGCTTCCGCTCATCGGTTCCGGCGACTGGAACGACGGCATGAGCCGCGTCGGCGTGGAAGGGAAGGGCGAGAGCGTCTGGCTCGCCTGGTTCCTCATCACCACGCTGCGTCGCTTCGCGCGCCAGGCGGAATCGCGTCGCGACGTCGCCGTCGTCGATCGCCTTCGCCACCGCGCCGACGAGTATGCCGCGGCCGTCGACCTCCATGCATGGGATGGTGCATGGTACCGGCGAGCGTACTTCGATGACGGCAGCCCGCTCGGTTCCGCGACTGAGATCGAGTGCCAGATCGATTCCATCGCACAGAGCTGGGCCGTGATCTCAGGGGCGGGAGACCCGGAGCGTGCCGTCACCGCGATGCGCTCGGTGCGGGAGCGGCTTGTGCGCGAGGACGACCGCATCATCCTGCTCCTCACGCCGCCATTCGATCGCACGGAGCACGACCCAGGCTACATCAAGGGGTACCTGCCCGGTGTGCGCGAGAACGGTGCGCAGTATACACACGCCGCGCTGTGGACGATCTTCGCTGCCGCCGGACTCGACGACGGCGACCTCGCCTTTCATCTCTACGACATGCTCAACCCGCTCACCCACGCGCGCACGAAGGCCGAGGCCGACCGGTATGTCGTCGAGCCGTACGTCATCGCCGCCGACGTGTACGACGCACCCGGCCATGTGGGCCGCGGCGGATGGACGTGGTACACCGGCTCCGCGAGCTGGAGCTATCGCGCCGCCCTCGAGGCGATCCTCGGCTTCACCAAGGCGGGACATCGCCTGACCATCGCCCCGTGTATTCCCGCGCACTGGGACGGCTTCGCGCTCGAGTATCGCTTCGGCGCATCGACGTACGCCATTCGCGTGGACAACACCCAGGGTGTGTCGACGGGTGTCGTCAACGTGACGGTCGACGGCGTCCCGAGCGCCGACGGCAGCATCGAGCTCGTCGATGATGAAGCGAGGCACGAGGTGGTGGTCGTCATGGGAGAGCGGGTGACGGCACTCTCCAGCTAGCGCGAGGGAACCCTTTTCGGCCACGAGCACTACTGGAAGCATGGTCCTGTCCGCCCAACAGATGCCGGATCGCGACGTGGAGTTCGCCCGCGTCGCCTTGCCGTTGCTCCCCGTCGTCGCGCGGGTCGCACAGGCGCTCACCCACGACGCCTCCGACGCGGACGACCTCGTGCAGGACACCTTCCTCAAGGCGTACCGGCACTGGAACACCTTCGTGCCGGGCAGCGACGTCCGCCGCTGGCTGTCCGCCATCGCCCGCAATACCTTCTTCGCCCAGCGTGCGCGCGAACGATGGGTCACCGCCGTCGGCGACGACCACGAACTCGAGACCTTCGCCGCCGTCAGCCTCCACAAGCTCGCACGCGAACGCGGCGTCGAGGACATGTTCGGCCGCCTCGATCTCGCGCCGGCCATTACCGCCGCCATCGACGACCTCGAGCCCGCGTACCGCGACGTCGTCCGCCTCGTCGACGTCGAGGATCTCAAGTACGACGAAGCCGCCGACGTGCTCGGCATTCCCATCGGCACGGTGCGCTCGCGGCTCTATCGCGCACGTCGCATGCTCCAGCAGACACTCGTCCAATACGCCATCGACGCGGGCTTCCGCGTCGCCGACGCTGTCGTCCCGACAGGAGCGCGCAGCGCGACCGAGGGACCTGCTCTTCCCCCACCCGACACGCAGGCGACACATGCAGAACACTGAGATCTGCCGCGAGATCGTTCGCCAGCTCTGGCCCTACCTCGACGGCGCGCTGCCCGACGATCTGCAGGTGCGCGTCAGCGAGCATCTCGCAGGCTGCGTGAATTGTCGCTCGCATTACGACTTCGAAGCGGCCTTTCTCGACGCCGTGCGGGCCTCGGCGAACCTCGGCGGCGGCTTCGAGCCGCTGCGCGCCCGCGTGCTCGCGGCACTCGCCGCCGACGGAATGCAGACTGCATGATCATGCTCGTCCTCGCGTTTCTGGGAGGGGTGCTGACGATCCTCAGTCCGTGCATCCTTCCCGTCATCCCACTCGTCTTCGCCCGCGCCGGCCGCGACTTCCGGCGCGAGACGCTGCCCATGCTTGGCGGGCTTGCCGTCGCCTTCACGGCGGCCGCGTTGCTTGCCACGGCTACCGCACGCTGGCTGCTCGTCGCCAACGAGATCGGTCGTGACGGCGCACTCATTCTCCTTGGCGTCGTCGGGATGGCGCTCATCTCGACGCACGTGGCCGAGTGGCTCACACGTCCGCTCACTCGCGCCGGCGCCGCGATGGTCGGTGGTCCCACGACGGCGAGCGCGAGCACTCCTT
>JBBQDT010000061.1:0-23821 GCA_038319955.1 Gemmatimonadales bacterium | reverse complement strand
AGTTCCGCCGGCAGCGCTGCGCGGCCGCGTCGACGCTGCTGCGGCGCTGGGGTCCGGCATCACGCACTACGACGCGATCCGTAGAAATGGATAGCTGGCGCTTCTGGAACGCTGGACAGGCGGCTGCGCTGCATGCGGTGGGAGCCCGCTCCGCCGATCTCCGCAGGGTCGTGCACCAGACGTGTGCGAATTTCAATCCGGAGTGGCGACGCGCGGTGAGCAGCGCGCACTAGCTGCCGCGGCATCGGGCAGTAGGCACCCCGCGTATATTCGGGTGGCACGTCGCCGCAGCCTCCTCCCTCACTCCGTGTAGCTCGTGGTGTTTCGCCTTCCGCTCGCCGTCACCGTCGTTGCCGTTGCGGTGGCAGGCGGCCTCTCACCGACGCCGGTGACCGCGCAGCAGGAGTTCATCCGGCAGCGCCTGCTCGTGCACAACTTCGATGCAGGCAGCGGCAGTCTCGGCCGCCGGCTCGGCGATGCCATCGCGGGCGTCATTGATCACGGAAAAGGCAAGGACCTGTCTGTCGTCGGGCGTGGCGACATGCTGCAGCAGCTCGAGAAGGCGGGCTACAATACGGACAGCGTGCTGCTCGCCTCGGAGATTCGCGACCAGACGCGGCGCTTTCGCGCGGATGAATACGTCGTCGGGCGCGCGATCACGAACGGGCGCGCGATGCGGCTGGAGGGATTGCTCGTCCTTGCGCGCGACTCCGCGCTCAAGCAGCCAATTTCCACCGCGGAACTTCCCGACGTCGATCCTGCGGCGGACGCATTCGGGGCCGAGGTCCTGCGCGCGCGGCTGCAGCTGAACCCCGTACGGCGGTGTGAGAACTCCATGCGCGCCGGAAAGGCGCAAGAGGCCGCGGCGTTCGCGCTCGAGGGCATCAGGGCGTATTCGCGCGCCACCATTGCGAGAGCCTGCCTTCTTCGTGCCTATGCGGCCACGGGGCAGCCGGCCGACTCATTGTTGCGTGTCGCGAACGCATTGCTCGCCCTCGACTCCACCAGCACCTATGGGTGGGAAGCCGCGGCAAAGGCGAACGACGAGGTCGAGCACTGGGAGGATGCCGGCCGGGCGTGGAAGGCGCTGGCCACGTTGCAGGCGCGCGATGCGGACGTGGTGGCCCGCGTCGTCACGGCCCTCATGCGCGATGGCAATGCGGCCATCGCCAGGCCGATCATCGCACAGGCCGTGGTGGACCGGCCCGACGACGAGCATCTCGCCGGCCTCCATTGGCGCGTGCTGCTTGCCACCGAGGATTGGCCCAACGCCACGAAGGTCGGCGAGGCGCTCCGAAAGCTCTCGCCGACCTACGAGACGCAGCCCGACTACTTCCTTCGGATGGCGGGCGCTTACCGCAACGCCAATCAACCCTTTCGCGCGATCGCCGCCGCGGCCGAGGGCGTCGCGCTCCATCCCGAAGACCCCGAGCTCTATCTGCTGTACACGCAACTCGTGCTGGGCGAGAATGATGCAGCGCTCGCGCGCGGCCTCGAGCGCTTTCCGAAGAGCGGCAAGCTGCTCGCGCTCGATGCGCAGCAGAAGCGAAAGCGCGGCGACCGCCAGGGTGCGCTCGATGCGACGCGCAAGGCCGTCGCGCAGGACTCGACGTTGGCGCGCGGCTATCTCCAGCTCGCGCAGGCGTTCATGGATGTGGACCAGAACGACAGTGCACTGGTCGTCCTCCAGGCAGGCATGCGGTCCGTCGCGGATTCAGCGGTGGTGGCGCAGTTCACGCTGGCGCGTGGCAACGCGATGTACAAGGCGGCGAATGCGACCAAGAAGCGCAGCGACTTCCAGAACGCGCTACAGTTTCTCCAGCTGTCGCAGAAGCTGTCACCGTCGCAGAACGCGGGCTTTCTCGTGGGCTCCGCGGCGTTCGGCGTGGCGCAGCTCGCGGCGACGGAGCTTCCCGCGGCGAAGAGCTGCCCCATGGCGACGCTCGCGCAGGACAACCTCGTGCTGGCCGAGATGCTCCTGGCAACGAATGGCGCGGCGGCGCCCGATGCCGCGAAGCAGTTCCTCGACTACGCGGCGCAGCTGCATCCCTATGTGACGCAGCAGGTGAAAATCTTGTGTGTTGGTGGCCCGTCGTAAACACCAGCGAAGAGCACGTCCCTCGCGACGCTCGGGACGGCACATTCAGCCCAGGTAGGACTCCAACGCGCGCGCACGGGAGACGTGGCGCAAGCGTGAGAGGGCCTTCTCCTTGATCTGACGCACGCGCTCCCGCGTTATGCCGAGCAGCGAACCAATCTGCTCGAGGGTCATCGGCTCCTCGCCATCCAGGCCGAAGTAGAGGCGCAGGATCTTCGACTCGCGCTCCTTGAGATGCGCCAGGGCCTCCTCGATCGACTCCGTGAGCGCCTTCTCGAAGGTCAGCTCGTCCGGAGTGGGATTGAGGTTGTCCGGCAGGTAGTCGAGGAGCTTGTTGTCCTCGCCCGGCGTCATGGGCGCGTCGAGCGAGAGGTGTGTCTGCGAGATGGACATCGTCTTCGCGACTTCCTCTTCGGTGATGTCCATGCCTTCGGCGATCTCGGCGTGCGTCGCCTCGCGGCCAAGTTCCTGGAGCAGGAAGCTGGCGCGCTTGCCGATGCGGTGCAGCGTGCCGGCGCGATTCAACGGCACGCGCACGATGCGGCTCTGCTCGGCCAAGGCCTGCAGGATTGCCTGGCGAATCCACCACACGGCGTAGGAGATGAACTTGATCCCCTTCGTCTCATCGAACTTGTGCGCCGCGCGGATGAGGCCGAGGTTGCCCTCGTTGATCAGGTCGGAGAGTGAGACACCCTGATTCTGGTACTTCTTCGCTACGCTGACGACGAAGCGCAGGTTCGAACGCACGAGTTTGTCGAGCGCTTCCTGGTCGCCAACGCGGATCTTCTGCGCGAGCGCAACCTCATCCTCTCGCGTGATGAGCGGATAGATGCTGATATCCCGCAAATACTGATCGAGCGATCCCTCTTCGAACGATGACTTCTTGCTGTTCGGAGTGGTGGCCATGCGGCATGTCCGGGGATTTTGACCAACGGTCGGTCGGGAGGGGCGCTCTACTATCTCAGTGCACGCGCTCGCCGAGGCGCGTCCATCGGACGTGCGTCAGCCAGGCGAAATCGTCGGATGAGTCTGGGGAGAAGCTGAAGTACACTACCTCGGGGCGCCCGCGCAGCAGCGAATCCGGTACGAAGCCCCAATAGCGGCTGTCGAGCGAGTTGTCGCGATTGTCCCCGAGGACGAAGTACTGTGACTGAGGGACGACCAAGGGCCCCCAGTTGTTTCGCGACGGGTGGTAGGCAACGGCCGCGCCTGCCGTCTTCACCAGGAAATTGCTCTGCCAGCTGAACTCTTCCCACACCGGATCGGCCTCTGGATCGGAATGGGAGACGTACGGCTCCGCGAGGGCCACGCCGTTGCGAATGAGTACGGCGTCGCGCATGGCAAGGGTGTCGCCAGGCAGGCCGACTAGCCGCTTGACGAAGTTCTTCGAATGATCACGCGGCCATTCGAAGACGATGACGTCGCCACGGTGCGGCTGGCGAAGCGCCGGTAGCCGCCGGTTCACAAGGGGCACCTCGGCCCCGTAGACCACCTTGTTCACCAGCAGGAAGTCGCCGACGAGGAGTGTGCCTTCCATGCTGCCGCTGGGGATCTTGAAGGCTTCCACCACGAAGGTGCGCAGGGCGAAGAACAGCGTCACCGACACGGTGAAGATCTTCGCCCATTCCCAGAAGAACCCAAGTCCCGACCGACGCTTGTTGACGTGCTGCAACGCCTCGAGCTTGCGCTCGGGCGTGATCATTCGCGGCGGAACAATGGGTTCTGAGGATCCTGACATGGCCACCATGCAATTAACCCCTCGCCCCGAAGTGGAGCAAGGCAATACCCTGACGCTTAGTCCGGTGTGCCGAGATAGTTGTCGATCTGTGCCCGCTGCAACGCTCCGGAGAAATCGCAGTAGCCGACCTTCGTCTCCGAATAGAACTCGTACACCTCCCAACCTCCTTCGCGGTGTCCGTTTCCGGTCTGCTTCACGCCGCCGAACGGCAGATGCGCTTCGGCGCCAATGGTGGGCGCGTTGACGTACGTGATTCCGTTGTCGAGCTCATTAAAGGCGCGGAAAGCCAGGTTGACGTCGCGAGTATAGAGCGACGACGACAGCCCGTACTTCACGCCGTTGTTGATCCGGAACGCCTCGTCCGCATCGCTCACCCGGATGACGCTGAGCACTGGGCCGAAGATTTCCTCCTGCTCGATGCGCATGCCGCCCTCGACGCGGGCGAAGATGGTCGGCTCGAAGAAGAACCCATGCTCAAACTTGCCCCCCTCCGGCCGACGTCCGCCGCAGAGGAGATCGGCACCGTCGCCCTGCCCGATGTCGATATACCGTTCGACCTTGGCGCGCGCGTTCTCGTGAATGAGCGGGCCGACATCGGTGCCCTTCTTTCGTCCGTCGCCCAGCGTCATCTTGCGCGCCCGGTCCACGAGCTGGCCGAGGAATCGGTCGTGGATCCCCTTCTGGAGAATGAGACGGCTGGTGGCTGTGCAGCGCTGTCCCGTGGTGCCGAACGCGCCCCACAGCACGCCGTCCAACGCGAGGTCGAGATCGGCGTCGTCCATGACGATCATCGCGTTCTTGCCGCCCATCTCGAGCGAGAGCCGCTTGTGCATACGGCCGCACGTCTCGCCCACGAGGCTGCCCGTCTGCGTCGATCCTGTGAACGACACGACAGCCACATCCGGGTGTGACACGATCGGCGCACCGACGTCCACGCCGAGTCCGTGCACGAGCTGGATCACCTCGGGCGGCAGTCCCGCCTCGAGCATGATCTCCACGAGCACGTGGCCCGTGTGCGGAACATCCTCGCTCGGCTTGAAGACGCACGCATTTCCGCAGACTAGTGCGGGGAACATCTTCCACGTGGGAATGGCCAGCGGGAAGTTGAAGGGCGAGATGATGCCCGCGATGCCAATCGGGCGTCGGAAGCTCATGGCCCACTTGTTCGCGAGCTCGCTCGGCACGGTGCGCCCCGAGAGCTGGCGACCCATTGTGGCGGCGTAGTAGGCGGTGTCGATGCCTTCCTGCACGTCGCCACGCGTCTCGGTGAGCGGCTTGCCCATCTCGCGCGTCATGAGGTCGGCGATCTCCTCCTTCCGCTGTGTGAGCAGGTCGCCTACCCGGCGGAGGACGTCACCGCGCGCGGGAGCCGGCGTAGCGCGCCAGAGCGCAAAGCCTCGCTTGGCCGATGCGACGGCGGCGTCGACGTCGTGCGCGTCGGACAGCGGGAAGCTGCCGATCAGGTCACGCGTGTCGGCCGGGTTGCGATTCTCGAAGTAGGCGCCGGACGCAGGGGCGGTCCACTTGCCGGCGATGAAGTTCTGAAAGGTCTTGGTCATCACGGAAAGTAACGAGCGAACAAACGGCACGAACACGCGCGGGGAGGACGGAAAGGAGCCCCGCAGTATTCACTGCGGGGCTCCGATCTCGTCCCTCGATTCCGCGCCGTGACTACGCGGTAGGGTGCTTCCGGCGACGACGCGCCAATCCGGCGATGCCTGCGAGTCCGGTGCCCATGAGCACGAGGCTAGCCGGTTCCGGCGTGACGGACACGGCGGTTGCACCCACCGTGATGCCGTGCCAGTTCTCGCCCGGATCGGTGGCGATGGCGAGGCTGCTGAAGGAGCCAGCGAACTGGATGGTGCCCGAGAACTCATAGCCCGTCAGCGTGTTGCCCACCTGGGTATAGCTGCCGCAGCCCCAGTACGCACAGTTCGAGTTGTTGTTCGAGAGCACTGTGAAGGGCTGATCGAACGTGTACGTGACGCCGTAGCCCGGCTGGCCGACGCTGATGAACGCCATGTACAGGTTCGTGAGCGGCGTGCCGAACGTCAGGGTGCCGGTGGTCGGGTTGATGAACTGAATGAAGCCAACGTTGCCGCCGGCATTCGGAGCGGTGAGGCCGCCCTGAGTGTAGGGGCTCGATGGTGAGAAGTAGTCAGTGCCACCACCACCCGTGAGGTTGCCCCCGGCGTAGTTGCCATTGTAGATGACCGACGTGCCGAGGAGGGTGCCGCTGAAGATGTTGGTACCGTTCGAGTTCCAACTCGTCCAGGTCTGCGCCGACGCCGTCGTCGGGGCTGCAGCGGCCACTGACACCAGTGCCAGCACCGCAGCAAAGCGAGAAGTTTTCATGGGCAGGAGGTTTGGGGGGCTGATTACGCACTACACCGCTAGACTTTGGTGACCGGCAAGAGCGAGTCCAACCGTATAGGGGAATTTGCCGCTGGAGATTTTCCCGTAATGCACTGAATGGCATGCAGTTACAGTTTTGGACCCCATCCTCTGATGCCGTCCGGTGCACCACATTGTTGCGTTCGATACGCATGTGCGTTGCGTCGACGCGACGCCTGTACCGCTGCAGATGCTCACCTCGCCCAACGTTGTCATCTCTGACTGAACAACCGTGCAACTGCCCTCCGCCCATAACATCGCGGCAGCGATGTCCGTCATCGATCCAATCTTTCTCAACACGCCACTGCTGCGCGGCACGTCGCTCGACCGCGCGATCGACGCTGAGCTGTGCTGCAAGGTCGAGACGCTGAACCCGATTCGCTCCTTCAAGGGACGCGGTACGGAGCTCCTCGTCGCGCTGATGGTGGACAGCCGGCCACTCGTCTGCGCCTCCGCGGGAAACTTCGGGCAAGGCGTGGCGCGCGCCGCCGCGCGACGGGGACGACTCGTCACCGTGTTCGCCGCGACAAATGCCAACCCGCTCAAGATCGCCGCGATGCGCACGTTCGGCGCGAACGTGCGCCTCGAGGGTGCGGACTTCGATGCGGCGAAGGAGGCCGCGCGCCGCTTCGCCGTCGAACATGAGGCGTTCTACGTCGAGGACGGCGCCATTGCGGAGATCGCGGAGGGCGCCGGCACCATGGCACTCGAGATCAGCGAGGCGGGACTCATGCCGGAGGTCATCCTCGTGCCACTCGGCAACGGCGCACTGGCCACAGGCATCGGCACGTGGTGCCGGCATGCCGAGCGGGGCACGCGCGTCATCGGCGTGGTGGCCGAGGGTGCACCGTCGATGCAGCTGTCGTTCGCCGCACGCGCGCCCATCGCGACGCGAACGTCCGACACCATCGCCGACGGTATCGCCGTGCGCGAGCCGGTGCTCTATGCGGTGCAGACCATGATGGACACGGTCGACGAAGTGGTGACGGTGAGCGACAAGTCGATCATCCGTGCCATGCAGTTGCTGCACGGACATCTCGGGCTCGTTGTCGAGCCGGCCGGTGCCGCTGGAGTGGCCGCCATACTCGAGCATCCCGAACGCTGGCGTGGCGCCCGCGTCGCGACTCCGCTGTGCGGCGGCAACGTTACTCAGGAAGACACGCGACGTTGGCTGCTTCCGCCGAGCAGGACACTGCGCGATCGAGTCGAGAACACCACTGATACCGACTAACGCGGCAGCGCGAACGCGACGACGTAATCGCCTTTCCCCCAATCGTCATTGCCGCCGACGGAGATCACCACGTACTGCCGCCCGTTGAGCTGATACGTCATCGGCGTCGCGCGTGCGCCACCCGGCAGCGGCCCCTTCCACAGTTCGCGTCCCGTCTCGATGTCGAAGGCACGGATGAAGTGATCAATCGTCGCACCGATGAAGACGACCCCTCCCGCTGTTGCGATCGGACCGCCGAGGTTGGGCAAACCGAGCGGGGTCTTCGAGAGCGCGCCCAGCGCGGGAATGATCGTCGAGGGATCGCCGAGCGGAATCTCCCAGGCCTTCGCACCGGTCGCGAGGTTGATGGCGACCAGCGCGCCCCACGGCGGCGGCACACACGGCAGGCGATCGGGCGCGGTGATCATGCGTCGGCGCATGACGTACGGTGTACCGTGCATGCGCGTGTACTGATCGCCCAATCGCGAAGAATTCGATCGCATCTCCAGGGTATCCAGCTCGTCGAGGCGAATGAGTTGTACGAAGGCGGCCATGCGGTTTACCGGAATGACCGCGATCTGTCGCGACGGATCGAAGGCCAGGCCGCCCCAATGCGCACCGCCGACGTTCGATGGCATCACGAGCGTGCCCTGCAGGCTGGGCGGAGTGAACGGACCTTCGTTGCGCAGCGGGCGAATCTGCGCCAGGCATGCGGCGCGCGACTCGGCGCTCGTGGCCCAGACGCTGTCGGGCGGCAGACGCTGCGGACTGAGGGGTGGAATGACCGTGTTGAAGGGCTGCGTCGCAGCCGCACGCTCGCCGTACACGGTGCTCGCTGGGACGACGCGCTCCTCGACAGGAAATACCGGCGTGCCCGTATCGCGGTCGAGCACGAACAGCTGGCCGGTCTTGGTCGCCTGGAGCACGACGTCGACGCGCTTGCCTTCATGCGTGATCGTGGCCAGCGCCGGAGGCGACGCGACGTCATAGTCCCAGATGTCGTGATGCACGACCTGGAAGTGCCACACCACCTTGCCTGTCGACGCCCGCAGTGCGACGATCGAGTTCGCATACCGATTGTCGCCAATGCGCTCGCCGCCGTAGTAGTCTGGGCTCGCACTGCCAGTGGGCACGAACACCATGTCACGCGCGGAATCGGCAGCGATCACCGACCACGCGTTCGCCGCACCGGTGCTGTGCGCCATCGCACCACGCCAGCTGCTCCAGGCAGGGTCGGTCGAGTCTCGAGGGATGGGATCCCAGCTCCACTTCAGCTGGCCAGTGCGTGCGTCGTACGCCCGGACTTCTCCGCTCGCTGCATTCGTGCGGTTGTTGTCGGCGACGGAAGAGCCGGTGACGAGCAATCCGTTGATCACCGCCGCCGGCGACGTCAGCTGATATTCCTCCGCATAATAGGGCGAGTTGTGCAGCGCCTTTTTGAGGAACACGGTGCCGCTGTTGCCGAAGCCCTTGCATGGCGCGCCGGTCTTCGCGTCGAGCGCGATGATGCGCGCGTCGATGGCGCCGAGATAGATGCGGCGGTGACAGGGCGCGGTGCGTGCCGTCCTCGGGTCGACCCACGTGGACACGCCGCGATTGGCGAAGTCGCCCCAGTTGCCCCCGCGATCGACTTTGGCGTCGTACGTCCACCGCGCGGTGCCCGTGGCCGGATCGAGTGCCATCACCCGTCCGAATGGCGTCGAGAGGTACAGCGTCCCGTCCACCATGAGTGGTGTGGCTTCGAGCTTGGCAGGTTGCTGCGTCTTTTCGTCGATCTCGCCGGTGCGGTAGGTCCACGCAACTTCGAGCGTCCCGACGTTCTCGCGCGTGACCTGCGTGAGCGGCGAAAAGCGCGCGCCAAAGCCATCGCGTCCGTAGGCAGTCCATTCGCCCGTCGTCGCGGATTGCGCGCTCGCTGAAGTGGCGAGCACACCGAGGCAGAGTCCGACGGCTGACACCTGGAGAGTAGGGCGCATACAAGGGTTCGAGTGCGTGGAGTGCTGGGTGCAAACCATTCGTGCAACGACGACCAGTGCGCTGACGCCGGTGACGCGCAGCGGTTACGGCGTGACCTGGGTCGCCGTTGGCGTCGTCGCTGGTGCAGTGGTCGTCGTACAGGAGAAACCGAGCGGCCGCGTCGCATCCGCCCTCGCGTAGCCCGTCCTCGGCAGGATCTCCATGGCGCCAAGCACGAGACCATAAACCACGAGGGCGAGCGAGAGGACGTGCGCGCGCGCCGTGCGGTGCCGCCACGTCCACACGCTGCTCCAGAGTCCCCCGACGGTGACGACCGACACGGCGGCCAGATAGCCGGCGAGCCCGACGCCGCAGCGCGACGGATACGGCCAGAACAGGATGCCGACGGCAAGCGCCGTCGCGAGCGCGAGGCGCAGGAACGCGGGCCACGTGCGCGTGGTCTCGCGTTGCGCGGCGACGGCGGCCTTCGCGGCAGGAGGTGCGCCCTTGGCCGGCGCGGGAATCAGGGCGCTGTCCGACATCGTCTCGAGCTGCTTGTCGATCTTCTTCAGCTCTGCATCCCAATCGGTCATTGGTCGTCCTCGAACACAAAAGAAGGCGCGTCGGCGTCGGCGAGCGCGCGAAGCATCGCAAGTTGGCGGACGTTTCGCGAGTCGCCCTCGGTGGGGCTCGTCACTCGTCGTCCTCGTCGTCTCCCGCCGGCAGCGGGGCCGCATGCCCTGCCCCGCCTTCGCGGCTCAACGCATACCGCTCGATCTTCTTGTACAAGTTCGACCGCGGCATGTCGAGGGCACGCGCCGTCTCCGACACATTCCAGTCGAACGCGCGCAGCTTCGCGAGCAGGTACGCCCGCTCGGCCGCATGCTTGAAGTCGTCGAAGGTGGGTATCTCGAGTAGCGAACCGAGTCCGCCTTCCGCCGTATCGGCGCGGCGACCGACGAGTCGCTCGACGTCCTCCGCCGACACGCGCGGGCCGGTCGAGAGAATGAGCAGCCGCTCGATCGTGTTGCGCAACTCGCGCACGTTGCCGGGCCAGTCGCGCTGCTGGAGGCGTGTTACCGCATCATCTCCGATGGCACGCGGCGCGAGACCGCCCGCGCCAGTGAGCTGCGAGACGAAGTGTCCAATGAGCGACGGGATGTCCTCGCGCCGCTCGCGCAGCGGCGGCACGTGGATCGGCACCACGTTGAGACGGTAATAGAGGTCCTCACGGAACCGTCCCCCGGCGATCTCCTCCTCGACGTTCTTGTTCGTCGCCGCAAGGACTCGCACGTCCACCTGCACCGGCTTGGCACCGCCGATGCGCGTGACCACGCCGTCCTGCAACACGCGCAGCACCTTCGCCTGCGCGGCGAGGCTCATGTCGCCGATCTCGTCGAGAAAGAGTGTGCCGCCGTCCGCCTGCTCGAACTTGCCGGCGCGGTCGGCGATCGCGCCCGTGAACGAACCCTTGATGTGGCCGAACAACTCGCTCTCAATCAACTCACTCGGAATCGCTGCGCAATTCACTTCGACGAACGGGCCCTTGGCGCGCGTGGATTGCGTGTGCACCGCACGCGCGACGAGCTCCTTGCCGGTGCCGTTCTCGCCGGTGATCAACACGCGCGCCGGCGTCTTTGCCACGAGGGCGATCTTCTCCGTCAGTGCACGAATGCCGTACGAGTTGCCGACGATCTCGAAGCGCGAATGCACCGTCACGCGCAACCGCTCGTTCTCCTCCTGGAGATCGAGGTGCGAGAGCGCATTCCGCAGCGTGACGAGAATGCGATCCGTGTCGAGCGGCTTCTCGAGGATGTCGTACGCGCCGTGCTGCGTGGCTTCCACTGCGGTCTGGATGGTGGCATGCCCGCTGATCATCACCACGACGGCGCTCGGATCCTGCTCGCGCAGCTTGCGCAGCGCCTCCAGGCCGTCGATACCCGCCATCTTCACATCCATGAAGACGAGATGCGGGCGAAAGCGCGCATACTCAGCGAGTCCGTCCACGGCATTCGCTGCCGTCTTCACGTCGTAGCCCTCGAACTCGAGCAGCTGTCCGAGAGCGGCGCGGATTCCCTGTTCGTCGTCGACGATCAGGATCTTCCTGCTCATGGATTCGCGCCCGGCGTCGTCTTGTACAGCGTCACCTGGCGATTCGCGATGCGCACGTCGCCGAGCGACTTTGGCGTCGTCACGGGCAGCGCATCGGCGGCAATCCCGTCCGGACGATTCCCCTTCGAGATCTGCTGCAGCAGCCGCGGAATGGCCCCGCTGGGCACCTTGAACTCGCGGAGCTTGATCTCGCGCACCTTGAATTCGCTCAGCCCAGGCCGCACGACGCGGAAACTGCCGCAGATCGACAGCTTCTCGCGGTCATTGAGCAAGCCGCCGAGCGGTCCGAGTACGCCCGAGCCCGCGAGGTCCTTCACCGGGACGATCGCCTTCATGCAGAGCGCGTCGCCGACGACCGCAGCCTCCACACTGTCGGCCGACGCCGGCAGCGTGCGGCCCACCGTCTGGAAGGCATAGGACGCGATCTCGCTGGCCTTGAGGTTCGCGAACACCGGGCCGCTGCTCGACTGCAGCGATTCGAGGACGCGCTTGCCGCGCGCACCCGCCTCGGGCGTCAACGGCTCCCAAATGGGCGCGGTCGACACAGTGCTGGTGGCTGGCGTTGCGCCCGGCAGCTTCGACATCCACTTGTCCCGCGTGAACCATGCGCCAATGGCGAGGCACGCGAGAACCACGAGACATCCGAGTCGTGCGATGCAGCCCATCGGTCAACGTCCTCCACCAGCAAGTTGCGCCGCGTGTACGCGGCGGTAGGTCGCGCCCGATTGGGCGAGTGTGCTCTCGAACAGCGTCATCTCACGCACTTCCACCGTCGCCGAGAAGTCTACCGTGCGGGCGGCGCGTGCGAGACGCCGCGCTCGTTCGACGTCCAGCGGCGTGCGAACGCGCGCCAACGTGACGTGTGGCCGGAATGCGCCCCCCTCCATCTCGAACCCGTCGGTGTGGCTCGCCAGCTCGAGATCGTGCTGCAGGAGTTCGAGCCTGGCCTCCTGCTCTACCCCGATCCATACGACGCGTGCCCGCCGGAAGTTCGGAAAGGCGCCAATGCCCTCCACCTGCATCGAGAAAGTGCGGTGCTGCCGCGCCACCGCATCCATGAACGCCACGATGCGGTCGAGTCGCTCCTCGCTCACACCACCAAGAAATTTGAGGGTCAGGTGACGCTTCGCCACCGGAACCCATGCGATCTCTGGCGAGTCCGCGTGCAATGGCGCGATCGCCGATTCCAGCGCGTCGAGCAGCGTCTGCGGCAGCTCAATCGCGAGAAACAGGCGCATCGATGCGCGGTAGGCCGCCCGTGTCGCTCCGCAGCTCGATGGCGACGTGCGAGAAGCCATGCTCGCGTGCCAGGGCCAGCGCCGTACGGCGCAGCTCGACGTCGCCGAGTCGTGCGACCGTCGCGGCGTCGGCGATGAGGACGGCCAACCCCGCACGCGACTCCACCTTCACCACGAGGCCCCGCTCGGCCAGCGCGCCTTCAAGCGGTGGTTGTCCGCCAGGCGTCTCGCGACGGATGCTCATGCTGTGGTAACGCCGTGCAGCACATTGAGCGATCCGGAGCGAAAGCCGCGCAGGTCGAGCGCCACGCGTGCGAAGCCGGCGGCGGTTACCGCATCGCGCAGCTCATCGAAGCGCTCCGGCGCGAGCCAGTACGTCAGCGCTTCGGCGCGCAGCTCGATGCGTGCGAGATCGTCGTGATAGCGCACCCGCAGGTCGTCGGTAATGCCCAGCGCGCGCAGCGCACGCTCGGCCTGTTCCACCTGCCCGAGCCGTTGCGGCGTGACCGACGTTCCATAGGGAATGCGCGACGACAGGCATGGCGACGACGGCTGCGACCAGGTCGGAATGCCGAGCGCGTGGGAACGCTCGCGAATGTCGACCTTGGTGAATCCGAGCTCGGCGAGCGGGCTTTCGACACCATGCTCGCGGGCCGCCTGCGCGCCGGGCCGATAGTCCGAGAGGTCATCGGCATTCGTGCCGTCGATCGTCGTGGCGAAGCCGCGCGCCTGCGCGAGCGGGACGAGCCGCGACCAGAGCTCCGTCTTGCAGAAGTAGCAGCGGTTGGACGGATTCGCGGCATAGCGCGGATCGTTCAGCTCGTCCGTGTCGAGCTCCACGACGGTGACGTCGAACCCTGCCGCAACCTCGCGCGCCGTCGCCCACTGCTCGGCCGGATACGACGCGCTGCGTCCGATCACGGCGAGGACGTCGTCGACACCCAGGGCCCTTCGGGCGACGACCGCCAAATAGGCCGAGTCCACGCCGCCACTGAATCCGATGGCCACCCGGCGGCGTGCGCGAAGCCAGTCCACGAGCGAACGCTCTCGGTCAGCGGCAGTGAGTGACATGCTTTGGAAAGTATCTGGCGCGCGCGGCATCAGGGAGCGGACTGCCCGAGCGGAACGAATCCGCTGGTGCACTAGGCTAATTAGCTTGATCTCTAAGTAGTTTCCAACCGTGATCGATACCGTGACGACTCCCCACGACGTCTTTCGAGCCCTCGCCGACCCCACCCGCCGGCAGATCATTGCCCTGCTGCGCGACGGGCCCATGTCCTCGGGGGCCATCGCAGAGAAGTTCCCCGTCGCCTGGGCGACCATCTCCAGACACCTCGGCATCCTCCGCGACGCCGAGCTCGTGCTCTCCACCCGTGATGGGAACACGATCGGCTACGAGCTCAATACCACCGTCTTTCAGGAATTCGTCGATCACGTCCTGGGATGGCTCGACACTGGAGGCACCAGTACTCCACGGGCGGAACCCTGAGCGTCGTGGCGTAGTGGCGATTGTCGCAGCGAACATCGCACTTTCTCGCGGAGCACAGCATGTAGGATACCCTCGTCGTCATGGGCGCATTAGCCGCTGGCGCTGCGATCCCTCGCGAGGGCACCTTTCTGAATTCATCGGCGCTCGACTTGCGTTGCTCCGTGAATCCAGTATCGCTTCCTTCATGCCAACGCACCAATCATGAGCAGTGGTCTGCTCGAGACCGACCTCTTCGCCGGGTCCGGCGCGATGCGAGCGCGTTGCCGCGACTTCGATTGGGCCTCGACGCCACTCGGCCCCGTCTCCAGCTGGACGCAGAGCCTGCGAACCATCGTGTCCACCCTGCTGGCGTCGCGCCAGCCGATGTTCCTGTTCTGGGGCCCGGAGCTCGTTCAGGTCTACAACGACAGCTACCGCCCAAGCCTCGGCCACGGAGGGCGCGCCGAGCGCGCGCTGGGCGCCAAGGGCAAGGAGTTCTGGACCGACATCTGGGACATCATCGGGCCGCAGATCGAGCAGGTGATGTCCGGTGGCGAAGCCACGTGGTTCGAGGACCAGCTGTTGCCGATCGAACGCAACGGCCGGCTCGAGGAGGTCTACTGGACGTACAGCTACAGCCCGGTTCGGGACGACGATGGCTCGGTGGGTGGCACGCTCGTGGTGTGCCAGGAGACGACCCGCCGCATGGAAGCCGAGCGAGAGCTGGAGCACGTGCGTGCGCAGGCGGTCGCGGCGACGGAGCATCTCGAGCGCGTGATCACACAGGCGCCCGTGGCCATGTACATCGCTCGCGGCCGCGAGCATGTGTTCGAGGTAGTGAACGCAGCATGGTACCAACTCACCGGCAAGACAGCCGCGGAGGTCTTGGGTCGTCCGGTGCGCGACGTCTTTCCGGATCTGGTCGCGCAGGGTGTCGCCGACCTCATCGAGCGGGTCTACGACACCGGCCAACCGCATCATGCCAGTGCGCTGCCCGCAGCGCTCGACACGGACGGCGACGGTATGCTCGAAGAGCACTTCTACAACCTCGTCTACCAGCCGCTGCGCGATCGGGATGGCGCGGTGTACGCCATCGCCCTGGTGGCGAATGACGTGACGGCGCTGGAAGAAGCGCGCCGCCAATCCGAGGGCGCGCTCGCGGCACTCGCCGAGAGCGAAGCGCGATTTCGTACCGTGCAGGATGCGTCGCCCGACGCGTCGCTGCTGATGCGCGCCGTTCGCGGTGCGGACGGTCGCATTGCCGACTTCGAGGTCACATACGCGAACCGCGCCGTACAGACGATCCTCCTCGGCCGCGAAGAGGAGCTGCTCGGCCGTACGATGCGCGAGGCATTTCCCGAATCGGTGACGGCCGGACGCCTCGACCGCTATGCACACGTCGTCGAGACCGGCGAGCGTTGGCTCGAGGACGTCCACTACACGCGCGGTCCGGTGTCGCACGGCCTCCGGGTGTCGGCGGTGAAGATCGGCGAAAGCGTCCACCTCGCCGCGGCAGATCTTACGGAACGCATTCAGGCCGCCAAGGAGCGCGAGCGCCTGCTCGAGGAGACGGACAGCGCGAGGCTCGCCGCCGAGAAGGCCAATCGCGCGAAGAGCGAGTTCCTGGCGGTGATGAGTCACGAGCTTCGCACACCGCTCAACGCCATCGCCGGATACGCCGAACTGCTCGAGCTGGGCATTCACGGCCCGGTCACCTCCGACCAGCGGAACGCGCTCGCACGCATTCAGGCCAGCCAGCGGCACCTGTTGGGGCTGATCACCTCGGTGCTCAACTATGCGCGAGTCGAAGGTGGCATGCTGACGTACGCGTCGGAGCACGTGCCGATCGCCGAGGCGATCGTGACGTGCGAGGCACTGACGGCGCCGCAGATGCGCGCGAAGTCATTGGCCTTTCGGCATGCCATCGCCGAGCCGGATCTGGCTGCGCGTGCCGACCCTGAGAAGATGCAGCAGATCCTGCTGAATCTCCTCGGGAACGCCATCAAGTTCACCGCGAGTGAGGGTCAGATCGACATCCGCTGCTGCGCTGCGGGTGAAGACGTGGTCATCGAGGTCAGCGACAGCGGCGTCGGGATTGCACCCGACAATCTGGCGCGCGTGTTCGAACCGTTCGTGCAGGTGGACAGCCGGTTCACGCGGGCGCATGAAGGCGTGGGTCTTGGTCTCGCCATCAGCCGGGATCTTGCACGCGGCATGCGGGGCGACCTTTGCGCCAGAAGCGCACTCGGAGTCGGCTCCACATTCACACTGACGCTGCCGCGGTCTTGATTCGCGTGCGCGTTGTCGCGCGATTGCTGCACAGCGCCGCATCGTGTGCGCTTGCCGTGGTGCTGTGCACGGCGAACGCGCGCGCGCAGGGCGCGGGCATCGAGGCGCGCACGCTGCGCAACGGACTCCTGGTGCTCGCCATCCACAATGCCGCGGCGAGCCAGATCGAGGTGAATACCGGCGTGTTCGCCGGATCCCGCGACGACCCGAACGCACTGCGCGGGCTCGCGCACCTGTCGGAGCACATCGCCATGCGTGAAACGCGCTCCGGCAAGTCGATCGCAGAGACAGCAGCGGCGAACGGCATCACCATGACGGCGGTGACACTCGGCGACTTCACTCGCTTCATGTCGTCCGCAAACGCGAGCGCGACGGTGCTGTCGACCATGCTCGAGCTCGAGCGGCGGCGACTGGGCGACGTGGTCGTCACGGCCAATGCGGTTGCAGCCGAAGTCGAACGGATTCGGACGGAGACCGGCGGACGGCTCGGCGACCAGCGTGACGGCAACGCCCTGTTCGGGACCCATCGCCTGGCGCGGCCGTCGTCGCACGCGGACCTGGCGCGGATCGGCGAGCGGGACGTCCGCGCCTTCATCGCTCGCTACTACGTGCCCGGCAATGCCGCGGTGGTCATCTCGTCGCCGCTGCCTGGATCCGACGTCCTGCTCGTGGCGGAGCGGGTGCTTGGTGCCCTGCCGACGGGAAGCGCCGTACCGCGCCCGATCTATCGCGACTCCACGCGCATCACGAGCACGGGGCGACGGGGGCCCGTGGCTGGCGGTGGCTATGGACTGGCCGTCACGATTCCGGGATTGCAACATCCCTCGCGACCGGCCATCGAGCTCGATCTCGCCGTGCTGCGCATGCGGCTGGTCAGTTCCGGCCCGGAATCGGCACAGCTCACGATCTCGGATCAGTCGCCGGCAAGCGTCCTCTCGGTTCGCACGGCATCGAGTGCCGCGCTGGATTCCGTAATCGTCCTGCTGGACGCTCGCGTCACGACGGCCGCGCGCGAATCACAGCCCGTCACGCCCGACCTTCTGCAATGCGAAGCGGCAGGCGACTGGCGCTACTGTCTCGTCATCGCTGCCGCGCGCGCGACGCCACCAAGCACCGATCGCCTCGGGGCGCTCGCGACGTACCTGCGCGGTTCGCAGACGCCGTTGCCGCTGTGGCCGTAGCGGTCAGTGCGGCGTGATGATCCTGTACGGCGCGACGGGCCGCGGGCGCTCCAGTAGCTCGTCCGCCTTGCGATCGCCCAGCACGCGGGTGAGATAGCGCTGTCCTTCGCCAATGCGCTCGACCTCGATCGCCGTTGCCTCGATGACGCTCTCCATCCGCCCCAACCGGTCAGCGAATTCCGCTGGCAATGCTGCGACCCTTCTCGCGCCGCGTCGCAGGATGCGTAGCGAAACGGCGACGGCGAGGGGGAACAGCACGCAGACGATGAAGACGCCGCTGAGCACGAAGATGTCCTTCGGCAGCGCGCGCTCGGGTACGTAGGGCGGCACGCCGACGAGCTGCGCCAAGTCCGACGGCGGCACTGCCTGGATCCCCGCGATCATCTGGTCGATCGTCGCGATCCGCTGGTCGATCTGTGCAACCTGCGCATCCAGCTGCGCGCGGGCAGCGGAATTCGCCGCCGTCTGTTTGGCCTCGGACTCAACAGTGTGTCGGCTGCTCTCGAGGATATGCCGGGTCGCCGTCAGTTCGCGCACCTGAGCGTCCTGCCCAATGAAGACGTCGGGCGAGGGTGGCACTGGAGGAATGGGCACTTGATACATGAAGACTCGGGAGCAGGGTTCGCAGATCGGGCGCGTCGCTACGAGAGATCTACGGTCCACCGCCGGGAGGCGTTTCACCCGGACTGCAACCCAACACAGCGGTGCGGCGGCGGCCTCGCCACGACGAGCCATTCGTTTCCCTTTCAGGTGGGGGGGGTTCAACTATCACAACCGCGCCGTCAATGCCATCGATTCCCGGACCGCGACCCTCCGCCCGTTGCTCGAGGCTGCCTCGAGCATTACAGTCTCCAGGCCTCCCTCGCCGCTACGCTGCGGCTGGGCCGCGCTCCCTGTCGAGACTCTCCATGGTTGCCGAACCCGTCCTGCCCGTCACCGTCTTCACCATCGAGGTGACGGAGTCCGAACAGCGCCGCCTCATGCCGCAGTTTCCGCTGGACGAGAATCATGTGGTCGCGCTCACGTCGTCACGGCTCGACGACGTGCTGCCGACGGATGTCCCCGACGTCCTGATCGTCAATGCCACAGAGGGGGGGGCAAGCGTGGTCGAGACGGTGCGGCACCTCCGCCGGAAGTGGCCGAGCCCATCGCTCGTGTGCATCCATGTGACGACGGCAGCGGACGCCATCATGCTACTGGATGCTGGCGCAGACGACGTGACGATGGAGGAGGCGCCTTTCGATGTGGTCTCTGCGCTGATCGGCGCTGCGCTCCGTCGTGCGCGCATGACCAACGAGCAGCTACGCATCAGGTTTGGCGACATCGTCTATGATCGCGAAGCGCGGCGAGTGTGGTGCGCGGGCCGCGAGGTGCTGTTTACCCCGCGCGAGCTACGGCTGTTCGACATCCTGTTCCAGCGGGCTGGCACGCCGGTGTCGGCGCATACGCTCCAGGACTTCGTGTGGAAGGATGGGCCGCCCACCAAGTCGAACTCCCTCGCCGTGTACATCGGCTACCTGCGACGGAAGCTCAAGGGCAGCCAGATTTCGATGCTCGAGACGCTGCGTGGCAGCGGGTACCGATTGGCGCGTCGCGCGGACTGATTTTCGCGGCAGCACTCGCTGCCATCCTGAGGCATCAGCCCGCGCCACGGTACCGCGCGCTCGGTCATTCGCCGTACTTGCGTTTGTGGTGACTCCGCGCGAGGCGATGAATGCTCTTCACCTTGCCGCGCTGTGCAGCCGACGCCACGGCATCGCGCTGCACCTCCGCGCGCTCCATCTCCCGCAACAGCTTGCGCCAACTCGCCAGCCGCTCGGCATCCAACGTGCCCGACGCGATGGCCTCGGCCACGGCACATCCGGGCTCGCCAGCGTGCGCACAATCGGCGAATCGGCAGGAGTCGCTCAACGATGTAATGTCGTCGAACGTCTGTGCGAGCCCCACCTCGGCTGACCACAGCTGCAGTTCACGCATGCCCGGCGTGTCGATGACGAGCACGCCGCTGGGCAGTCGCACGAGCTCGCGGTGCGTGGTGGTGTGGCGCCCGCGTCCGTCGTCCATCACCACGCCGGTGCGCATCAGCGTTCGGCCGGCAAGGTGATTCAACAGCGTCGACTTCCCCACTCCGGACGAACCGAGCAGGGCGATGGTGGTGCCGGCGACGAGGTGTGTGTCGAGTGCCGCGATGCCGGTGTCCGTGAGCGCTGAGACGGCGATGACGTCGACGCCCGGCGCCGCGATGCGAATGCGTGCACTCCATTCATCCACGTTGTCGACGAGGTCGGTCTTGGTGAGCACCACCACCGGCATCGCGCCGCTCTCCCACGCCAGCGCCAGGTAGCGCTCGAGGCGACGTTCGTTGACGTCATCGGGCACGGCGGTGACGATGAAGACGCGATCGACATTCGCGGCGACAACCTGCGGCACCGCCTTCTCGCCGGCGGCCCGCCTGATGAACGCGGACTGCCGTGGCAATAGCATTTGCACCATCGGCGTGTCGTGCTCACTGATCCGAAGCGCGACCCAATCACCGGCAGCGGGCCGGTCGACCGCGCCGGCGTCATGAAAGTGCGCGGCGAGCGACGCATCGCGCTCTCCGAAGCTCCCCGCGACGACGACACGATTGCGATGCACCGCAGTGACTCGCGCGGGGATGTCGCCGTGTGTGGCGCGGGCGTGAAATGCCAGCGCGAATGATCCGTTCCAGCCAAGGTCGTGCAGCGGGGTCGACGCATCGTCGTCCGCGCCGAACATGATGTCATGCATGGGTGAGTTCCCTGGGCGTAGCGCGCCATGGCGCACCGGGTGATGAGGCATCGATCGTGGTGATCGATGCGCGTGATCATCCCCTGGCCGCGAAGCAGGGTCCTGACTGTCTATCTCGCTTCCGTCGTCAGGACGCGCTGAGTGCGGTCAGGGCTGTGACGGAGAGGACGGCGGTACACATAGGCGCCTCCGGGAGATTCTGTCGGCCGCGAAGGCGCGGCACGACGACGGAGAATATGTCGTGTCGCTGCGTGCGATGACAAGCCCGAAGCATTCTCGCGCCGCCAGAGGCTTCATACCGCACGGCCATGCATCGCACGATTCGTTCGCACTAGGATGACGCATCGGCGCAGTCGACACGGCAGACCTTCGGTCATCCCCGCCTCTCCGTGTCACGAGCCGACCAACGCTGGCCACGCTGAACGCACGCACGCTCTGCGGTTCCATGTGTCCCGCTCCATCCCATCTCCCTTCAACGCCACACCACTATGCGCTCACCAAGGCGGTCGCTATCACGCGCGAGCAGCATCGGCTTCGGCACGTTGTTCCTCGCGGTGAGTTATGCATGTTCGGAGCAGGCCGTCGGTCCCTCGGCGGCCGATGAGGCAAACCCATTCGCCGTGAGCGGTATCCTCACCAGCTCACTCTGGCGCACCAACGGCTCGGAGCTCTCGTTCGCCGGGTCCATCTCGGCACCGGCTCACGTGTCACAGGACAAGAAGGGCCTTCACCAGGAGATCGGGGCACTCTCCGTCTCCGCCGCGCCGACACTGCCGCCGCTGGCGGCGGGGCAGCGGTTCAGCGCGTCCCCGCTGCGCGCACCGGTCGCGAACAAGCTCCCGCTGGCGGAGGGATCGCAGGTCACATGGCGCACGCGGTTCAAGTCACCACGCATCAACCTCACCACGCGCGACGGCAAGCATGTGTCGTTGCAACGCATCGCCGATCCGCGCGGCGGGGGGCGGCCGCCAGTCGCCACCATGTTGTATGACGGCGACCGTCCGGTCTCGATGGTCGAGGCGCTGTATGCGAAGGACGGCAAGCGCTGGAAGGCCACGCGGTCGCGCATCACGATCTTCGGCAAGGACGGCCAGCCATTGGCCGTCACGGAGAGCGACTTCTCCGGCCTCCAGACGGCCAGCGTCGCGATGCCCGGCACCGCGGCCTTTCTGGCCGACGGCTTCCGTCGCGTCGGCGGGACGCTCTCGCAGCTCGTCCGTACGGATGTGCTTTATGCCGCCACGCCGTACGACGACGATGGAGAAGGACGGTGCTTCAAGGAGGCGGCGCTGCTCGCCGCCGCCGCAGGGGCGCAGGTGTCCGCGGACATCGCGCTCAGCCTGGCGTTGGTCGCGTGCGCAGCCACCGGCGGTGTCGCGTGTCCTGTGGTCCTCGCTGCGTTAATCACAGTGGCGTCCACGGCGGTCGTCTACCTCTTCCGGGTCGTGGACTACGACAACTGCATGAACGCCGCGGCACCGATTACGCGTGGGTATGACGGGAGCGGCGGTGGCGGAGGAGGCAGCGAAGGCGATGGCTGCTATGACGTCATTTGGGAAATCAGCTATGACGGTGGGTGGTCGTGGGACTACTTCAACACCGAGCGGGTGTGCGGTCGCCAATACGACATGTAGCGAAAGATTCGGATAGCGGAATCGTCCGAGTCGCATAGCTTCATTGCGGTTCCCGTCCGTTCGGTGGGACCGCAATGCGGCGCACCTCACTCCCGGAGGTCATGTCCAATGCAAGCTCTCATGATCATCGCTGGCGTCCTGGCAATCGGTAGTCTGCTGATCACAGTGCTGTTCGTTCACGATCGCCGCCTGCGTACATCAGGGCTGTTGCTCTCGGGCGGGTTGATCTGCATGATCTTCGCTCCGATGTTCTTCGATTCGCGAACGGCCGCGATCATCGGCATCGTCGCGACGATCCCGATTGTCATCTCGGCGGCCATCAACCTCCGTAGCGCTCGCGCTCGGCCTGACTAACGAGTGGAATTCTTCCCTGACCGCCTATCGCGGCATGACCTCATGAGCACACGCCAGACCATCCTGCGCGGCGTCGCCGTCGGCATCGGGATTATCGCGATTATTTCGACGGGTTCCGCCGCGCAACAGCCGCGGGGGCTCAGGATTTTCATCTCCGTGGACATGGAAGGTCTTGCCGGAGTCGTCACGGCGGCCGACGTCAACAGCACCGCGAACGGCGACTACCAGCACTTTCGCACGATCATGGCGGGCGAGACGAACGCGGCCATCGAGGGCGCGTATCACGCCGGGGCGACGTACGTGGTCGTGCGCGACGGGCACGGGAGCAAGGAAAATCTCCTGCCCGGAGACGTCGATCCACGTGCCCGGCTACTGCGCGGACTCAGCACCGGCCCGAAAAACATGATGGAGGGCATCGACTCGACGTTCGACGCGGTCGTCTATGTCGGCTATCACGCGAAGGCCGGCACGCCGAACGCCATCCTCGAGCATACGTCCACGGGCAATGTCGTCGACTTCACGATCAACGGCGTATCGCTACCCGAAGGTGGCTACAACGCGCTCGTCGCGGGGCTCGTCGGCGTGCCCGTTGTGTTCGTCGCCGGCGATCGCGCCGTCGTCGACCAGATTCGCGGGCTGCTCGGCCCGATCGGCGCCGTGGCCGTGAAGGAGGAAATCAACGACGCGTCGCTGGGCATGTCACCGAAACAGGCGCAGGACGAGATTCGCACGGGCGTCGAGGCTGCTATCCGGAACCGCGCGCGCGCGAGACCATATCGGATCGCCGGACCCTACTCGATGGTCCTCAAGGTGAAGCAGGAGCGTCCCGCGTACACCGGTGCGCAACGCGTGCAGCAGGGTGAGTTCAGCTTCAGCAGTCCCAGTCTCCTCGAGATTCTCGCCGCGTTCAATGCCATGAAGTAGGTCGGCCACCGTATACCACGGCACGGTACGCTTCGCTTCGCCTGCGACGTTGGCAACTGCTGGACCAGCCCTCCGCATCGCGCTGGCTAAAAGAGCCCGAGATGCCGAGTTCGGGTTTTGCGTATGGGTGGCATGATCCAGCCCACGAGCGTAGCCATGTACGACATCTCCCGTTTCTCGCTGAGCGACATGACCCGTTGCGGCATGGAGCTTCGGAAGCTTGGGATTGGGACAGAATCGATGGAGGATGTAGCGGGCCGCGTGGTCAGCTTTCTGCACGCCGAGCTGTCCAGCCCATCGGGCGTGGGTGCGTGCGCACTCGTCCGCACATTCATCACACTGCCGTACGCGCAGCTGGATTCGGAACAGCAGGAATTTGCGGCACTGCTCTTTCCGCAAATTACGTCTCAGCCCGCCACGAAATGCCTCACGCTGCTCGCCACCGCCGGAGACCAG
>JBBQDT010000060.1:0-23870 GCA_038319955.1 Gemmatimonadales bacterium | reverse complement strand
CCATGCATCCTCGTCGCGATCGAAACCCGCCGAACCGAACCAGTCGCGCATGGCGAGATCGCGCGAGTCGTGGATGCCGAGCCGGCGCTGCTCGGGGGAATTCACGAGGAAGAGCCCACCGAACGACCAGAACGCCTGCCCACCGAGCGACGCCTCCGGCTCCTGGTCCACGATGACGACGCGGCGGCCTGCATCAGACAACTCGGCGGCGGCGACGAGGCCGGCGAGTCCGCAGCCCACGACGATCACGTCGGCGTTCATGGTGGTCACGTCCTAAAGAAACTCCTGTGCGCGGGCGAGGGCAAAATCGAGGCTGGGACAGACGTTGTCCAACCCGATTTCGTTCAGTGTCGCAGTGCCGCGCAGGGCGTCGAGCGGTTGGGCGTGCAACTCCGCGAGGAGGACGACGGTGCCGTCCAGCCGGCTGCGGTGCACCACGTCCCGCAGCGAGCGCATACCGGTGGAGTCGATCGCCGGAACGTGGCGCATGCGAATGATCAGCACCTTGGGCCTGCCGGCCACGCGGCCGAGGGTATCCCTGAAGGTCTGCGCCGCGCCGAAGAAGAACGGTCCGCTGATCTCATAGACCTCGACGCCCGGCGGAATGATGCGGCGGTCGAGGAGTGCGTCCTCACCGTCGACGGCGGCGTAGTCGTCCGTGAGGTCGTGCGTCACCTGGCTGACACTCGACACCGCCGACATGCGGCGCATGAAGAGGAACGCGGCGAGCACCATGCCCACCTCGATGGCGACGGTGAGGTCCACGAGCACGGTGAGCGCGAAGGTCGTCACCAGCACCACGACGTCGCTGCGCGGCGAGCGCAGCTCGCCGAGAAACGAGCGCCATTCGCTCATGTGGTAGGCGACGACGACGAGAATGGCCGCGAGGGTCGCCATGGGGATGCGCGATGCCCACTTGCCGGCGAACAGCGTGATGAGCAGCAGCGTCAGCGCGTGCACGATGCCGGCTATCGGCGTACGCCCGCCGTTCTTCACGTTGGTGGCCGTCCGCGCGATGGCGCCGGTGGCGGGGATGCCGCCGAACAGCGGGGACACGATGTTCGCCATTCCCTGCGCCACCAGCTCGACGTTCGACTTGTGCTGGCTGCCGATCATGCCGTCGGCGACGACGGCGGAAAGGAGCGATTCCACCGCGGCCAGCAGAGCGATGGTGAACGCCGGCCCCACGAGTGCGGTGGCCTGCTCGATGGTGAGATGCGGAACGGTCGGATGCGGAATGGACGCCGAGATCGCGCCGAAGCGCGAGCCGATGGTCTCGACCGGAAGGTGGAGCAGGCTCACCGCGACGGTGGTGACGATCAGCGCGACGAACGGGCCGGGAATGCGCGTGCTGATGCGAGGCCAGACCAGGATGATGGCGAGGGCGAGCGCGGCGATGGCGAAGGCAGCGGGCGTGATGCTACCCGCGGCATCCGCGTATGCCTGCCACTTGGCGAGGAAGTTCGCCGGCACGGTTCCCATGTGCAGGCCGAAGAAATCCTTGACCTGTCCCGAGAAGATGATGATGGCGATGCCGCTCGTGAAGCCGGTGACGAGCGGGTGCGGGATGAACTTGATGGCGTCGCCGAACCGGGCGAGGCCCATCACCACGAGGATGACGCCAGCCATCAGCGTGGCCACGGTGAGGCCGTCGATGCCGAACTTCTGGACGATGCCGTAGACGATGACGACGAACGCGCCCGTCGGCCCGCCAATCTGGACGCGCGAGCCGCCGAACGCGGAGATGATGAATCCGGCGACGATGGCCGTCCACAGCCCGCGATCGGGCGTCACACCGCTGGCGATGGCGAATGCAATCGCCAGTGGCAGTGCGACGATGCCGACGATGAGCCCCGCCACGGCGTCGCTGGCGAACTGTGCGCGAGTGTATCCGCGAAGGGTGGAGACGATGGTCGGGACGAACACGGCGCACGCGGTGGGAGGCCACGGCAACGCACCGCGGGACTCCTACCAAGCTAGGAGCCTTTTGGGCTCCGTTCTGTCAGGCGAATCCCCCTCATGCGCGTGCGAGCCACCAGCAGTGACGGACCGAGCCGGCCGTTTCGACGCGCTTACTTCGCGCGTTGCAGCGCCAGGGTGAATGTCGAGCCTTGGCCTTCTTCGCTGCGGACGCGGAGATCGCCACCCATGGCGTTCGCCAGGTCGCGACTGATCGCGAGGCCGAGTCCGGTGCCCTCTGTGGTGCGCGTGAGGTTGCGATGCACCTGCACGAAGGGATCGAAGATCGCGTGCTGCCTGTCACGCGGAATGCCGATTCCCGAGTCGGACACGCGAATGAACACGGCGTCGGCGGCGGCTCCCTCCCGGTGCGCGACGTCCACCACCACGGAGCCGCCAGCGTGCGTGAACTTCACCGCGTTGGAGTAGAGGTTGAGAAGGATCTGCTGGAGCCTGTCGCGGTCCGCATACACCACCACGTCGGCGGGAATGTGCACGGCATGGGAGATCTGCTTCGCGGCGAGCTGTGGAGCGATCAGTGGCAGGATGGCTGCGACGGCCTCGGCGAGGGGAATATCGGTCATGTGATATTCGAGCCGTCCGGCTTCGATCTTCGCGAAGTTGAGGACGTCGTTGATCACCGAGAGCAGGTGCGCCTCGCTGCGCTGAATGCGCGCAAGCGTGTCACGCTGCGCATCGTTCACGGGACCATGGATCTCGAGCTCGAGGATCTGGGCGTAGCCGCTGATCGCATTGAGCGGAGTGCGCAACTCGTGGCTCATCGCCGCGAGGAACTCCGACTTCGACCGGTTTGCTGCTTCGGCATCCTCCTTTGCTGCCTCGAGCGCGCTGGCCGCTTCACGCTCGGCCGTGACGTCCCGCACCACGCCCAGCACACGGTCCGCTGCGCCATTCACGCGCGATACCGGCTCGCCACGCCCGGTGATCCATCGTTGGACGCCATCGGCTCGCCGCATGCGACATGTGAACTCCCACGCAGCGCCCGAGGCGGACGCCGCACGGAAATCGGCGTCCACCCGCACCCGATCCTCCGGTACGAGGTGCGCCAGGAACATGTCGTACGTCCACTCCTCCAGCATCTGCTCGTAGCCGAAAATCTGATCGTGTCGCGGTGAGCGCCACATCGCACCCGTGGTGAGATCCAGGTCCCACGCCCCCAGCTCTGCGATGTCCATCGCGAAGCGCAGCCGAGTGTCACGGTCCTTGATGGCCACCAATGCTTCGCGCTCGACTTCGATCAGCAGCGCACGGCCAATCGCCTGCGCGCACTGGCGAGCGAATGCCACGTAAAACGACTTGTCCTGGGCGGAGAACTGGCGTGGCTCCGTGAAGGTGAAGGTCATCGCGCCAATGGAGACCCCATCGAGCATCAGGGGCAGCGTCGCGATGGCGTGCGCGCCGAGCTCTTGCCACACGTGGACCATGTGAGGGTAGCGCTCGAGGATGCCGCCGCTGCCATCGCGCGATTCGAAGTAGATCGGTTCGCCGGTGCGGAGGCTGTCAGCGGTGGGACGAGCGGTGTTGATGTCGATGATCTGGTACTCGTCGCGCAGTTGCGTGTTGAGGCCGCGATGCTGCATGAGCGTCGCGCGGTCCGTGCCGCGTTCACGGAGGGCGAGAATGGCGGTGTTGGCACCCATCAACACGCTCGCCTCGGACACCACCACCCGCGCGACCTCGCTGATGGTGCGCACCCCAGCCAGCATCTCGGTGAGTGCCTGGAGGCGCTCGGTGCGGTCCATCGCGCGTTCCGCTTCCTCGCGTGCGGCGCGCTCTGCATCGACATCCGTGTTGGTACCGAACCAGCGGAGCACTCGCCCCTCGCCGTCTCGAACGGGGAACACGCGCGTGAGGAACTGGCGGAAACGGCCGTCGGCGCCGCGGAGCGGAAAGGTCATCTCCAACGGCTCGCCGTTGGCGATGTCGGTGCTCCACTGCTTCATCACGGCGGGAAGATGGACGGGATCATGCACCGACTGCCAACCCCACCCAAGCATCTCCTCCTCGGTCTTGCCGGTGTATTCGTACCAGCGCGCGTTGTACCAGTCGATGAAGCCATCGGCCCGTGCCGTCCACGCCAGCGTCGGGATGGCATCGGCCAGCGTACGCAGCTGTCGCTCGCTCTCCGCTGCGAGATCTCTGGCGGCGACCTTGTCCGTGACGTCCACCACGACGGCGGCAATGCCGTAGATGCTGCCGTCCCCATCGCGCAGGGGTTGGTACGTGAAATCGAACACCCGTTCGACGGGAGATTCATTCGCGTGCGTGCGGAGGTGCAACCGCGACTCGGAGATCAAGGCGCGCTCGCCACTTGTGTACACGCCATCGAGCAGCTCGTAGATGCCCTGCCCCTGTAGCTCGGGAAATGCCTCGCGCACCGACAGTCCGAGCAGCGGACGATCGTTGACGATCGTTGCGTACGCCGCATTGGCGAGCGTGAAGACGTGGGTGGGTCCGCTCAATACGGCGACCGCGACCGGCGCCTGGGCGAATGTGCGCTCGAGCTGCGCGAGTGCATCGCCGCTGCCGAGACCGTCGATCATGTCACCTGCCATTCCTCTCCCATCGCTCGCCACATCCCATTGGTCTCAGGCCGTAAAAAAAACATACGAACGGTGCGCCAGTTCCGGCTACTGCTCGCGTGGCGAGGCGCGGAGCGTGACAAGACGCCACGCGGCGAACTCCCGTCACCGCGTCGGGAAAGCACCTGACTGCGACGCCAGCCCAGCGGATACACCGTTCGTACATGCACACACCACTCGCACAGGACCCTCCCCGGATCATCCAGGGCGGCATGGGCATCGGCGTCTCAGGCTGGCAGCTCGCGCGCGCGGTTTCTCGACTCGGGCATCTGGGGGTCGTCTCCGGAACGGCCGTGGACACCGTGATGATTCGACGCCTCCAGGATGGCGACGTCGGTGGTGACGTCCGTCGAGCGATGCGTGCATTCCCCATTCCCGGCGTGGCCGACCGCGTGCTTCAGCGCTTCTACATTCCCGACGGCGAGCGCGGCGCCGCGCCGTACAAGCTGCTGCCCGTCTATCGGAAGACGGTCACGCTCGCGCGCCAACAGACGACCATGCTGGCGAACTTCGTCGAGGTGTGGCTGGCGAAGGAGGGCCATGCCGGCGTCGTCGGGATCAACCTGCTGACGAAGGTGCAGATGCCCAACCTCGCCTCGCTCTACGGTGCGATGTTGGCGGGCGTGGACTACGTGCTCATGGGCGCCGGAATTCCGCGCGAGATTCCCGGTGTGCTCGATGCGCTCGCCGAGCATCGCGTGGCTCGGCTCAAGCTCGATGTGGAGGGGCCGGCGGGGACCACGCCTGATGAACTCGTGCTCGATCCGAGCGATCACGGCACCGCCGGCGTAACTCCGTGCGCGCGACCGCGTTTCATCCCCATCGTGTCGGCGAGCTCGCTCGCCACCACACTCGCGCGGAAGGCCTCGGGGCGAGTGGACGGTTTCGTCGTCGAGGGTCCGACCGCAGGAGGACACAACGCACCGCCGCGCGGCGAACCGCACTTCTCGAGCGAGGGCGAGCCGGTGTATGGCGAGCGCGACCTCGTGGATCTCGACAAGATCAGAGATCTCGGCCTGCCCTTCTGGCTGGCGGGCAGCACGGGAACCCCGGACGCTCTTCGTGCCGCGCTCGCGGTGGGTGCGGCTGGCATTCAGGTGGGAACTCTCTTCGCGTACTGCGACGAATCCGGCTTTGACGCCGCGCTCAAGGCGCGTGTGCTCGAGGGCATCGCAGCTGGCACGGTACGCGTGCGCACGGATCCCCGTGCATCGCCCACGGGATATCCGTTCAAGGTGGTCTATCTCGAAGGGCTGGCGCATCAGGACGACACGCGTGAGCGAGAATGCGATCTGGGCTATCTGCGGACGGCGTATCGCACCCCAACTGGAACGCTGGGCTACCGCTGCGCCGCGGAGCCCGTCGAGCAATACGTGGCCAAGGGCGGCGACGTCGCCGACACGATCGGACGACGCTGTCTGTGCAATGGACTCACCGCGAACATCGGTCAGGCGCAGACCCGCAAGGAGGGTGTCGAGCTTCCCCTCCTCACGAGCGGCGACGATCTCGTCTCCCTCGGTGGCTTTACCCGCGGCCGCACGCACTACTCGGCGCATGACGTGGTGAACTACCTCTGCGGCGATGTCTCAGTGGCGGCCTTCGCGCCGGCGCGGGAGGATGTGCTGATCAGAACGTGAGGCCCAACCCCGCCTGCAGTTGAAGGTTGTTGGTGGTGCGATTGGAGCCAGCCGTGCTCGACGGCGTGTTGAAGATGATCAGGTCCTTCGCGTCGCCACGCAACTCGAAGCGGTTCGGGAGCGCAATGCGAAGTCCGCCGCCAGCCACCACCGATCCGTAGGTCTTGTAGCCCAGCTTGCCGAACAGCGGCGTCTGCGCACTGCCGAGCCGCGTGCCACCACCGCCCACCGTGAGAAACGGCTCGATCAATCCACCGATGGGACGACGTGTGAAGAACTGGTCGTACTCCGCGCCGAACGTGGTGAGCGAGACCTTCGATGCGCCCTGCGAGGGCGCGTGCGACGCATACAGGGCGATGGAGCTGTTGAGGATGAAATGGAACGGATCGAGGTTGATCCAGAGTCGCGCGCCGTATCCATCGAGGCCGTCCTTGTCGCGCGACTGTCCGACGTCGAGCTGTGTGTGTTCGTAATACGGCTCGATGGCGAGGAACTGTCGCTGCGGTCCGAGCGCCTGTGCTGCCAGCTCGTGTACGACCGGCGAGAACGCGATCAGCGCGGCGAGTGCCACGTAGCGTGAGCGGCGCATCAGCGACCTCCCGCAATGAATGGTGACACGATTGCGAGCACCTGGGACTTGCTGAGTGTCTCGTCGAACGCCTCGGTCATCGCCTGCGTGTTGCTGTCGGCCTGGCCGAGGATGAACTGGAAGGTGTTGCTCTCGCCCTTGTACGTGGCCTTCGCCGCATCGGGGAGGTTGCCCGGCATGCTGCCGGTGATCCAGCCCTTCTGTCCGCGCATGCGCCGCACTTGCGCGGCATGACGCGCCTCGACGGAGTGGATCTTGAGCGCGGCACGCAGCACATCGGTGTGACCCATGAGGTTCGCGGCCTGGCCCTTGTAGGCTCGCACGCCGGTGTCCTCGAATGCCTGCGCGACCGCAGCGAAGGTCTGCCCGTTGCGAAAGACATCGGCAAAGGGACCGTTGCCGCTGCCGCTGCCGCCCGTAAAGTCGAAGCGCGGCTTCGCGATGGCCGCTGAACCGAGGACGCCGCTGAGAAAGGCGACATGCGCCACTTCGTGCTTGCGGATCTGGTCGAACGACTCCCGCATCTCGGCGGGAATGAGCCCTGCCGTCCCCACGCCGGTGACGTAGAACTCCGCCTCGAGATGCTCGAGCGTCAGCGCGAAGTTCAGGACGTCGACGACGATCGAGGGCAATCCGCTCTGCGCGAACACGTCGTTGGCGAGTGCCGCGGTGGCGAGCACTGCGCCGCCCAACATGAGACCCGCTCGCATGGTGGAGCTGGTCGATGCGCCTGCGTCGATCTCCGCCTTTCGTGCCGCCAACCGCGCCGCGATCTCGGGATCAGCAGCCATGAGCCGTTTCGGCTCGAAGGAATCCGTGGTATGCATGCTGTCTCCTAGAGCCCGACGGCGTGATAGGGTTCGGCGAAATACTTCTGTGCCTGTGCGAGTACTTCGCCTGGCTCGAGCGCGCGATCCATTCCCATGGCGTCGACGACGTCGTCCCCGGCGAAGTCGCGCGAGCCCGGGTTGAGCAGGTCGCGCAGCGCCGCAGCATGGCGTGCTTCGACCGAGACGATCTTGCCCGCGATCGTGAGAAACTCTGCGAGGCGAATGCGCGTGCCGGCGCCGTTGTAGCCGGCGACGCCGAGGTCCTCGAAGTTTCTCGCGGCGGTGAGCACGCTCATGCGGCTCGTGAAGTCGATGCCGGGCCAGACCGACATGGGGACCTCGACGCGCAGGATCTGGAGCGAGCGCTTGAGGAAGCGCCGGTGCGCGATTTCGTGATCGCGGATGTCCTGGAGCACTTGCAGCTCGCCGGGACGCAGGTCGCGCGGCGGCGCCTCACAGACCTTCGTGTAGAAGCGCGACTCGAGGCACTCGAGCGCGTACGCGAAGTTGAGGATGCCGAAGTCGTCGCGGAAGTCGAGCTTCCTCGTTCCCGCCGCGGCGACGACGCATCCGGACATCGTGCTCGCGAGCCCGAGTGCGGCAGCACCCTTCGCCGCGAGCAGGAAGAACTCGCGACGACTGCTGCCTCCCCACGCTGAGCCTACCGTACCGGGAGCCGAGATGGCGCTGTCGGTGACAGACGTTCTCTGGTTCATGTCGATGATGTCCAAGTTCGAATGTGTAAGAGCAGGTCCCTCGGCCGCTGCGCTCCGGTCGGGACGACAACGGTCTGGATGTCGTCCCGAGCGCAGCGAGGGACCTGCTCATTCTTCGACTAGCCAGGAGCAGATCCCTCGGTCGCTGCGCCCCTGTCGGGACGACAACGATCTTGCGCGAATTACGACGTCAGCTGATCAGGGGAATGAAGAAGGGCTGCACGATCGCGACGACGTCGGCGCGATCCAGAGGCTCGTCGAACGCCTCCTGTGCGGCATCGGTACCAAAGTTCGCTCCCGCCAGCGTCAGGATGTTCACGCCGGCCTGGGTCGTGTTTGCCTCGGACGGTGCCGTGCTCGCGTTGGCTCCGGCGCCGTAGATCTTGTTGAACGCCAACGTGACTGCCGCGGCGTTCGTACCGAGATCGGTTGCACCTGCTGCTGCTGCATCGCCACCGCGCACCGTGCCGCTCCAGCGCACCGAAGACGGTGCACCGGCCGCCGCGCGACGCATGCGACGAATGCGCGCCGCGTGACGTGCCTCCACCGAATGAATGCGCAGAGCCGCCTCGAGGATTCCGGAGCTCGACATCAGGTTACCGGCCTGTCCCTTGTACGCGCGGACACCGGTGTCCTCCGCGCCCTGCGCCACTTCGAGCAGGAAGGCGAGATCCGTCGTGGCCTTGGCGAAAGGTCCACCGCCAGTCGGGCTGCGGTTGCCGGTAAAGTCGAACGAGTTTTCGGTGAGGCCGAACACGTTCGTCGCGCCGGTGGAGAGCAGTGTCGCGATGTGGGCCGTCTCGTGCTTTTGAATCTGCTGCAGGGTATTGACCGCGCCGGGCACGCCCGCGGCGAGGGCGCGCACTGGAGCGAACGCGGCATTCTGCGCAGCGTTGCCACTGATGCCGAGTACGGCCTTGTAAAACTCGTTCTCGAAGATCTCGAGCGCGAGGGCGAAGTCGAGCACGCCCTTGATCGCCGTTGGTAGTGTGCCCTGGCCCTGTGCGTCCTTGGCGAGCGCGGCGAGTGCGATCGGCACGGAACCGATGGCGAGCGCTGCGATGATGCCCGGGCTGGCCCACGATCCGTTCTCGATCTCCGCGTGGCGCTTTGCGTAGCGCTCGGCGAGCTCGGGATCGATCGTGTCGAGGATTGGCTGATTGTTCATTGCTTTATATCTCCAGGTCGACGGATCGACGGTCAGGTCGGGGTGGGTGCGTTGGCGTCAGCGGTCTTCTTGCTTGCGTCGGGCTGCGTGCCGATGGTCACCGTACCGACGACCACGTTCAGGCTGTTCACCGCCGCGATCACTGTGCTGGGCTCCGACTTCACGTCGAGTCCTGCTGCGTTCACCACATCGTCGCCGGCAAACAGGCGACCATTCGTGCCGTCGCGGATGTCGCGGATGGCCGCGGCATGGCGCGCTTCCACCGAAACGATCTTGCCGGCGACAAGCAGGTTCGCTGCGCTCGTGAGGTACTTGCCCGCGCCGTTGTACGCGGAGACGCCGGTGTCCTCGAGCAACTGCGAGGTGCTGAGCAACACGGCGCGGTTCGCCGTGAGCGTGCCGACGGTGGTCGTGTTGAAGCTGATCGCCGGAATGGCCGAGCCACCGAGGACGGTCTTGAAGAACTCGCGGTGAATGACCTCGTGCTTCTGGAGGTCGGTGAACACTTCCTGTTCGGCGGTGCTCAGCGCGGCGAAGCCGGCGGAGCCGAGCGCGGCCGTATAGTACGCGGCTTCGAGCTGCTCGAGGGCATAGGCGTAGTTCAGGATGCCCGTGTCGTTCGACAGGTCGAGCTTGTACGTCGTGCTGCCGCTCGGCCCCGTTCCGGTGTCGTCGTTGTTGCAGGCCGCGAAGACACTGGGGAGGAAGACGATCGCGCCTCCCATGCCCATGACGCTGAGAAATCGCCGACGTGTCGTCGGCTGCAACAGCTGCTCACCACTGCTGACGATGAATTCCTTGCTCTCTGACATCCCGTCCCCCCATGAGTGACAACGCCCGTTGCGGATATCGACCGTGCGCCACCCCTGGGCTGGTCGACATCGCGTGACGGTGCGTGGCTAAAGCATCTGAGGTGCCAGACCCGTTGTCGACGTCGTTGTGCTATGCTATTGCTGCGTATTAACTCGTATCCGTGGCACATGATGTATGCGCTGCAGCATTCTTCTGCAGCAGATGCGCTGTCGCGTTCGGCGTGTGATGCATCTCACTATCCTCGCACGGTACGTGTGTTAGCGCGCGAGGTTCGCACCGAGGATTGGACTCATGGTTCAACAACGCCGTCGCGAGATCGTGGAGGTCCTGCGACAGCGCATTGCTCGTGCACTTGCCACCGGCTCCATCTGCGCAGGTGACCGGCTGGCCAGCACGCGGGAGATGGCGCACGAGCTCACGGCGGACCCGCGCGTCGTCAGTGCTGCGTTCCGCGTGCTCGAGATCGAAGGACTGGTGGAGATACGCCCGCGATCGGGCGTCTACGTGCGCATGGATGCGGTCGCAGCGCGATCGGGCTTGGCGGCGCCACTGGAGACGCTCACCGACGTGATGACGGACGCCACGATGCGCGGCTACGCCGGTCCCGATTTCGTGGCGCGTCTCAACGCGTTCGTCGCGGCGGGGCGATTGCGGACCGTCGTGCTCGCCACGATGCCCGATCAAGTGCTCGGAATTGCACGGGAGCTGCGTGAGGACTTCGGGCTCGATGCGGTGCCTTTGCTGATTGACCGGATGGCGTCTGACGCGGGACGACGAACGCTACGCGGCGCCGACCTCATCATCACCACCGAGCGCCATCATGCGCGGACGACGCTTCTCGCCGAGGAGCTCGGTGTGCCGCGGCTCACCGTCTCGATTCGGCAGGACCTGTTCGAGAGCGAATGGGCGCTGTGGCGAGGAGAAGCGGTCCACATCGTCGTGCTCGACGCGCGCTTTCGGAGCCTGATCCGGAAGTTCCTGGCTGACGCCGGTGCGGAGGAGGCTGCAGTGCGCGTGCATCTCGCCACGGATGATCTTTCGCGCATTCCAGACGACGCGCCCACGTATGTGACGCAGGCCGCGCGCACACACATCGGCAAGGGACGCGTGCCCGGCATGATGATCCCCCCGACTCGCTTCTTTGCGGTCGATTGCGTCCGCGCCCTGTGGCAGATCATCGGCTCGCTGAACCTCGGCGGGCGTCGGTCGTAAGCAAACGGCCGCGCTCAGGTCACGTGCGTCCCGAAGAGACGACCGACCCCGGCTGACGCGGCCATCGCCAGCGCTCCCCAGAACGCCACGCGCAGCGCACCTCGGCCCATCGCGGCCCCTCCCACCCGAGCGGCAACGGCTCCGAGCACGACCAGCAGGAAGAGCGCGCTCGCAGTCACCAGCATGGCCAGCTGCTGTGTCGGCGCAATCGTCGCCACCACCACGGGCACCGCGGCACCAACCGCGAACGCAACGGCGGACGCGAGCGCCGCTTGGATGGGCCGCGCTGCTGTCATTGCCGACAGCCCGAGCTCATCGCGTGCGTGTGCGCCCAGCGCATCATGCGCCATCACTTGATCGGCGACCTGACGGGCCAGCGCCGGAGTGAGGCCGCGCGACTCGTAGATTCCCGCCAGCTCGGTGTTCTCCGCGTCCGGCGCTGTCGCAAGCTCGTGACGCTCCCGGGCCAGGTCGGCGGATTCGGTGTCCGCCTGTGAGCTGACGGACACGTATTCGCCTGCGGCCATCGACATCGAGCCCGCGACGAGTCCGGCGACCCCTGCGACGAGGATGGAGTTGCGGCCGGTGCCCGCCGCCGCTACGCCGACAACGAGGCTGGCCGTCGAGATGAGGCCATCATTTGCGCCAAGCACCGCGGCTCGAAGCCAACCGATATGCGCGGTTCGGTGTCCCTCGACGTGCCGCACCAGATGCCTCACCGTGAGAGCCTCGCCGAGCACGACCCGTTCAATCCGATCGTGCGCGGCGACCCGTGATCTCGTGGACGAAGATCCCGAACAACACGCCGCGGTGTGGCGCCGGATCGTGCGCCGTGAACGCATCCGGCACGAGCTTTTGCGCGCTTGCCAGTGCCCGATCGTAGAGCTGCGGTGAGCCGGCTTCGGGGTCGAACAGGTAGAACGTTCCCTTCGCCACCACACTCGTCCACTCGAACGGCCCGACGATGTGATCGGCCTCGAAGGCACACCACGGACGATGCGCCAGGGCAGACAGCTTGGTCCCGACACTGGTGCGCCCCAGGATCCACTCGCCGTCGAAAGTATAGCTGATCGGCTCGATGTCGACGCGATCATGCTGGGAGAACGCGATGCGCCCCACGTGCTGGCGCGCGAGAAACGCGTTGGACTCGACCTGGTCGAGCGTCACATAGGTAGTCGGCTTCGTGTTTGGCACGGTATCCTCACTTGGCCTGCAGCAGGCCGAGTCGCAGGCAGAATTGCACGTAGTCGGGTCGATGCGAGAGATCCAGCTTTTCGGTGATCCGCTGCTTGTACGTCTCGACGGTCTTGGGGCTGATGAAGAGCTTCTCGCCGATCTCCGATGCCGAGTGACCGCTGGCGACGAGGACGAGGACGTCGCGTTCGCGCTCACTCAACTGAAGGTATTTCTCGCGTTCGTCGGCGTGTTCTGCGCGACGTGCCACCGCCCGCGCCAGTGTGAGCGAGGCGGCGGGTTGCACGTACAGCCCGCCAGCCGCCACGGCGCGAACCGCGTCGGCAAGCTCACGGTCGGCGGCATTCTTCACGAGATAGCCCGCGGCACCAGCCTCGAGCAGCGTGACGAGATACTCATCCTCGGTGTGCATGGTGAGGATGAGCACCCGCGTGCCCGAGTTGCGTGCCACCAGCTCCTTCGTCGCCGAGAGGCCATCCATCTGCGGCATGTCGAGATCGAGCACCGCGACGTGTGGTGCGAGGCGCTCGACGAGCGCGACGGCATCGCGCCCGTTGGTGGCCTCGCCGACCACCTCGATGTCCTTCGAGGTGCCGAGCAGCGCCTTCAATCCGGCTCGGACGACGAGGTGATCGTCGGCGAGGATCACGCGAATGACATCCGGACGGGTGACAGGCATGCGCTGACCAACCTTGGGAGGCGTCGTGAGTGGTGCGACGGCGGTCACTGCCGCGCTCGCGGTGCTCTTCATCTTACTTCGACACCACGAGTGCCGTCACCATCCCGAACATGCCATGTTCCGTCTCCGCGTGCGGAAGGATATGGCAGTGGAAGGCCCAGGTACCGGGGTTGTTGCAGTTGATGATGACGTCGTAGCGTTCGCCGGGCGCGATGTTCAGCGTGTCGCACTTCCACGGCTGCGGCTGTTCCCATCCATCCTTGTCGATGACCGTCATGTGCATGCCGTGCAGGTGCATGGGATGGATCATCATGCCTTCATTCATGTAGCGGATGCGGATCTTCTCGCCGAGTTTTGCCGTGAAGGGCTGGGTGGCCGGGAAGCCCTTCCCGTTGATCGTGAACCCGTGCATGCCATCGTTGAGGATCAGCACATAGTCGTGCGCCACTTTCTCGATGGGGCGCGGTGACTTGCGCTCGACGATGAACGCGCCAAGCAATCCGAGCCCGACCTGCATGGCCGAATTGTGGTGCGAGTGATACATGTGCGAGCCGGAATTGCCCAGCGGCACCGTGAATTCGTAGGTAAAGCTGTCGCCAGGCTTCACGGGTGGCTGCGTCATGAACGGCACGCCGTCCATGTCGTTCGGCAGCTCGACGCCGTGAAAGTGAATGACGGTGGACTGCTTCAACTCGTTCTTCAGGTTGACGCGCACTCGGTCCCCTTCCGTGACGCGGATCTGCGGGCCCGGCACCTGGCCGTTGTACGCCATGGCGGCGACCATCTGATCCGGTGATACCTCCCACTGGATCTCGCTCGCCGTCAGGTCGAAGACCTTCACGCCCTTCTCGAGCCGTGGCTCGAGAAGCTGGTTGCCGAGGCCCTTGGTCTTGGCCGGAAACGCCTTCATGCCCTTCTCGTGCATGGCGTCCATGGCGTCGGCGGCCGCGCGAATGGAGGCCGCCGTCGGCGCCGGTGCGGACGCGAGTGTCACGGCCGGGCTGGCTGCGGCCGCGCCTGCAGCCTTCGCTGGCGTGGCCGCGGCGTTCTTGCCGCAGGCGGCGAGTGCGGCAGCCCCTGCGGCGGTGAACGACGCAGTCCTCAGGAAGGCGCGCCGTGAACTCAGACCATGCGCGAGGTCGACGGGAGAATCGGGCAGCTCGTTATCTATTGGCATCGGCGGAATCGTTTGAGGGAGTGGGTGCTGCGTTGAATCTCGTCCGTCCGCGCTCGCCACTCTGTCGGGGAAACGTTGCGTGTCGCGGCTCATGGTCCTGACGCCGTGTAGGCACTTCTCCTGACACGACCGCCGTGCCCGCACCCGTCGCGCGTTGGGTGGGGGGTTTCCCTGAAGTTTCCGCGATTCTCCCTGCGGACACACGGCGTCGCGCGACTCATCGTGAATGTGATAACGGACGTCATTTCACAAACCATTCGGGAGAATCGTGATGACTGACGCATCGACCACTCTCGCCTCGCCTCAGCCCCTCGCGTGGTCGCCACCGCCGTCGGAGGAGCGCGGCCGCGCGATCGTGCTCTGGGCGACCGATGGCACCGCCGGTTCGGACGGCGCGCTCCGTGTTGCCGACGCGCTGGCGCGGGCAACCGGCGCAACGTTGGAGTTGCTCACCGTCGTGCAGATGGAGACTGTCCTCCACAGGGACGCGGTAAATGGCGGCGGCGAGACGCTGCTGGCGACGCGTGGGGTACGGCGCAGCGTGGTCGAACAACAGATCGCGCGCGTGCTGGGGCAGGAGCCGCCCTATGCCCTGTCCGTCATCGACGGCAATCCGGCGTACACGATCTCGCGCGTGGCCATCGAACGCCGCGCATCGATGGTGGTGGTGGGATTGGGGCGTCACTTCATCGCCCACCGTCTGTTCGGCGATGAGACGGCGCTACAGCTCGCGCGGATCTCGCGGGTACCCGTGATGGCCGTGCCGGCCAACGCCGTTGGCGCACCACGACGTGCCGTCGTCGCCATCGACTTCAGCGACATCGCCACACGCGCGGCGCATGCCGCCATCGAGACGATCGACGCCGGTGGAACGATCGATCTCGTGCACGTCATGCCGCATGTGCACGAGGCGGCGTTCACGGTGGAGCCGGAGGAGCCGTACCAACGCCTGGCCGAAGCACAGTTGGCGATCGTGGCAGCGCAACTCGTGGTGCCGGACGGCGTCGCGGTCAATTGCGTCGTGCAGCGCGGCCGGCCTGCGCCGGCGCTGCTCGACTACGCGACGCGCGTGGGTGCGGACGTCATCTGCACCGGCACGCATGGGCGTGGTTTCGTGGCCCGCGCGCTCACGGGCAGCGTCACGACCAAGCTGTTGCGCGGCTCCACCTGCACGGTACTGGCCATGCCGCGCGATCCACTGCCGTCATGCCAGCCCACGTGTGATCGCGCCGCGACCCGGCCGCCAGACTGACGCGCCGCTGCGGAGGCGTCCCAGCGGCACGCGCACGGAGCGTCCGTGGTCGGCGATGGCCTGCAACATGGCGCGGCAGATGTACCACACCGCGTCCGAGACGAATTGCACGCCTCGCGTCGCACCGAATCGCTCGGCGGCACGGATGAGGCCCGGGTTGACGGCGCGCGCTGACAGCATGCCCTCGTCGTCCCGAGTCACCAGCGGACATGACCCGTTCTCGTGCAGGTAGGCACTGAGCGGATCAGTCTGCGGCTCACGCCGACGCTACCGCAGCCAGCACGCGTGCCACGTCCGACATCGAGATGATGCCACTGAGCCGGCCATTGTCGAGCACGAGCAGTCGATGGATCCCGGCCTGCCACATGACCTGCGCCGCCGCGCCGATCTCGGCGTCCGGCGCCAGCGAGTAGACGATGCGCGTCATCACTTCATCCACGGTGTGCACGGAGAAGAGATCGTCCCGCGGCGCATCGTCCATGTGGAAGGGCTCGTCGTCCTCGCCGTGATACTCGGGAACGCGGTCGCTGAAGAACAGCGACGCCGTCTCGTTGTCGAACTCCTCACGCGTGCGCTGATCGCTGTCGGCATCGCGGTCGTCGTCGTTGCATCGACGGCCGTCGTGCGACGCGACGAACTCGAGAAGGTCGCTCGCCGACACCACGCCCACCACGTCGTGTCCGGCGAGCACCGGTGCGCCACTGATGTGGTGGCGCGCGAACAGGTCAGCGGCTTCCCGCAACGTGGTCTCCGGCGTCACGGTGAACACGTGTCGCGTCATGACATCGCGAATCTGCAGCATGCGCCCTCCCTCGGCTCTCGTCGGCCGTGAAACTCGGTGTGCACGAACACTGGTCCGTGATTGCGCGTCGCGCCGTCCGTAGTTCCCGGCAACGTGCGTCGGGAGTTTCGCCCGATTCGCCTCGCGTCGACTAGTCACTGCCTTGTGGCGGCACGATCAGGACGCTCCGCCGGCCGTCGCTTCACGTGCACCGGCCAGTGGCATTCCTCCTTCGTCACGTCGGCGATCACGGCACGCAGCGCCGCGACCTGTTGCTCGTGCACGCCTGCACCGATGGCACTGTCGGCCAACGCCAGCGCCACGTTTAGCGGGGGCGGGATCGGCGCAGCGCTCGTATCGATCACCGTCAGCGCGTGAACCCGCGCGTGGTACTTCGCCGCCAGTGCCGCGGCGAGCCGCGGCGACGCGGCACTGGCGGGCGATCCGTCGGTGGCCAGCAGGACGGCGCGTCCAGCCAGGTCGAGCGGGCTGGACGCATGCGCACCGGACGCCGTGCCATTGCGTTCGAGCAGGTCGAGATCGGCATGGAATCCTCCGCAATGTGACATCGTGATACCCCTCATGATCGCGCGTTTCTCCCCCGCTGCCGTCAGGCATTGGCGGACGGTGCCAGGTGGCACTCCAGGCCATCGTAAGTGCGTGTCGTACCGCGCAACCGGCGCGAAGACGTCCACGAAAAACACACGGGCGGTCGCATGACGCGTCCTCCCCGAGTGCGGAGGAAAACATGACGCAGGCACGCAAACGGCGTGAACGACTTCAGTCGCGGGCTGCGCATGACCCCATCATCGCGGGGATCGGTCCGGCCGGCGGCAACCGCGTGCTTCGGCTCACGCAGGCGATTGCCGCGCGACACTCGACCGACACGCTCGTCGTCTCGGTAGTCACGCCGCCGCCGTCGTACTCGATGGACTTCTCGCAACCGCTGCTCACGAGCTGGCCCATCGAGGAGCGGCGGGCGGAACGCCGGCAGAGCGTTCACACGCGGCTCGACGAGCTTGGTGCATGGTTCCCATGGCGCGAGAAGCCGGACGTAGCGATCGAGTACGGCGCCGTGAGCACGTCGCTCGTGGACGTGGCTGACGACCGTCATGCCAGCCTGATGTGGTGGGCGCCGGACCCCGTGAGCATGGCATCCTGTTCGCCGCCGAGACGTCCATTGCCACGGTGCGCAGGGCGTACTGCCCGGTGTTGATCGTGGGCCTGCATGCGATCGGCCTGCCGAAAGTCGTTCTCATCGCTACGGACTTCAGCACTGCGAGCGTCCATGCCGCCTAGCAAGCGCTCGCACTGGTGGCAGACGGTGCCGTCGTGTACCTCGTGCACGCATGGAACCGCATCCACACGCCATATGACCTCGCCTCACTCCGCGACCTCGACGACCGCTACGAGCATTCCCTACCGGAGCGGTTCGAGCGCGTACTGTCGGCGCTGGCTGGCACACGTCGATTTACCTTCAAGACCGTTGCGCGCGAGGGACCGCCGGCGCAGACGCTGCTCGCCGTCGCGCGCACCGTCTCTGCCGACCTGATCGTCGCCGGCCGACGCGGCTTCCGGATGCTGGAGCGACTGGTGATCGGGAGCGTCTCCACATCGCTCGTACGCGGCGCGTCGTGTTCCGTGCTCATCGTTCCCGACAGGCATCCGCTGGAAACAGCGCGACTCCAACGGCACATGACGGGCACGTCCACCGTCGTCTCGGCGAACGACTGGGCCGGCGAGCTGCACGACTTCTCCCTGCGCAATCATCATCGTCGAACCGCGCTCGAGATCGACGATCTCTCTCTGGGCGCGCAGATCCAGGAGTCGGGCTACCTGTTCGCGGGCGCGTCGTACGATCCGCACAACCATCGCATTCAGCTCATGTTCGAGCTCGCGACCGGTTCGGACGAGCATCTCACGCGCAGCATCGGCGACGTCCACAGCGTCGCGACGACGTGCAACCCGGCCGACGTGGATTTCGCGGTGTGCATCGTTAGCGCGCACGGGAGCGCGCTGTTGACCTTTCTCGATGATCACCCCAGGCAGGCCCCATGACGAGAGCGATTCCCGAGGAACGGCCGCGGTGACGACAGCGGCGATCAGGCTCGATGGACCGGGCATTCGCGCCTCCGTGGCTCCCACGCCGGAGCCAGACGCTCCTGACGTTCGCGAAGTGAACGACGCCGACAGCCAGAGCGGGTCTGACCGAGTCAGCGAGCCGAGCGCGCGAGAGGATCGGCGTCCGCCGACTTGCGAAGGCGCGACAGCGCTCGCTCCTTGATCTGCCGGACGCGCTCGCGCGTGATGCCGAGCTTTGCGCCGATGTCCTCGAGCGTCATGGCGTCGGCGCTGTCGAAGCCGAAATAGAGACGCAGCACCTGCGCGTCGCGCGCCCGCAAGCCACAGAGCGCGCGCTCGACCGACGCCGCGAGCGCGCGCGCCGCGCCTTCCTCGTCTGCATCGGACGTGTCTTCTGCGGCGAGATAGTCCAGCAAGTTCCCCCGTTTGCCCGTCGCGATCGGATCGTCGAGTGACACCGCGTCGCGCGACACGCGACTGGACGTCTCGACGTCCTCCTCGCTGATCCGCAGCCACTCGGCCACCTCGTGTTGGGTGGGATCGCGGCCCAGCTCCTGCCGCATCGTGTTCGTGCTCCGCCGGATGCGATGAAAGTCGCCGAGGCGGCCGAGCGGCACGTGGACCGACCGACCGTGGTCGGCAATGGCCTGGAGGATCGCGCGCCGAATGTACCAGACGGCGTACGAGATGAACTTCACGCCCTTGGCGCCGTCGAACCGCTCGGCGGCGCGGACGAGTCCGAGGTTGCCCTCGTTGATGAGGTCCGCGAGCGACACGCCCTGGTTCTGGTACTTCTTCGCCACCGAGACCACGAACCGAAGATTGCAGCACACCAGTCGCTCGAGCGAGGCGCGGTCGCCCGCAGCGGCGCAGCGCGCGAGCGCGGATTCCTCCTCCTGGCTCAGCAGCAGGTAGCAGCCGATCTCGTGGAGGTAGGCGGCGAGCAGATCGACGTGTGACTCTCGATGCGTGCGAGCGGAGGATGACCGCATGACATACCTCGGACGAGATGCGCCTGGCACTGCGTGACAGGGAATTCTCGCCAGGCCTGCGCGCGCCTGCAGTCGGAGACAGCCCGCGCCGTGTGTCGGGAAGTCCCCGCTCGGACGCCAGCGGGCGTCAGCGCGTGCGCTCAGCTCGGCACGGCCGGGGACATCTCCGCTTCACGGACGGCGTCGATGAGTGTGCGGAATCCGGCGTTCGCCGGAGTGTAGAACAGGACGGGCAGTTCACTGCCGCGGACGATCCGGTCGGCGAGACTTCCGATCACGAGGCGTGACGTGCCGCGGCCGACGGTGGACATGGCGATCAAATCCACCGCGTGCGCGTGAGCGAAATCGAGTACGGTATGCGCGATACGCTCAGCCACGGCGACGTGATGTTCGACCTCGAGACCGTCCTTGGCAAGGCCGTGTGCGACGTCGGCGATTGCCTGGCGCGCCTCGTCCACGAGGTGTGCCGTGGCCACTTCGTCGCGCAGCAGCGATGGATACACCAGGGCGAGCGACGCGTCCGCCGCGATCATCGGCACCGGGCGCACGACGCGGAGGAGGACGATGCGCGCATTCGAGCAGCGTGCGAGCGACCTGGTCGCTCGCAACATCTCGCGCGCCTCCACCGACTCGTCGAGGGGGACGAGGATGCGGCGGTAGAGAGCGCGCGGCGCGAACGGAGGAATCGGTGTCGCCTCCGGACGCACCATGAGGACGGGCGTTCCTGCGGTGCGGATCAGGCCGTCTGCCACGCTGCCGAGCCACGCGCGGCAGAGGCCCGTCCGCCCGTGCGACGTCATGACGATGAGATCGGCGCGAATGGCGTGCGCGCGCGCCACGATGCCGGAGACGACATCGCCCCTCAGTGCGGCGTACGTGGTCGGGATGAAGGCTCGGCCCGCGAGCTCGCGTGCAACGTCGCGCACATAGAGGGCGTCCTGCCGCCACTGGGCCTCAACCGCCACAGGCTCGTCGTCGAGGATCGCCAGTGGGTCCGGCTGACTGACGAGCGCGACGTCAACCGAGGCGTGACACGCTCGGGCGATTGCGGCGGCGATGCCCAGCGCCTGCTCGGCGATGGCGGAATGGTCGAGGGGGACCAACAGGTTCGTCAACATGGTCGCCTCCATACGCTGTGCGACTTACGCGATGCTGAACATTGGCGTCGACCGCGCTTCCTCGAGCGCGCCGGGCGAGGAATTCGGTTGCGCCTCCGTCATGGGGTGATGGAGCAATACGGGCAGCTGGCTGCCGCGGGTGATCTTGTCGGCCATGCTGCCGATGAGCAGCCGGCTCGCGCCTCGGCTGTGCGTGGACATCGCGATGAGATCGACGCTGGCCGCGATCGCGAAGTCGAGCACCGTCTGCGCCACGGCGCCGGCGACGACGACATGTTGTTCGACAGCGATGCCGTCGCGTTCGACGATGGGGTGCGCGACGTTGGCCAGCTGCCGCTGCGCATCGTTCACGAGCGCCGCTGTTGCGACGTCATCCGGAAACATCGTCGGATACACGGATGCGATGGATGTGTCCGTCGTCAGGAGTGGCACCGTCGGCACGACGCGCAACAGGATGAGACGCGCGCCGCTGCTGCGCGCCAGCGAGGTTGCGGCATCGAGCACGCTGAGTGCCTCGGGAGTCCCGTCGACAGGCACGAGGATCTTGCGGAATGGGGCGGTGACACCGAGCCGCGGCACGAGCTCGCGCGTGGCGCGCAGCATGAGGACAGGAATCGCCGATCTCCGGATCACACCGTCTGCCACACTGCCCAACCATGCACGGCTGAGCCCCGTCCGTCCGTGCGACGTCATGACGATGAGATCCGCGCCGACCTCATGCGCGCGAGCAACAATGCCGGACACGACGTCGCCGCGCATCACGGCATGTGTCGCCGGCACGCCGACGTTCCGAACCAGCTCGCTCGCCAGTTCGTCGACGTATTTCTCCTCCGCGTCCAACTGTGCCGTCTCCAATCCGATGGTATCGCCGAAATCGGCGTACTGGTCGGGATGGTGCACGAGGACGACGTCCACGGAAGCCTTGCACGCCAGCGCAACGTCGGCTGCTCGGCCAAGGGCCTGCTCGGCAAGCGGCGAACGGTCCACCGGGACCAGCAGTTTGGTGAACATGTGTCCTCCTGTGTCGTGAGTGCATGTCCATGCTGCACTCTTCAAAGGTGTCGCTGGAGGTGCCGATGTCCGTCGGGGAAGCGCGGACACGTAGCCTGAGGACGTGCGCGCGCGGGACAGTGTTTGCCCGACAGACCACGGCGCGGCGCGAGGAAAGTTGAACGCGTAGGCACCAGCGGGGACCTTAACGCCGAGGCGGCCATGAAATCCGACAACCAGCTTCACAAAGACGTGCTGACCGAGCTCACGTGGGATCCAACGGTCACGGAAAAGGAAATCGGCGTGGCGGCGAAAGGCGGCGTGGTGACACTGAGCGGATTCGTCGCGAGCTACGCCGAGCGGTGCACCGCCGAGCACGCGGCGGAACATGTCGCGGGGGTCAAGGCAGTCGCCAATGAGCTGGCGGTGAAGATTCCGATTCCATTCGATCGCAACGACACCGAGATCGCACGCCGTCGTGTACTCACTCGGCTACGACATCCAGGTGCCGCGCGACGCGATCACGAGCAGTGTGAGCAAGGGGTGGGTGACGCTTGAGGGTGAGGTGGGCTGGCAATACCAGCGGGACGCCGCGGCGCGCAGCCTGCGCAACCTGATCGGCATTCGCGGGGTGACCAACAACATCAGGGTCACGCCGAATCCGGTGTCGAGCTACGACGTGAGCCGCAGCATCAGGGACGCGCTGGAGCGTCGCGCGGATCGCACTGCGGATAGGATCACGGTCCAGGCGCACGGTGGCGTCGTCACGCTGACGGGAAGCGTTCCATCGGCTGCCGAACGGCGCGAGGCGGAAGACGCGGCGTGGTCGGCGCCGGGCGTGAAGGAAGTGCGTGACGAGTTGGCCGTCACGTTCTGAGATCAGGATGCGGATGTCTGTCGGTGTGCGCGGCTGTCCTGGCCGCGCGCACCGACTGACGCCCGAGACCTCCGCTAACGAACGGCCGCGCCGAGCCGAGCGCGCGCGTCCACGGCGATGGCACCGTCGGGGAAGACCAGCAGCGGGTTGACGTCCAGCTCCAGGATCGACGGGAAATCCACGGCGAGCTGTCCGATGCGACGCACCACCTGCGTCAGCGCAAGGCGGTCCACCGGCTGTTCGCCACGCATGCCGTCGAGGATCTTCGCGCCGCGAATCAGCGAGATCATCTCGAGCGCCTGCGCGTCGTCGATCGGCGGAATGCGAAACACCACGTCCGCCAGGGCTTCGACCAGCACGCCGCCGAGGCCGAACATGAGCAGCGGGCCGAAATCGGCATCGCGCGAGATGCCGACGATTGTCTCCCGACCGTGCGATACCATGCGCTGCACGAGCACGCCGGATATCCGCGCCTCCGGCAGTGCGGCACGCACGGAGGCGAGCATGCGGTGATATGCCGCCCTTGCTTCTTCGCCACCCTCGACACCCACGCATACGCCGCCGACGACCGTCTTGTGAACGATGTCCGGCGACACGATCTTGAGCACGACTGGTCCGGCGACGTCGCGCACTGCGGCAACGAGGGAGCTCTCGTCGAACGCGAGTACGGCGTGGGCCATCGGGACGCCATACGTCGCCAGCAGTTGAAGCGCCTCGACTTCCGTGAGCTTCTCGCGACCCTCGGACTGCGCGAACCCGATGATCGCCGCCGCGGCGGCGATGTCGACGTCGAGGGGATGTGGATCCGCCGGCGCGCGCTCCTTCCACTCGCGATGACGATTCAGCGCATTCAACGCCCGCGCCGCTGATTCGGGGAAGATGTACGCCGGAATGCCCGCCGCGTGCAGCTCGGCGCGGCCAAGGGGAAGTCCTTCGAGTCCCATGAGCACGGCGAGAATCGTCTTCGCGGGATCGGCGGCACTCGACTCGCCGATGGCCGTCGCGACGTCCTGCTGTCGCACGGCAAAGGGCGGAACGAAGATCGGCACCACGGCGTCGATGCCCGGATCGGCGAGCACCGCGCGCATCGCGGCGGCATATCCTTCCGCCGTGGCCGAGGCAATCATGTCGAGCGGATTCCGGATGGACGCCTCGGCGGGAAAGAGGGGCGTGAGCGCCGCGATGGTTGCCGGCGCGAGCT
>JBBQDT010000059.1:0-23906 GCA_038319955.1 Gemmatimonadales bacterium | reverse complement strand
CCGGTGAGGATGGCCGAATTCTCGAAGGGCGGCGCGGCGCATTGGGCGGGAAGCGTGACGACGCAGGGCAAGCCGTCACCGGACACAGCGGACTATGTGGTGGATCGCTTCACGCTGCCGCTGGCGAATCCGTGGCGACGCAACGTGCGCGTCGCTGACGTCGATTTCTTTCGCGACGGCCGCGCCGCCGTGGTGACCTTCGAGGGCGACGTGTGGATCGTCTCGGGGATCAACCGCGGTCTCGAGAAAGTCGAGTGGAAGCGGTTCGCGTCGGGGCTCTATGAGCCGCTCAACATCAGCATCGTTCGCGACACGATCTACATCCACGATCGCCAGGGGATCGTGCGGTTGCACGACATCAACGGCGACGGCGAGGCCGACGTCTACGAGAACTTCAGCAACCTGAGTCATCAGTCAGGCGAGTCGCGCGAGTTTCCGTTGGGGATGGGTGCGAAGCCAGGCGGCGGTTTCTATCTCGCCATCGGCAGCGCGCTCGACCTCGGGCCAAAGACGTCTCCCGCGATCATGCAGGGCTTTCGCGCCGGCTCCGATCAGTCGGGCACCATTCAGGAAGTCTCCGCGGACGGCCGGTCCATTCGCACCTACGCGAGTGGGCTTCGCGAACCGATCATCGGCGTCGATCCGCGCTCGGGCGCCATTGCGGCATCGGACCAGCAGGGCAACTTCGTTCCGTCGACACCGATCTTCCTGATTCGCGACGGTGGCTACTACGGTGTGCCGGCGAGTGCGCATCGGCCGAATCCACCGCAACCCGATCTGCCACTGTTGTGGATTCCGCACGAGGTGGATCAGTCGGGCGCGGGAGAGGTCTGGGTGCCGGGTGAAGGGATGGGCTTCGGCGGCGATGCACTCGTGCATCTGTCGTATGGTCGTCCCGGACCGTTCCGCGTGTATATCGACAGCACACGCAAGGGCGTGCAGGGTGCGCTGATCGCGCTGCCGGGTCAGTATACGGCGCCCACGTTGAAGGGGCGCGTGGGGCCGAGCGACGGACAGCTGTATCTCGCCGGCTTCAGTGTGTGGGGCTCGAAGGCGACGGAAGTGTCGAGCCTCATTCGTCTGCGCTACACGGGACGTCCGAGCACGCTGCCTGTGTCCGTGCGCTCCGGCCAGCAGGGGATTCTCGTGAAGTTTGCGTCGCCGGTCGATGCAGCCTCCGTCGCCGACGCGGCGCACTTCGACCTCAAGCGCTGGAATTACGTGCGCAGCTCGGCGTATGGCTCCGGCCATTTCAAGCTCGACGGCACCGCAGGCGAGGAAGCGTTGGCGGTTCGTGCGCAGCTGTCGCCGGACGGGCGGACGGTGCTCCTGGTGGTGCCGGACATGAAGCCGGTGATGCAGATGCAGCTCGGATATGACCTGAAGAGCAAGCAGGGCGTAGCATTGCGCGACACGCTGTATCTCACGGTGAATGCGGTCGACCAGCTGGATCTCGCGCGCGCGGGGTTCGGGTCGATCGACTTGCGCCCCGTGGCAACGACGCCGGTTGCGACGGCTGCGAGGGTGGTGGCATCAGCGTCGTTCGGCGCCTCGCTCTACCAGCAGAAGGCCTGCATCGGCTGCCATTCGATCGATGGATCGACGGCCGGCAAGACAGGACCGTCGTTCAAGGGGCTGTACGGGTCGAACGTGAAGCTCGTCGGCGGCGCGGTGCGCAAGGCGGATGACGCCTATCTGCGTCGCGCGATTCTCGATCCGGCGAGCGACATCGTGCTGGGATTCGAACCTGGGATGCCGACGTTTCGTGGCGTGTTGAGCGAGGCGGAAGTCGCATCGCTCATCCTCTACATCAAGTCACTCACGGCGTCATCGCCCAGATGATTCCATTCTCGATGAGGTTGTAGAGAATCGGATTCGCATAGTCCTCCTTGTTGTGGCCGAGTGCGATGTAGTACTCTCGGCCGCCGTCGAACTTCTGCCACCAGGCGAGTGGCGTCTGCGTCGCGAAGCCCGAGAGGTCGTTCTTCACCGCATCGAGGAACTGCAGCTTCGTCCGGTCGGAAACGAGCACCGGATGAATCCCGGGATTCAGGTGGTCGATGAAGTAGAACTCGTCGGTCCACTCGAATTCCGCAGGCACGTCCTTCGTCGCCACATGCACGGAGTCGACGGCGCGCACGGTGAACTTCTGCATCTTTGGATGCACGACGAACTTGCCGCCGAGCACGGACCAGAAGTACGACCAGTCGCGTTGCGAGCCAGACGCGGAGTGGATGCCGACGAATCCGCCGCCTGACTGGATGTACTTCCTGAATGCGTCGCGCTGTGCGTCGGTGGCGAACGCCTCGTTGTTGCTGTTGGAGAACACGAGCGCGGCGTACTGCCTGAGGTTGGCGTCGGTGAAGCTCGTGGGATCGTCCGACACATCGACGCCGAAGCCCTTCTCGTCGCCCATCTTCCTGATGGCCGCGACGCTCGCCGCGATGTTCTCGTGGACGTAGCCCTTGCCGTCGGCGGTGTAGTTGCGGGTGTAGACGAGAATTTTCTGTTGCGCCTTTGCGATTGGCGCAGCGATCGTCAGGAGCGAGAGTATGCCGAACACCCATGCAGCGAGTCGGTGGCTCTTGGTCATTGATGCTCCTTCGTGGGCGGTAAGCGTTGGCAGCGATCTGAGGCGAGATCTACACGGCGCGCTAGATCCCCGTCGGCATTCATGTGGTTCGATTCGGTGATTCCCGCCCATCGGCTCGCTCGGCCAGGAACGGCATCCCTCTGACGGCAAGGTCCTGTGCGAGTATAACCTTATTCGCATGCGATCGAACGAAATGGTGGACCTCATGCCGACCGGACCGGTGCGCGCTGACACCGCGCTGGTCCGGTTCTTTGTACTCGTCAGTGTTCTACTAACGGTTGCCGCGACGGTGCCGACATTCGCCGCCGCGCAGGCGTCCACGAGCCAGCGACGCGCCAATCGCGTCGCCGACTCGGTGCTCAAACTGATGACGCTGGACGAGAAGCTCGGCCAGCTCACTCAACTGCCTGCAGGGTCGGACCAGACCGGCCCCACGGTGGATGTCGGCGGCCTTCAGCAGATTCGCGACGGCAAGCTCGGCGCCTTCCTCAATCTCTGGGGTGCCGACGTCGTCCGGAAGTTCCAGCGTGTCGCCGTCGAAGAGTCCCGACTCCACATCCCCTTGCTGCTCGGCTACGACGTCATCCACGGGATGCGCACGATCTTCCCTGTACCGCTCGCCATGGCGGCGACCTTCGACTCCGCCGGCGCTGCGCGAGCCGCGCGCGTCGCAGCGCTCGAAGCAACGGCGATGGGCGTTCACTGGACGTTCTCCCCGATGGTGGACATCGCGCGCGACGCCCGCTGGGGACGGATCGTCGAGGGCGCGGGCGAAGATCCTTACCTCGGGTCGATCCTCGCCGCGGCGCAGGTGCGTGGCTATCAGGGCGACGATCTCTCGTCGCCGACGTCGATGCTGGCCACCGTGAAGCACTTCGCCGCGTATGGCGCGGCCGAGGCGGGCAGAGACTACGCGCCGGTCTTCATCGGGGAACGGGAGTTGTGGGAGACCTATCTCCCACCATTCGAGGCTGCGGCGCGCGCTGGCGCCGGCTCCTTCATGGCCTCGTTCAACGAGATCAACGGCACGCCGTCGCACGCGAACGACTGGTTGCTCACTGACGTGCTGCGTCGCCAATGGGGCTTCAGCGGCATGATGGTGAGCGACTGGACCGGTGTGCTCGAGCTGATGAACCACGGCATCGCCGCCGACAGCCTCACCGCCGCGCGCCGCGCCATTCGCGCTGGCGTGGACATGGAGATGTCGAGCACACTCTATCGCAGCACACTGGCCGCCGAAGTGCGCGCGGGACGCTTCCCCGTGGCGGTGATCGACACCGCCGTGCACCGCGTGCTGCGCGCCAAGGCGCTGCTGGGTCTCTTCACGGATCCCTATCGCGGCGCGAGTGCAGAGCGCGAGCGCAGTGCATTGCTGTCGACCAGCAACCGCACCGCGGCGCGGGAGATCGCGCGGGAGTCGATCGTGCTGCTGACGAACACCACCGTGAACGGTACGCCGGCCCTCCCGCTGAGTCGCGACATCCGCACGCTGGCCGTCATCGGCACACTCGCCGACGACTCCGCCTCCACACTGGGCGCATGGTCGGGCCTGGGACGCAAGGAGGACGCGGTCAGCGTGCTCACGGGCCTGCGTCGCGCATTGCCGAACACGCGCATCACCTTCGCGCGCGGAGTGCCGGTGGACTCGATGCGCATGGACGGCATCGCCGAGGCGGAACAGAACGCCCGAAGCGCGGATGCGGTGCTGCTCGTCCTCGGCGAGCGCAGCGACATGAGCGGCGAGGCGTCGAGTCGTGCGTCGATCGAATTGCCGGGCGCGCAACTCGAGCTGGCGAAGGCAGTGGTGCGCGCGGCGCGAGGCGCCGGAAAGCCGGTGATCGCAATACTGATGAACGGACGCCCGCTCGCGGTACCGTGGGTCGCCGACAGTGCGTCCGCACTGGTCGTCAGTTGGTTCCTTGGTGTCGAGCATGGCAATGCGCTCGCGGACATCCTGCTCGGCGCTGAGTCGCCGAGCGGGAAGCTGCCGGTGACATTCCCGCGGACCACCGGGCAGGTACCGATCTACTACAGTCACAAGAACACCGGCCGTCCGCCCGATGCGAACAACCATTACACCTCGAAGTATCTCGACGTGTCGTGGACGCCGCTGTTCCCGTTCGGGCACGGGCTGTCATACACGACGTTCACCTACACCAACCTGCGTGTATCGCGCGACAACCTTCGCGGCACCGATTCGCTGACGGTGACGGTCGATCTCACCAACAGCGGGCGTCGCGCGGGCACCGAGGTGGCGCAGCTCTATCTGCGCGATGACGCGGCGACGGTGACGCGACCCGTGCGGGAGCTTCGCGGCTTTCATCGCGTTACGCTGCAGCCAGGTGAAACGCGAACGGTTCGCTTCACGCTCGGGCCGAAGGACTTCGCGATGTACGACCGCGACATGCGTCGCGTCGTGGAGCCGGGGACGTTCACGGTGTGGGCCGGTGGCAGCTCGGCGGCCACGCTGGAGAAGCACTTCACCGTGACGGGTGGTGTGGTGGTGCTGTCGAAGGCACCGCCGGTCTTTCGCTGACGGAGGCAGTGCATGTGTGACACAGGCGCAGCGGCAGATGAGCGCTGTCGCCGACGTCGCCGAGTGTGTGGAGGCGTTGAAGCCGGCGTTCAGGGCGCCGAAGACGGGTCGCTCTGCCTGTTCTCGCTTGTCGTGCCGGCGGGCTGACTATGCCTCATGCCGGTACGGTATCGAGCACCCGCCCGTCGAACAACGCGACTTCACGATCCGCATGCTGCGCATAGCGTGAGTCGTGCGTCACCATGCACACCGTGCTCCCGTTCTGGTTGAGCTCACGGAGCAGGTCCATCACCGCCTCGCCGTTCTTCGAATCGAGGTTGCCCGTGGGCTCGTCGGCGAGGAGAATGGCCGGATCGCCCGCCACCGCGCGCGCCACCGCGACACGCTGCTGCTGACCGCCGCTCAGCTGCGACGGCAAATGCTTCGCACGGTGTGACATCCCGACCTTCTCCAGCGCCGACGCCACCCGCTCGCGCCGCTCGGCTTGCGGCATGTCGCGATACGTCAGCGGGAGCTCGACGTTCTCGAACACCGACAGGTCGCCGATGAGGTTGAACGCCTGGAAGATGAATCCGATCTGACGATTGCGGACGCGCGCGCGATCGGCGGCCGCTAGCCGCGCGACACTCTCGCCGGCGAGGTTGTACTCGCCGCCACTCGGCGAATCGAGCAGGCCGAGGATGGAGAGGAGGGTCGTCTTGCCGCAGCCGGATGGGCCGCTGATGGCGACGTACTCGCCCTTCCGGATGTCGAAGTGGACGTCGGCCAGCGCGTGGGTCTCCACGTCGTCCGTGTAGAAGACCTTCTTGATGCCGCGCAGGCTGATGAGCGAGTCGCCCGTTCCGGTGCCATTGGAAGCCATCTGCAATCTCCTGAGTGTCGTCGTTACTTGATGCGCACTTGAGCGGCGTTCGCGTACTGTGACATGTCGGACACGATGATCTTGTCGCCGACGTCGAGGCCGCGGACGATCTCGATGACGTTCACCGAGCTGCGTCCCAGTTCGACGGAGACCCGCGCTGCGGTCTTGCCGCCTGGAGCCAGCTTGAACAGCGTCGCCGAACCTGATCCCGCACTGAACGCGGGGCGTCCGCTGTACAGCACGTTGTTCAGCTTCTCGATGACGATGGTACCGTCCACGCTGAGATCGGGAACGGCGCCGTTCGGGAGTGCACCATCGAGCGCGACATCGATCGTCACGCTGCCGCCCTGCGCCGAGGGATCCTTGCGGATGACGTGGCCGGCGACGAGCCCGTTGCGTGTGTCGATGCTCGCCTTCTGTCCGATCGCCACGTCCTTCGCCTGACTTTCCGGGATGCGCAGCACCGCCTTGAGCTGACCAGGCTGCACGACCTTCGCCAGCGTGGTGCCTTCAGGCACCCACTGGCCGAGCTGGAGTACGAGGTCCTGCAGCACACCGGCTTCCGGCGCGCGCACCTGCAGCGAGTGCAGCCGGTTCTGCTGATTCTGCGCGATGGCCTTGAGCTGCTCCACCTGGCTGGTCTGCGTGGCGATCTGCGCGCCCATCGCCTCCTCCATCAGCTTCAGCCGCTCCTGCTCGACACGCAGGCGCGTCGTGTATTCATCGCGCTGCGCACGCTTGCTCTGCACCTCGAAGTCCGACATCAGTTTCCGTTTCACGAGCGAGTCCGCGGCTGCCGCTTCCTGCACGGAGCTCACGTACTGCGTGCGCGTGGACGCCACGAGGCCCTGCTGCGTGAGGAGCTGGCTGCGCAGGTTCGTCCGCAAATTGAGCAGCTCGATCTGCGCTTGCCGCACCTGCTGCTCCGCCTGCATGGTCTGGATCTGGAGGTCGGGGTTGCTGAGCTCGAGCAGCAGCTCGCCGCTGCCGACGTTCTTTCCCGACTCCGACGCCAGCCGTTCGACGCGCGCGCTCGTCTGCGCGGTGATCCAGCGGATGTGCTCGGGCACGAGCGTGCCCGGCCCGCGCACCTCGCGCACCACGTCGCCTCGGCGCACGCTGTCGATGAGCACGGCCGACCGTTCGATCGTCGGGGAGGCCGGATCGAGGCTGAGCGTCCATGCCGTTATCGCGACGAGTGCGACGACGCCACCGGCGATCATCAGGTTGCGCCTGGTCTTTGGTCGTGGAGCGCGCGCGACATCCATCAGTCAACCGCCTCAGTCATATCGAAGGGCGTTCATGGGGTCGACGAGTGCTGCGCGACGTGCCGGAATGAACCCCGCCGCGAGCGCCACGCACGCGAGCAGCACGACGGCGAGCGCCATCGCCACTGGGTCATGCGCCTCGAGCTGGAACAACATCGAGCGCGCCGCGCGCCCGAGCCCGAGAGCCGCCGCAATGCCGATCACGCCGCCGACGACCAACATCATGCCGACCTGCTTCATCACCAGCGCACGCACGCGCGAGCCGTTGGCGCCGAGCGCCATCCGGACGCCGATCTCGCGCGTGCGCTGCTGCACGGAGTACGAGAGCACGCCGTAGAGACCGACGCCGGCGAGCAGCGTGGCCAACAGGGCGAACGCGCTGGAGAGGATCGAGATCATCCGGTCGAGAAAGACATTCTCCTTCACCTGCTGCGTCATCGTCTTGAGCTCCTCGATGGGCAGGCTCGGGTCGATGCGCTTCATCGTCGCGCGCAGGGTGCCGAGGATCCGTTCCGGCGGAAGCGACGACTTGACGTAGAAGAACAGGTCACCGGCGCGCGCATCCTGACGCCACGGGCGGTAGAACACCGGCGGCACCGAGTCCTTCACCTGGCTGTACTTCACGTTCTTCACGAGACCCACGATCTGGATGTTCAGCGAGTCGTTGTCACCGTCGCCCATGAACTTGCCGACGACATCGTTTCCCAGCTTGAATTTCTTGGCGAACGCCTCGTTCACGATGGCGACCCGCTGCGAGCCAGCCTGGTCTGATGACGTGAACTCGCGCCCCGCAATGAGCGTCACGTCGAAGGTCTTGAAGTAGTCCGCGCCGATCTCGTTGAACCGCGCGCCGCAGTCGATGTCCGGCCCGCACTGAAAGCCCTGGACGTGCACGTTGTTGCCCCAGTTGTCACCACTCAGGAGCGGCACCATGCCATCCGTGACTCCGACGATTCCCGGGATGCCCGCCAGCTCCTGCTCCACGCGATTGAAGAGCACGGCGCTGCGCGTGCTGTCGTAGCCGGCGCGCGCGGGCACGATCTGGAACGTGGCAATGTGGTCGATGGTCAGCCCAAGATCCACCCGGCTCACGTTCATGAGACTCTTGAGGAAGAGTGCCGACATGATGAGCAGCCCCATCGAGAGCGCGATCTGCGCGGTGACCAGTCCAGTGCGGAAGCGCGCCGCGGATCGGCCGCCGGCGATCTGTCCCGTGCCGGCGCGGATGGCGCTGATCAGGTCATTGCGCGTGCTGTGCATGGCGGGGAAGAGACCGAATACGATTCCCGTGACGATGCTCAGCCCCGCCGAGAAGAGGATCACGGCGGGACTGATCGTGAAGTGCATCGTCTCGGCGGCCTCGGGTGGCAACAGCGAGGAGATGATGCTCAACGTCCACTGCGCGACGAGCAGCGACGCCACGCCCCCGACGAGCGCGAGCATGACGCTCTCGGTGAGGAGCTGTGTCATCAGGTGCCGGCGCGTTGCACCGAGCGCGAGACGGACGCCCATCTCGGTGGCGCGCCCGGCGCCGCGTGCGAGCAGGAGGTTCGCGATGTTCGCACAGGCGATGAGCAGCACCACGCCCGTCACCGAGAACAGCAGGATGATCGGCGTCTTGGCCTCACGGTGAATCGAACTCTGGCCGCGCGCGCCGGGTGCGAGCAGGAGCTTCTTGTTCTTGAAGCTCTGCATCGTCTTGTCGCTCATGCCGGTCTGCAACGGCGCTTCGACGTCGGACAAGATCGGCCGATACACGCCATTCACCGCCGTCTCGGCGGCCTGGATGGTGATGTCCGGCTTGAGCCGCGCGAACAGGTAGATCCAGTAATTCCGACGATCCTCCCACTTCGTGAACCGCTGCACCTCGCCGCGCATGGAGATGGGGACGTAGACGACTGGCCGCGATCCCGCCGTGGTGCCCTCGAAGCCTTCGGGAGCAATGCCGACGATGTTGAACGACTTGCCATTCACGATGATCGTCTGGCCGACGATACCGGCGGCCTTGCCGTACTTGTCCTCCCAGAACTTGTGGCTGATGACCGCCACGAAGTTGGCGCCGATGACCTTGTCGTCACCGTCATTGAGGAGGCGGCCCTGTGAGGCGGAGAGTCCGAGGACGGGGAAGTACGATCCGCTCACCATCGCGGCCTCGCCGGTCATGGGCTCGCTACGGACGCTGAGCGACACGTTGATGATGCGATGCGCGGCGATGCCGGCGAAGGGGGTGCTCGCCTTCTCGAGATCGCGGAACATCGCGTAGCTGAACACCTCGTCGCATTCGCCCGACTGATTGCACGAGTTGGAGCCCGGCATGGGCCCGGGCGCGGAGAGGTTGACCAGCCGGCTCGGCGCCGCAACGGGCAGCGGGTGCCAGAGCAGCTGGTCGAACATGGAGAAGATGGCCGCATTCGCCCCGATGCCGAGAGCGAGGGAGAGCACGGCAATCGCGGTGACGAAGGGGGTCTTGAGCAACATCCGAGCGGCCAGCTTGATATTTCGCATCGGAATCGAGAGAAGTGAGCCGCGAAAACAGGGGACCAACTCTCGCGTTCGACAGCGGCGGTGGCCCAAAGGTTGGCTACTTCGGTACGGCGGGCAGGTTTTGGTAGTTTCAGAAGACGGGAAAGACGGTCCCCAAGACAAACCAAATGCAGTTTGTCGTTTCTGCGTCTTTCTGCGTTGGCGAAACCTGCGCTGCCCGCAAAGCGGGCACTGCGGGCGTCGTAGGCCGTAACGTCGTTCAGTCGTTCCGCCGTTCCACCTCTACCGCCGCGCGAACCGACGGTGTTCGCTTCACGGGTGGTGTCGCCGCGACCTGAATTGAAAGCCTCGCGCACCGACGACGATGAGCGCCCCACCGAGACAGGTGACAGCAATGAGGTTCGCATCCTCGAGTGGCGCGAAGGCCCACGCGGCCATGTAGCCGAGGCCCCCGAGCGCAATGGACCACGCCGTGAATCGACGCATGGATTGCTCGGCGGCCGCATTCCCGCGCACCAAGGGGGGCAGCACCTTCGGTACCGTGTTGGCGTAATACACGACGAACGCGCCGAGCATCACGCCGAGCAGGCGTCGCGCAAGATCTCGGCTGATGACATCGGGAGTGAGCAGCACGAGCGTCAGCGATCCGCCGATGAGGAGCGCGGCGACGATCAGGGCGTGCGCGATGGAGAACGGCGATCGTTGCGACTCATTGGCGTTCGTCATGATTTTTTCGCCTTCGCTTTCGCGGCACTGGTGGCGGTGCGGTTGGATGTGAGCTGGAGTCCGAACGCCTGCGTGAAGCCGAGCAGCGCTTCCTCGAGGACGGACATCTTGAGCCGGTAGATGATGGCGCGCCCCTGCTTGTCGGCCTCGATGAGATCGGCGGCAACGAGCACGGAGAAGTGCGCGGACATGGTCGGCTTGGAGACATCGAAGTGGTCGGCGAGGTCGCCCGCACCCATGGGGCCCTTCTGGAGAAGCTGGAGCACCCTGCGTCGCGTGGGGTCGGCGAGTGCCTTGAAGACGTTGCTCATGGTTAGATGTTTAGCCAATCATCGAACTGTTGTCAAGCGCGGAGCAGGCGGTCGCGGAGTAGACTTCGGCGCATGCGATCCCATCACGTGCGCATCGGCAACTCGAAGCGGCTCTATGGCGAGTCGAACGAGTACCTCGACGACGAGTTTCCGCTGGTCGCCAGGATCCTCCTCATCGCCATTCGTCCGGAGTAGCGGAGACAGGTGATCGACGAGCACGTATTTTTGCTCTCACCGGCGCGCTGCGACGGCGCGCGTGCGAAGATGCTGATGAGCCCCGTGGCATCGTTCGCGCTGGCGGAGCAACTGCGCTCGGACGCCGGCGCCCCCATCGGCGAGGTGTTCGCCTTTCTCAGCTCCCTCTACTTTCGCGGCAAGCTCGCGTACGCGCGATCGCACACGTCACCGCACGAGCATGCCGCGCGCATCCGGGTGATCACCACCAACCGCGGTCTGCTCGCGCCGATGGACACGGTGACCCACGCGGACCTCGTGGCGTTCTCTGGAATCGATCTCGCCGAGGCGGATGAGCGGTATCTCGGCCCGCTGCGACGTGACGTAGAGCATCTCGCGCGCACACTGCCCGCTGGTGCGGGTGTCGTGTTGCTGGGCAGCATCGCGACGGGCAAGTATGTGGACACGCTGCAGTCGATCTTCGGCGAGCGGCTCCTCTTCCCCGCCGACTTCGTGGGCCGTGGCGACATGAGCCGCGGCGGCCTGCTGTTGCGCAACGCTCGGGCAGGCTCGGCACTGCGCTATCTGCCCGTGGAGGGCGCGGTGCGTCGCGGCAAGCGTCCGCCAAAGCTCGATCGGCTGCCCCGCTGACGGCGATCCAGCACCCGTTGCCTCTTGCGCATCGCTGATATGTTCTACAAAGTATAAGTAATGATGCACATGACCTCTCGCCTCCTCGCCTGCCTTCTCGTGCTGGCGACGAGCACACTCGGCGCCCAGGACATCACCGGCACGTGGCAGGGCACACTCGCCACGACTCCCAAGCCATCGCGAATACTGCTGCGTGTAGCACACGAGGGTGACGGACGCCTCACTGTCGCGCGATTCAATCTGGACGGCGCCGGATTCGGTTCGCCGATGGGCGCGCATTGGGCCTCCCTCGAGGGCGGTGTGCTGAAAGCGACATTCGGCTCCGGCGACTTCGTGGGCAAGCTCGACGCGCGCGCAAATCACATGGCGGGCACGTGGACGCCCACGAACGGCGCGACTCCGCAACACATCGACCTCATACGTCCGACCGCCACGACGGCGTGGCGTGATTCATCGGCGCATCGGGCGCGATTCATTCGCGTGGAGCCGAACGTCCAGCTCGAAGTGCTCGATTGGGGCGGCGTGGGACGACCGCTCGTTCTGCTCGCTGGACTGGGCAACAACGCGCACGTCTTCGATGCATTGGCCCCGAAGCTCACGGATCGCTATCACGTGTACGGCATCACGCGCCGGGGGTTCGCGCCCTCCTCGGTGCCGAAGAGTGGCTATCTCGCCGACAGCCTTGCCGACGACGTGATCGCCGTGTTCGACTCCCTGCACCTCGAGCGTCCTGTCCTGGCCGGCCACTCGCTCGCGGGGCAGGAGTTGAGCTCCATAGGATCACGCCATCCCGAGCGTGTGGCGGGCCTCGTGTATCTCGACGCCGCGAATGTCTATGCGTACTTCGACCCGAAGGTGGAGAACAACGCGCCGTACATCATCCCCGACGTGCAGCGCCGGCTCGCGCTGATCTTCGATCGATGGGCACCGATCAGCTTCGCCGAGCGAATGGCGATGGTGCGCGAGCTCGCGGACACCACCCTGCCAATTCTCCAGCGCGACCTCAGGCTCTGGGCGGATGATCTGGCCACGGCGCCGAACGCGACGGAAAAGCCCAAGGGGCTGCGCCGGGATCCCGTGGTGAGCGCCATCTTCGCCGGCGGCCAGCGATATACCAGCATCAACGGGCCTGTGCTGGCGATCTACGTCGCGCCCGCGCCGTGGCGCGCGGAGGCAACCGACTCAACGAGCCGAGCCAGGGCGGATTCGATGTCGCTTGCGTTCCGCATGCCCCAGATCAATGCGTTCGAGCGCGGTGTTCCCCAGGCGCGCGTGGTTCGGCTGGCACACGCCAATCACTACGTGTGGCTCTCGAACGAAGCCGACGTCTTGCGCGAAATGCGCGCGTTCATCGACGCCTTGCCGTAATGCGCCGTATCCGACGACTCCGCGTAATAGCTATTGCTTCTCCCTGGCCACACGTCGCGCGAGCGCCGCACGCGCACTTGTCGCATAGCGCTCACACGCGACGGTGTCGACGAGCGTTCCCGCATCGATGCGCTCCCACAGGTTCGACGCCGAGGGATGCGGCGTGATCAGGATGTCGCACGAAAGGTGCTCGAGTACAGCATGCCCTCGCTCGAAGTCGGCCATCACCGTGGGGTACGTCGTGCTCCGCGTGAAGAAGAAGTTGTCCGCCGAGACGGGCGTCTGGCTGTCGGCGTAGACCATGTCCTTGCACACCGCACCGTCGCAGGAGCGCCAGGTCCACGAGGTGCCGCCGGCCGTGTGACCTGGCGTGAAATGCGCCGTCACCGCGAGTCCGCCCACGCGCAGCGTCTCGCCGTCGGCGATGGTCCTCACTTTCGCCGTGGGGGGATATGCCAGCAGCACACCGAACTGCGGGTCGTCGGGCCCGGACAGCCCCGCGCGAATCACCGGCGCGCTCGCGGGGCTCGCGGCCACTTCGGCGCCCGACGCACGCTGTAGCTCAGCGATGCCGCCGGCGTGATCGAAGTGCGCGTGTGAGTTCACGATGAGCCGTACGTCCTCGATCAGGAAGCCGAGCGCCCTGATGTTCGCGATGATGATGGGCGCCGAGGCGGGGAGTCCGCCGTCGATGAGCACATGTCCCTGCGGCGACGTGATGAGGAGGGCGCTCAGCCCATGCGTGCCCACGAACCATGTGTTGCCAAAGAGACGAAACGGCTTCTGCGGCGCATTCCACTCCGCGCAGCTCGCGCACTGCGCGGACGAGTAGTCGAAGACGTGCGCGGAGTCAGGCAGTTGAGCGCGCATCGCTGATGGCAAAGCCAGCGTGGGCAGCAGGCACAGCACGGCGCGGAGTCGAGCAAGGTGATGATGACGCATGACGACTGGTGGTTCCGGGTTCGAGTGGAAATACGACACGTGCAATCTCGCGAGGTGTGGCGCTCCGGCGCCATGCGAGCGCTGGCGCATGCGGCCCGCCGCGCACACGTTGGTCGGATGACTCGGACACTCATCGCCGCGCTGGCCGCTTTGCTGCTCGGCACGTCAACGCCGCGCATCGCCGCGGCACAGCCTCAGCGCATCTTCTCCGACGCCGCGGAAGCCGCCTGGATCGCGCCGCCGGGCATGCCCGCCGATTCGTTCGGCGTCTTCCACGCGCGTCGAACCTTCGACCTCGCGACGAAGCCGGAACGGTTCATCGTCCACGTCTCTGCCGATAACCGCTACCGGCTGTACGTGAACGGCACACAGGTGTCGTCAGGCCCACAGCGGTCGGACCTGATGCATTGGCGCTACGAGACAGTCGACCTCGCGCCGCAGCTCCACGATGGTGCAAACACGGTCGCCGCCGTGATCTGGAACTGGGGAGCGCACCATCCGGTGGGCCAGCACAGCATTCGCACCGCGTTCCTCCTGCAGGCCGACAGCCCCCGCGAAGCGATGGCGAACACTGGCGCGGGTTGGAAACTCTATCGCGATTCCGCGTACGCCGAGGTGCGCGTGTCGCCGCGGGATATCGGCAATGCGTACTATGCGGCGGCGCAGGGCGAGTTCGTCGACGGTGTGCGCTATCCGTGGAACTGGGAACGTCCCGACTACGACGATCGCGAGTGGTTCACGGTGCCCGCAGACGGCGGCGGCGCCACGGTCGGCAGCGTTCATCTTCATGCCACACCTGGCCGCGGCGGCTATGGCGACGCGAGTGGGTGGCAGCTCGAGCCACGCGACATTCCGCCGATGGAGGAATCCGCCATTCGCTTTGCCAGCGTACGACGCGCCACGGGTATCGCCGTGCCGAACGGCTTTCTTGCCGGTGGCGACGCACTCGTCATCCCTGCGAACACGCACGCGTCGGTCGTTCTCGACCACGCGAAGACGACCAACGCCTACACCGTGATCGAGACGAGCAACGGCGCGGGGAGCGCCATCACGCTCACCTACGCCGAGGCGGCGGTGGACTCGGCGGGTCGCAAGGGGAACAGGAACGAGATCGAAGGGCGCGCGATCAAGGGCATCCACGATCGCATCCTGCCAGGCGGCGGAAGCCATCGGCGCTTCCAGACACTCTATTGGCGTTCAGGTCGATATGTGAACATGGACATCGAGACCGGCGTCGAGCCGCTGATCATTCACGACGTGCATGGGATCTTTACGGCGTATCCGTTCGTGCAGCGGGGCCGCTTCGCGAGCGACCTCCCGTGGCTCGCCGACATGTGGACGATGAACTGGAACGGCGCGCGCATCGGCGCGTTCGAGACGTACATGGACACGCCGTACTACGAACAGCTCCAGTACATCGGCGACACGCGTCTCCAGGCGCTGATCTCGCTCTACGTCGCTGGCGACGACCGGCTCGTGCGACAGGCGATCACGCACTTCGACGACTCCCGCATTCCCGAAGGCATCACGGCGAGCCGATATCCGTCCGAGCTCCAGCAGCTCATTCCGCCGTTCTCGCTCGTGTACGTCGCAATGGTGCACGACTACTACATGCTCCGCGACGACGCGTCGTTCGTGCGACAGTACCTCGCCGGCATCCGTGGCATCCTCGACTGGTACGGGCGCCGCGTGGACGACACCGGCATGCTCGGGCCCATGCCCTACTGGAATTTCGTCGACTGGACCGACCGCTGGCAGCGCGGCGTGCCCGCCGGCGCCGACAACGCCCACTCGGCGACGATCAGCCTGCTGTATGCCTACGCGCTCGATCGCGCCGCGGTGCTCGAAGGCGATCTGGGTGTGCGCGGGTTGGCGCAGTCGTATCGCGCGCGCGCTGATTCGTTGCGCGTCGCGACGCGCCAGCGAGCGTGGGATCCCGCGCGAAAGCTGTTCCGCGACTCGCCCGACTCGGCCGCGTACAGCCAGCAGACGAACGTGCTGGCGATTCTCACTGACGCGGTTCCAGTCGGCGAACAGCGCGCGCTCATGGAACGCGTACTCGCCGACACGACGCTGATTCCCGCGTCATACTACTTCAGCTTCTACACGCTGGAGGCACTGCAGAAGGTCGGCCTGGGCGACCGCTACATCGAGCAGCTTGCGCCGTGGCGCGCGATGCTTGCTCTCGGCCTGACGTCGGCGCCCGAGAAGCCGGAGCCGACGCGTTCCGACTCGCACGCCTGGTCGGCGCACCCGAACTACGGACTGCTCGCGACCGTGCTCGGCGTGCGGCCGGCGTCGGCCGGCTTTCGGACGGTGCGGATCGCGCCTGCGCTCGGGCCGTTGCGTAGGGCGGAAGGTCGGGTGCCGCATCCGCGTGGCGACATCGACGTCAGCCTCGTACGCGAAGGCGCGAGTGGGTTGCGGGCGACGGTGACGGTGCCGGTGGGGGTGACAGGGCGGTTCGAGTGGAACGGTCGGAGCGTGGCGCTCCGGGGCGGAACTCAACAGCTCCGCTTCTGAAGCGCGGCAAATACGTAAGCCGGACAACGGCGTTTGCCCAATAGAAAAAGCCTCCCGTCCTCCCGTCCTCCCGTCATCCCGTCATCCCGTCATTCTCACCTCGGCTTCGAGACTTTCCTTGTCCCGACCAACCGTCGCCACGGCGAGAACCTTCCCGCCGGACACGTAGCGCACCACACAATCTCCCTCCGCAACGCTTCCCTCGATCTCCACCGCGTCCCACTTCTCCGCGTGCCCGACGTAGCAGATCGACTGGTCGTAGTGCTGGCTCCAGAAGAACGGCGCGTGATCGAACTTCACGCCCTGGCCGAGAATGTTCTTCGCCGCCACCTGCCCCTGTTGCTCGGCAACCACCCAATGCTCGACGCGAATACGCGCGCCGCTCATCGCATCCGGATAGCGCGCAATGTCGCCCGCCGCGTAGATGCCAGTCGCGCTCGACTCGAGATATTCGTTCACCACCACGCCGTGATCCATCGTCAATCCGGCCTTCGACGCGAGCTCGTCACACGGACGTACGCCGACGCCGATGACGACAAAGTCCGCTGCGATGGTTGAACCATCGTCGAGCGTCACCGAGCCGGCGTCGATCTGCTTCACCGTATGGCCGAGGTGGAAGACGATCCCCTTCGTCTCGTGCAGCCCGCGCACGAAGTCGCCGAGCTCGGCGCCGAGTATCTTCTCGAGCGGCCGGCTCTCCGGTGCCACCACGTGTACGTCGAGCCCGCGCGTCCGCAGCGCTGCCGCGACCTCGAGGCCGATGAAGCTCGCGCCGATCACGACGACCCTCTTCGCGCCCGATGTCGCCTCGGCGATGAGCGTGCGGCTGTCCTCGAGCGAACGGAGATAGAACACCCGGCTTCCCGCCGACGCCGGCGTCGGCAGATGGATCGGCTCCGCACCGGTGGCGAGCAGCAGCGCGCCGAACCTCCGTGCGCTCCCGTCGTCGAGCAGCACGCGCTTGCCGGGGACGTCGATTCCCGTGACGCGACGTCCGAGCACCACGTCGATGTCGTGCTGCGCATAGAACTCCGGCGTGCGCAGTGGAATCCACTCTTCAGGCGCGTTGCCGGCGAGATAGTCCTTCGAGAGGTTGGGCCGGTCGTACGGCACGCTGTCCTCACCGGTGATCATCGTCACCGGTCCGTCGTACCCTTCGCGTCGCAGCATTTCGGCAGCGGCGTTCCCCGCAGCGCCGGCGCCGACGATCAACACCGAGCTCGGCGCACTCGCAGCATCGATCTCCTTCGGTACCGCAATCAACGCATCGGCCTCGATCTCGCGCGAGACGAAGATCTTCCCGTCGCGCCGCTCGACGTCCCAGCGTGACACGGGCTTGAGCGCCGGTGCGCGCAGCGCTTCGCCGGTGCGCAGGCTGAAGCACGCGTGATGCCAGGGGCAGCGCACCGTGTCGCCGACGAGGAGGCCGTCGCCAAGGGGTCCGCCGTAGTGCGTGCACGTTGCGCCGATGGCAAAGACCTCATCGCCCTGCCGAGCAATGAGCACCGGCTTTCCGTTCGCATGGCCGGCGAGCATCGCACCGTCGGCCAGCTCGGTGAGGGAAACGCCCAGGGTGAAGTCGGGGCCGGACAGCTCTGCTGGTTGGTCAGTCATCGCCATGCACTGGTTTCGGCTCAGGCGCACCGTGCGGTGCCGCCAAGCTCCGTTTGAAGCGCGCCATCATGCGTTCGCGCCATTCTTCCATGATCTCGTACACCGTGGGAATGACTACCAGCGTGAGCACGGTCGACGCAATGACTCCGCCGATGACCGCACGCCCGAGCGGCGCGCGGAAGTCCGCGCCTTCCCCATAGCCGATCGCCACCGGCACCATGCCGGCCACGAGTGCAATGGTCGTCATCAGGATCGGCCGCAAACGAATGCGGCCCGCCTCGATCAGTGCATCGCGCAGCGACAGGCCCCGATCCTCGTGCGACCACTTCGCGAAGTCGATCAGCAGGATGGCGTTCTTGGCCACGATGCCCATCAACATCATCACGCCGATGAGGCTCATGATGTTCAGCGTATCGCGCAACACGAGCAGCGCCACCACCACGCCGATGAGCGACAGCGGCAGCGACACGAGGATCGCCAGCGGATCGAGGAAGCTGCCGAACTGCACGACGAGGATGAGGTACATCAGCATCACCGCGACGCCGAGCGCAGTGATGATCGCCGCGAACATCTGGTTCTGGCTCTCGACCTGCCCGCCCTGGTTGATGCGATAGCCCGGCGGCAAGGGAACGAGATTGATCTTTCGCGTCACCTCCTGCGCGACGTTCCCCACCGACGCGCCGAGCACGTTGGCGCCGATCGTCACCACGCGCTGCCGCTGGAAGTGGTCGATCTGCGCCGGCCCGGACTGCGGGTCGATCGTCGCGATCTGCGAGAGCGGGATGAACTGACCATTGCCCGGCGTTCCGCCGGGTGGTCCGACCGGGATGGGCAACTGGCCGAGGTCCGATGCCTTGCTTCGCGACTCGGGCGTCAGCCGGACGTGCACGTAGCGCGACACGCCCGACGGATCCACCCACGTGCCGGCGTCCACCCCCGCGAACGCGAAGCGCAATGCCGTCGCGAGCTGCCCGATGCCGACGCCGAGCGACGCGGCGAGACCGCGGTTCACGTTGACGGCGAGCTCGGGCTTCTGACCGCGCGTCGAAAGGCCGATGTCGACCGCGCCCGGCACGGTACGCGCCGAATCAGCGATCTGCTCGGCGAGTCGCGTCAGCACGTTGGCGTCCGGGCCCTGGAGCTGGAGCTGGAGCTGCTTCTGGTTGCCACCGAATCCGCCGGCGGCAAACGTGTACGCGTTCGCTCCGCCGATGCGACTCACCTCCGCGCGAATCACGCGGCCGAACTCGTCCTGGCTGATCGAGCGCTGGTGCTTGGGCACCATGCGCACGTAGACCGTCGCCGCATCGGTGGCGCCGGATCCGCTCGCGCTGCCGACCGTGCTGTAGGTGTACAGCACTTCCTTGTGGGCACGCACCATCCGCCCCACTTCCTCGGCCTTGAGCGTCGTGTATTGCAGGCTCGAGCCGGGCGGCGCCTCGATGGCGACGTTGAGCTCAGAATTGTCGCTGAGGGGCGAGAAGCCGAAGCCGCCGAACGCCACCTGCAGCACGATCGCCGCGACGAACGTGGAGAAGGCGATGCCGATCATCCACCAGCGATGGTCGAGCGCCCAACCGACAAGTCGCGTGTACCTGTCCGCCTGCCTGTCGAACCACGCATTGAAGCGATCGAGGGTGCGCATCAGCCACTTGCGCTTCTCGACGGGAATGTGCGGATCTGCCCAGTATGCGGAGAGCATCGGGTCGAGCGAGAACGACACGAACAGCGATACCAGGACGGCGCTGGCGATGGTGAGCGCGAACGGCTTGAAAAGCTGGCCGGCGATGCCCGGCATGAACCCCACCGGCACGAACACCGCGACGATCGAGAACGTCGTCGCCGTGACGGCGAGTCCGATCTCGTCCGTGCCGTCGTGCGCCGCGGTCATGTGGTCTTTCCCCATCTCCACGTGTCGCACGATGTTCTCTCGTACGACGATCGCGTCGTCGATGAGGATGCCGATGGCGAGCGACAGTCCCATGAGCGACATCACGTTCAGTGTGAAGCCGAATATCAGCAGCGGCACGAAGGCGGACAGCACCGAGACGGGCAGCGCGAGCCCGGTGATGACGGTGGACCGCCAGGAGTTGAGGAAGAGGAACACGACGAGCACCGTGAGCGCGGCGCCCTCGATGAGCGTCTCGTTGACGTTGCGCACCGAGTTGGTGACGCGCACACCTGCGTCGCGCACGAACACGATGCGCGTGCCCGCGGGGAGCGTCTTCTGGAGCTCGCCGACGCGCTCGCGAATGGCGTCGCTCACTGCGGTCGTGCTGTTGTCTTTTCCCTTCACCACGTCGAGCCCGATCGCCTGCGCGCCGCTGTAAAGGGCGGTGGAGGTCGGCTCGGCCACGGAGGCCTGCACGTCGGCAAGCTCGCCCAGGCGAACCAGTTGTGTACCGCGTTGCGCGACGACGATCTGCTCGAATTCTTCCGGGTGTTCCAATCGACCTGCGAGACGGATGGTGCGCTGCTCGAGGTCCGACGTCAGCCGACCGACCGGCGCCGCGAGGTTCTGCGAGCGGACCGCGTTGACGATCTGGTCGATGCCCACGCCTGCAGCAGCGAGTGCGCCGGGCCGGACGTTCACGTTGAGCTGCGCGCTGTCGGCGCCGACGACGTTCACCTGCGCCACGCCGGGAATGGAGCGCAGCTCGCCGGCGATGGTCTGGTCGGCCATCTGGCTCAGCTGCGACGTCGTGAGGCTGGTGGACGTCAGCGCCAGCGAGACGATCGGCAGCGCGCTCGGGTCGAACTTCCGGATGATCGGCTCGATGATCTCCTGCGGGAGCTGCGAGCGGACCGACGAGATGGCATCGCGGACGTCCTGCGTCGCCTGATCGACGTCCTTGGAAAAGCTGAACTGGATGACGACCTGTGCGAAGCCGTCTGTCGACGTGGAGTTCAGCTTTTCGACACCGCTGATACCGGAGAACTTGTCCTCCAGCCGGCTGACGACTTCACGTTCGACGACGTCCGGCGATGCACCGGGATACGCGATGCCGATGAAGACGATCGGCTGCTGGAAGTCGGGAAATTCGTCCGTGTCGAGCTTGAACAACGAGACGAGCCCGAAGACGACGAGCGCCAGCATCGATACGATCGTGATGATGGGGCGCTTGATGGCGAAATCGGAGATGAACATGCGCTATGCTTCGCGAGGCGAAATAGTTTGGTGGTCGAAAGTAATATCGCATGGCAGCATCGTTCCTGCCACGCGTCATTCTACTTGCGCGTCGGTGCCGAGGCGATCACAGCGGCGAGAGCGGCATCGAGATCCCGCAGCGCGTGGGCCGGAATACCGGCGAACACCCGTTCGGCCGCCGAGGTATAGGATTGCTCCATCTTGCCCAGCAGGCGCCGGCCGGCCGTCGTCAGCGCCAGTCGTTTGCGACGCCGGTCCTCGGCGGATTCCGTGCGCGTGACGAGCTTCTCCTGCACCAGCTTCTCGACCAGCTGACTGGTGGCGGCCACGCTGAGCCCGATGTCCGAGGCCAGCTGCGAGACGGACTGATCGCCGCCCTGGTGCAACTCCATCAGCGCCGCGATGGCCGCGATGGACAGGTTGTGCCCGTGCAGGAACGTGATGGTCTGACGCATCGGATCCCGCAGCACGACCGACCGAAACTCGAGAAACGTGCGGAGCACGTCCTTCGGTTCAGGCCCTTCGTCTTTGTCCTTCGGTCGAGGGCACATGGGCATCAATGTAAGTTTGACACATGCTCTACGTCGACAATGGCGGCATCACGGATGCCCACCTGAACCTCGCGCTCGAAGAATACGTCCTCCGTCAGAAGATGGGCGACGACGACATCCTCCTCTTCTACGTCAACGCGCCGGCGATCATCATCGGTCGCAACCAGAATACGATCGAGGAGATCAACCCCGACGTCGTGGACGAGCGTGGCATTCGCGTCGTCCGTCGCATTTCCGGCGGGGGCGCGGTCTACCACGATCTCGGCAACCTGAACTTCAGCTTCATGACCCGCGACGTGCGCGGCCGGTTCAATCGGTACGACCAGTTCAACGGGCCAGTCGTCGAAGTGCTGCGCGCGCTTGGCGTGCCGGCCGAGATCGGTGGGCGGAATGACATCCTCGCCGGCGGGCGAAAGATCAGCGGCAACGCACAGTTTGCCACGCCGGACAAGATGTTCAGCCATGGGACGCTCCTCCTCGACTCGAACCTCGACGACGTCACGGCCGCCCTGCGTCCTCGGCCCGGCAAGGTGGAATCCAAGGGCGTCAAGTCGATCCGGAGCCGGGTGGCGAACATCAGCGAGTTTCTCGCCGCGCCGCTCGGCGTGGAGGAACTTCGTGAACTCATCCTCGAGCAGATATTCGGCACGCGGGACCGGGACGCGATTCCGTCGCTGGAGATCACGGACGCCGACTGGGCGGGGGTCCGGGCGCTGCACGCCGAGAAGTACGGCACGAAGGAGTGGAACTACGGGCAGAATCCAGCGAGCAATGTGCAGCGCGCGCAGCGGTTTCCGTCGGGCGAGATCGACGTGCGCCTCGACGTCCAGGAGAACCGGATCGCGGGGATCCGGATCTTCGGCGACTTCAATGGGCGGTCCGAGGTGTCGGAGCTCGAGGCTCGACTGCTCGGCCTCCCGTTCGACCGCAGCGCGATCGTCGATGCGCTGCGTGGGGTGCTGTTGACCGACTACTTCGGGGATGTTCCGCGGGAGGAAGTGCTCGCGCTGCTGCAGCCTTAAAGCAGGTCCCTCGCTACACTTGGGACCACACTTTGAGTTTGTCGTCGCGACGGGATCGCAGCGAGCAAGGGACCTGCTTTGGGCCTGGGCGAGTACCTTTCGAGATGCCCACCACGAAGCCCACCGGCAATCGCACCACCGAATCCGCGCTCGACATGCCGTCCGCGGGCCGCGCGCTGCTGCTGGCCTCGCGCGCGCTGCGGCTCCGCTGCCCGAATTGCGGCAAGGGACGCGTGCTCAGCGGCTTCAACACGGTGCATCATCACTGCTCCGCGTGCGGCTTCCGCTTCTCCCGCAGCGATGACGACTACTTCTCCGGCGCGATGTTCTTCGGCATGATGATCGGCGAGACGCTCGCGATCCTCGGCATCGGAGCGGCGATCTGGATCACGTATCCGAACATCCCGTGGAATTTCCTCCAGTACGCGATCCCGGTGGTGCTCCTCGCCGTCATGATCGCGCTGTTCCCGGTATCGCGCGTCGTGTGGCTGGCCATCGACGTGATGCTGCGGCCGGTGGAGGCGTCAGAGCTCGTGCCGGTCTAGCGGGAGCAACCGTCTCGCGCTCGAGCCCCCAGCGAGAGCGTCCAAAGACAACGACCCACCCCCTCGACCCGTACTGCATCGGTCCCCTTCTCCCCCACATTCGATGCTTCGTCACCGCCTTCCCGCAGTTCTCGCCGCCCTCGCCCTCGCGACGCCACTCGGCGCGCAAACGCGACTCCTCCGCACACCGACCGTCAGCGATCGCAACATCGCCTTCGCCTACGCCAACAACATCTGGGTCGTCGAACGCTCCGGCGGCATTGCGCGGAGGCTTACGAGCTTTCAGGGCGAGACGCAGAATCCCAAGCTCTCCCCCGACGGCCGCTCCGTCGCCTTCAGCGCCGAGTATGGCGGCAACACCGACGTGTACGTCGTGCCGGTGGAAGGCGGACAGCCCAGGCGACTCACCTGGCATCCCGGCGCGGATCTCGTGCAGGGCTGGACGCCGGACGGAAGCAGCATCGTCTTCTCGTCCACCCGCGCGACCCATGCGCCGAGCGGGGCGCCGCGCTTTTACCTGGTGTCGAGCACCGGTGGGGTCGAACAGGCGATGCCGATGCCGCGCGCCTATCAGGGCAAGATCTCGCC
>JBBQDT010000058.1:0-24197 GCA_038319955.1 Gemmatimonadales bacterium | reverse complement strand
AGCGCTGCATGGCGGCCTGTCGCAGGAACAGCGAGATCGCGTGATGAAGAAGTTCCGCGCCAACACCGCCGAGTTGCTCATCGCCACCGACGTCGCCGCTCGTGGCCTCGACGTCGAGCACGTCTCGCACGTCGTGAACTACGACGTCCCCACCAGTGCGGAGGCATACGTGCACCGCATCGGACGCACGGGACGGGCCGGCCGTGAAGGTGTCGCGATCACGCTCGCTGAGCCACTCGAGCATCGCCTGCTGCGCAATATCGAGTACTTGACGAAGCAGAAGATCGAGATCGCGACCGTCCCCACCGTCGCGGATCTCCGGGCGCGCCGCATCGAGATGACCAAGGCGTCGCTGCGCGAGATGGTCCTGGGCGGCGACCTCGATCACTTCCGCGCCGTCGTCGATTCGCTGGCGCAGGAGTTCGACATCATGGACGTCGCTGCCGCGGCCGTGAAGATGGCTGACGCCAAGGACGGTGCCGACGCGGAAGAGATTCCGACCGTGTCGCTCCGCCCGGAACGGACTCCCTCGCGCCACGACCGGGAGCGCGCGCCCACCCCAAAGGCCGGCTCACGACGACATGAGGCGGCGAAGGCCGGTGGAAAGTCGTCGGGAAAGAAGCGCATCACCCCCGAGTGGGACGTCGCGAGGCTCTATATCGGCGCGGGCCGCAACGCCAACATCCGGCCTGCCGACCTCGTGGGTGCCATCGTCAATGAGGCCGGCGTCGACGCGCGCGCGATTGGTGCAATACAGATCACGGACCGCTTCGCACTCGTCGAGGTTCCGGACGAGATCGCTGATGGAATCATCGAGACCCTCCGCGCCACGACGATCAAGGGCAAGAGGGTGCCAGTGCGCCGCGACCGCGAACAGGGCGGGGCGGGCTGACCCCAAGCTGTTTGTGGTGTAGACTTCCTAATCACTTTTTCGCCGATTTGACCAAACCGATGCGCTTTCGTCCCATTCTCGTCGCCTTTGCGCTCCTCCTCACCGCCGCGAGCTGCGGTGGCGATTCATCGACGAACTCGAACTATCCTCTCGTGCCCATCGAGTCCACCACGTTCGCCAGCTCACTCGGCGTCGACCTCGCCGCTTCGACCAAGACGCCCTCGGGCCTCTACTATCGCGACCTCCGTGTCGGATTCGGCGCAACGCTCGCCGCCGGCACGCGCGTGACGGCCAAGTACTCGGGTGCTCTCGCGAACGGCACCCCGTTCGATGCCGGGACCTACCCCTTCACCCTGGGTGCGGGCCAGGTGATCCAGGGATGGGATATCGGGCTCGTTGGCATGAAGGTCGGTGGCAACCGCCAGCTCATCATTCCATCGACACTGGGTTACGGAGCCACCGGAAGCGGCCCGATCCCCCCCAACGCGGTCCTCGTCTTCACCGTCGAACCGCAGTAGCAACATTTTGGAGGATGATGAACACCTACGTCTATTACATCGCTGAACGCATGCCCGGAGCGATGGAGATGCAGCGGTTCGCGCATCCCATTCACGTCGGCATCGTGACGGCGTCCGACCACGAGGCGGCGTACAGCGCGGTGCTCGAGGATCTGCGCCCGACCTTTGCCGACGCGCCGCAACACCTCGAGGTACGCTTCGAGGTCGTGTCGCCACCGCGCTCGGGAACGGGCGTCTGGCGGCACGGCAAGCCGATCGACGTCGACATCACGTTCACGTCGGCAGACTAGCAGCAACCCCTGTGAAGTGAACATTCGCAGTCTCACCCGGCTCACCAATGCGGGACTGCTGGGCGTCGTCGGAATGGGGACTGGGCATCTCTTCATGCCCGCGCGCGCTACTGCGGGGCTCTTCAGTCGCCTCGCCTTTGTCGCCGCCGTGGCAGGTACCGGTGCGCTCGCCGGTTGGCGCGAGCGCCGTGCGCGGGAGCTGGATGGCGACGAGAACGTGCCCGGTGTGCAGTGGCTGTGGATCGCGGGAGGCGCCTTCTGGGCGCTCGTGATCGCGTGGATCGCGTACAAGCTGTTTCACGGATAGCGAAGGGCGGTCATTCTCGCGAATGACCGCCCTTCTGACCACACCGATTCACTTCCCGTGAGGCTTAAGGCACGATGGTGAACGGTGCGGTTTGCTGCACGGTGACGACGCGCTGCTCGCCCAGGCCGAGAACACCCTTGACCCAGTCCCAGTCTCGCGTGACGCCACCGTTTTCCATGACCAACAACGCGACTTCCGCGGCGTCGTTGGGGTCCATGCGCAGGCAGCCATGCGACGCCGCCTCACCAAGCGTCTCCACGGCGCCCGTGCCATGGATGTAGTAGTCCGGCTCGTTAAAGAAGATTTTCACCGTCTTCATCGGGTTGGCGGGATGACCGGGGCCTTTCGCTGTGCTACCCTTGGCCCAGCCCACATCGGGGGGCGTCCACGCCGGGTTCCACACCATCTTTCGGATGGTGAAACGCCCGGTGGGGGTGGGATGCTCCGGCGCGCCAATGGCGACGTCGTAGCTCTTGATGGTCTCGCCGTCGCGCTTGAGGGTCAGCTTTCTGTCGGCGAGGCTCGCCTCGAGTGTCAACGCCGATGCCGTTGGCATCGGACGAGTCGCAGCGGGAATGCCGTATACCAGCGCAGCGGCCACCGGAATCCCGATGAGCGCGATCATGGTGCGTGAGCGTCTTCGCGTGCCTGAGCGTGGTTGCATTGAATCAGCCGAATGCGTGAGTGATACCTTTCGTGGCAGTAAACACATGGCAAGCAGCGTTCCATCGTCTTCTTCCAACTGACCTCATGGCAACGTCCCTGCGCGCACTCCCGGCGCTCTCCATCGCCCTCATCGCCACACAATTCGGCTGCGCGGGCTCGTCGCCGTCCACCAACTCGTCTCCGCAGGCGACGTCGGTGATCGCGGAGAGCGACGTCCGGCGACTGCTCACCGCGCTTGCGGATGACTCGCTGGAAGGTCGCGGCACGGGCACCCGCGGCTCCATGAAGGCGGCGACGCTCATTGCGAACGAGTTCCGGACCATCGGGCTGGAAGCGGCGGGAGACAGCGGTTTCTTCCAGCGCGTCCCGGTGGCCATGGTACAGCGCGGCACGCGTGAAGGGCCCGCGCTTTTTCCCAGCTTCTCGGCGCTCGATACCGTGCCCACTGCCAGGCGCCGCACCGCGGTGAACGTGGTCGGCGTGCTGCGCGGGTCCGATGCCGTGCTCAAGGACTCTATCGTCCTCATCGACGCGCACTACGACCACCTGGGCATCGGCCGGCCCGTGCAGGGTGATTCCGTGTTCAACGGCGCCGATGACGACGCCTCTGGAACGGTGGCCGTGATCGAGATCGCCCGCGCGCTCGCTCGCGGGCCGCGCCCGAAGCGCACCGTCGTCTTCGCCGCCACCACCGGCGAGGAGGTTGGCTTGCTCGGCACGCGCTGGTACCTGCTGCATCCCGTGGCGCCGATCGCCAGCATGACGGCCAATCTCGAGATCGAGATGATCGGTCGCCCCGATTCACTTGCGGGAGGGCCTGGCCGCGCGTGGCTCACCGGCTACGACCGCTCCACGATGGGGACGATGTTCGCGAACGCCGGCCTGCCCGTCGTGCCGGATCGCCGGTTGGACCAGAGCTTCTTCACCCGCAGCGATAACATCGCCTTTGCTCGGGCCGGCGTGCCCGCGCACACGCTGTCCTCGTACAACATGCACGACGACTACCACACGGTGCGCGACGACGCATCTCGCGTCGACTTCGCACACATGACGACGGTCATCCGCGCCGCGGCCGCGGCCACGCGTCTCCTCGCGGATGGTCCCGCTCCGATGTGGTATCCGGGGGGTCGTCCGATGTCGCCGCCGCCGCAAACCACCCGGCCGACCACGGTGCCCGTGTCACCGGCGCCAGCCCTGGCCGGCCCGGCCGAGCGTCTCTCGAAGTACACAGTTGTGCGGCTGCAGGCGGATACAACGTCGTTGACGAAGAAGGAACGCATGATGTTGCCCTTGCTCATCGACGCTGCGCGTGAGATGCACGGCATCTACTGGGAGCAGGTCATCGGCCCGCGCGACTCGGTGATGTCGAAGATTTCCGATCCCGTCTCGGCCATGTTTGCCGACGTCAACGTCGGTCCATGGGATCGCCTCGACAACAACATGCCGTTCATCCCCGGTGTCGGCCCGAAGCCGCACGGCGCGAACTTCTATCCGCGCGACATGACGAAGGACGAATTCGAGCGCGCTGTCGCATCGGGGGGGCCGAAGGCGGACAGTCTCAAGTCGTTGTACACAATGGTGCGCCGCAACGCATCGGGCGCGTTGGTGGCCATTCCGTACTCGCGCATGTTCGCCGGCGCGAATGGGCGCGCCGCGTCGAAGTTGCGCGCTGCTGCAGCCCTCGCCGAGGACGCCGGGCTACGCCGCTACCTGCTCACGCTCGCGGCGGCGGTGACGACTGACAGATATCAGCCGAGCGATCTCGCGTGGATGGACATGAAGACCAACACGCTCGACCTCGTCCTTGGCCCCATCGAGACGTACGAGGATGAGTTGTTCGGCTACAAGGCGAGCAACGAAGCGTTCGTGCTCGTCAAGGACCATGCGTGGAGCAAGCGGCTGTCGAAGTACGCGTCGCAGTTGCCTGCCCTGCAGCGCGGCATTCCGGTGAGTGCCGAGTACAAGAAGGAGCGACCGGGGACGGACGCCGATCTCAACGCGTACGACGTGGTGTATGTCGCCGGCCAGGCGAACCAGGGCTCCAAGACGATCGCGATCAACCTGCCGAACGACGAAGAGGTGCAGCTCAAGAAGGGTACGCGCCGTCTTCAGCTCAAGAATGCGATGCGCGCCAAGTTCGATCGCATCCTGGCGCCGCTCGCGAAAGAGCTGATCGTCGATGACCAACTGCCACGAGTGACCTTCGACGCGTTCTTCGAGAACGTGATGTTCCACGAAGTGGCCCACGGGCTCGGCATCAAGAATACGATCGATGGCAAGGGCACCGTCCGTCTCGCGCTCAAGGAAAAGGCTGGCGCACTCGAGGAGGGCAAGGCGGACATCCTCGGCCTGTACATGATTCGCGAGCTCAACGCGCAGGGGGAGATGGGCAAGGAGTCCGTGGAGGACAACTACGTCACGTTTCTCGCGAGCCTGTTTCGCTCCGTGCGCTTCGGCGCCGGCGATGCGCACGGCAGGGCGAACGTCGTTGCGTTCAATTTTCTCCAGCGCGCTGGCGCGTTCACGCGCGAGGCCAATGGCAAGTATCGCGTTGACTTCGTGAAGATGCGCGCGGCGGCGGATGAGCTGTCGAAGCAGATCCTCGTGTTGCAGGGCAACGGCGACTATGCGGGCGTGACGAAGCTCTACACGGACATGGGAACCATCGGCTCCGTGCTGCAGGGCGATCTCGACCGGTTGAAGGCGAAGGGCATTCCAGTGGATATCGTCTACGATCAAGATCGTTGAAGCGCCGCCTCCACCGAGAATCATGAACCTCTTACCGCTCGCACTGCTGCTTCTCGCACCACTCGGTGCGGACAGTCTCACCGGACCGGGCGTCTCTCGCGAACTGGCAGCGGTGCGTGCCGCGCAGATCGGCGAGGTGCGGTACGCGCTGGCACTCGACGTTTCGCGCCGAGATACGCTCTACGGCCGAGCGACGATTCACTTCGTGCGCCGTGGCGGCGGAGACGTCGTACTCGACTTTCGTGGGTTGAGCCAGTCGGGCATGACGGCAAATGGCACACCGGTGACGCCGCGCGCCGCGAGCGGCCACCTGACGATCGGCGGCTCTGCGCTGCGCGACGGCGAGAACGAAGTGACACTCGACTTCACGTCGGCCATCGCGCCCGCGGGCGCGAGTGTCATCCGCTTTCATGACGCCGTTGATAACGCGGACTATCTCTACACACTCCTCGTGCCGGCCGATGCGAACCAGCTCTTCCCGTGCTTCGACCAGCCAGACCTGAAGGCGAGGGTGACCCTCGCGCTCACTACACAGCGCGGCTGGACGGCCGTCGCGAACGGCCGATTGGCACGCGTGGACACGGCATCGGCGCTCACCTTCACCTTCGCCGAATCAGAGCCGATCAGCACATATCTCGTCGCATTCGCTGCCGGCCCGTGGACGGTAAGGTCACAGGTCGTCGACGGCCGCCCGATCTCGCTGTACGTGCGAGCCTCGCGTGCGCGTGAAGTCGAAGCGGATTCGCTCATCGCGATCAACGCACGAGCCATCGCATGGCTCGAGAGATACACAGCACGGCCGTTTCCCTTCCAGAAATTCGACTTCCTGCTGGCGCCGGCCTTTCCCTTCGGCGGCATGGAGCATCCTGGCGCGGTCTTCTACAACGAAGAGAGCTTCATCTACCGCGAGCGGCCCACGCTCACACAACTGCTTGGCCGCGAAGCGACGATTTACCACGAGGTGGCCCATCAGTGGTTTGGCGACTTCGCCACGATGCGCTGGTTCGACGACCTCTGGCTCAAGGAGGGCTTCGCCACCTATCTCGCCGCGGTGATGCAGAGCGACCTCTCGCCGAGCGCGAATGCGTGGAAGACGTTTTACCTGCGCAACAAGCCCGCGGCATACGCCGTCGATGCATCGCGCGGAACGACCCCGGTGTGGCAGCAGCTCGCCAATCTCGACCAGGCGAAGAGCAACTACGGCGCGATCGTCTACAACAAGGCGCCTGGCATCCTCAAGCAGCTCAACTATCTCGTCGGTGATACCGTGTTTCGCGACGGCCTGCGCGGTTACCTCCGCGAGCATTCCTATGGCAACGCCACCTGGCGCGACCTCCTCGCCGCAGTTGGCAGCGCAGCGGGGCGGCCACTGGCGGAGTGGGGCACGGGCTACATCCTGCGGCCCGGGATGCCGGTGCTGACGCAGCGACTCGACGTTCGGAACGGCAAGATCACTCGTCTCGCCATCGAGCAGCAGGCAGCGCATCCGCTCTCGGGCGCCGCGCCGTGGCCGGCGCGCATCGAGGTCCTGCTCGGCTACGCCGATGCGCCCGCCGTCCGAGTGCCGGTGGTGCTCCGCGGCCGAGTAACTGAGGTGCCAGTGAAGGGGACGCGGGCGCCCGACTTCGTCTTCGCCAACGCTCGCGATTTCGGCTATGCGCTCGTGCACCTCGACAGCCGAAGCGTCGGCTGGCTGGAGGGGCACATCGGCGAGGTGCGCGACGACTTCCTCCGCGCGATGCTCTGGGGCGCGTTGTGGGACGAGGTTCGCGCTGCGCAGCTTGCCCCCGCGCGCTACGTACGCGTCGCGTTGCGCGAGTTGCCGCACGACACCGATGAACAGCTCGTGCCCGTCCTCCTCGGTCGCATCTCACGCGCGGTCTCGGCATATCTGTCGCCCGCCGAGCGCGAAAGAGTTCGTCCGGACATCGAGCGCGTGCTGCTCGCCGGCGCGAACGACTCGGCGCGTTCGTATGGCGTGCGCAAGAATCACCTCGATGCCTTCATCTCGCTCGCGCATTCGCCGGCTGCACTCGCGACGATCGACGCGCTCCTCGACAGCAGTGCCGCAGTGGGCGCGCCACTGCGGCCGCCAACACGATGGGCGATCGTCACCACGCTCGTGGCGCGATCGGCGCCCACGGCCGAAACGCGCCTCGCGGCGGAGACGCGTCGGGATTCCACGACGGAAGGACGACGTCGCGCATTCGTCGCCGGTGCGGCACATCCCGACTCAGCGACCAAGGCGCAATACTGGACGCGGTACTTCGGCGACGGGAACCTCAACGAGGATTGGGTGACCGCGAGCCTCCGGGCCTTCAACGACCCCGAGCGCGACGACCTCACACGGCGCTACCTCGTTCCCGCCCTCGACAGCCTGCCATGGATCCAGCAGAACCGGCGAATCTTCTTTCTCGGCAACTGGGTGTCCGCCACGCTCGACGGGCAGCGATCGGCGCCTGCGCTCGAAGCGGTGGACGACATGCTGCGTCGGCGGTCGGGGATGGCGCGCGACCTGCGCGAGAAGATCCTCCAGTCCCGGGATGAGCTCGTGCGGACCGTCGCGATTCGACACGCCTTTCCGTGATCAGCACCGGATAGCGTGCTGAATCGTCCCACCACTGGCACGCTCGAGGAATTCGCACTGGACCATCAGGCATACCTGAGCGTAGATTTCCGATCCAACCGCCAACCACGAGCCATGTTCCACGCTCTGCTCGTCAGTGTCCTGTCAGCCAACATGCTCGTCGCCGCACCTGCTCCCGCTCTGGGAGCGTCTCGTGCGTCTGCCGCGTTGGCCATGCCGCCGCTTGGCCTCGTCGACAGCATCGTCGTCGAGAAGAAAGCCCACACGCTGACGCTCTTTCGCGACGCCAAGCCGATGCGGACCTATCTCGTCGCACTCGGCTCCAAGCCACTGGGCGACAAGTTGCGCGCCGGCGACAACCGGACACCCGAAGGCATCTTCTACATCGATGCGCGCCAGCCGAACAGCAAGTATCACCTCGCGCTGCACATCTCCTACCCGGATGCGGCGCATCGCGCGCGGTCGCAGGCGATCGGCGCGGAGCCCGGGGGCGACATCATGATTCATGGCTTGCCCAATGGGCTGGGCAGAGCGGGCGCATCGCACCGGGTGAACGACTGGACCAACGGCTGCGTCGCGCTCACCGACGAGGAGATCGAGCAGATCTGGAGCGTGGTGCCCATCGGCACTCCGGTCGAGATCAAGCCCTAGCGCGAGGCGGTCTCGCGCTCGTGGAGATCGCCGCTCGATTCATCGCTCGCTCGCGTCACTATCTGGCGTCCGAGTATCCCACGAAGATCGGACGCTGCCTGCACGCATTGCCGGCCGACGCACTCTGGCGGCGCCCGGACGCCGGCTCGAACAGCATCGGCAACCTGCTCTTGCATCTCGAGGGCAACGTTCGGCAATGGATCGTGAGCAGCGTGGGTGGCGCTCCCGATCGCCGGCAGCGGTCGAGCGAGTTCGCCGCGACCGACGGTGCCGATGCGGCAACGCTGTTCGCCGCACTGCGCACCACGCTGGACGAGGCGGACACAGTGATCGGTGGGCTCTCGCCCGATGCACTGGCGTCTCGCCGGACCATCCAGGGTCGCGATGTCAGCGTGTTCGAGGCGGTCTACCACGTGGTCGAGCACTTCTCGCTGCACACGGGGCAGATCATCCTGCTCACCAAGCAGTATGCGCCCGGATCGATCGCGTTCTACGAGGACGCGGGCGGTTTGGCGGTACCGACGTATTGATCCTCCAGATGACCAGAGGATCAGAACGGCAACAGCGCGTGGATGGTTGAGCAGAACAAAAACGGCGGCGAGACATTCCTGTCTCACCGCCGGCTTTTTGTTCTCTGGTCCATTCTTACAATTTGCTCTTCTTCCGCGAGTGTCCGCGTCGAAGGAGTTGATCGTCCGCCGTTCCGTAGTCCCTAGAAGATAAAGACCTTCGTTCCCACGGGCACGTTCTCATATAGCCACTCGATGTCCTCATCGTGGAGGCGCACGCAGCCGTGCGTCACCGCCGAGCCGATCGAACGGGCGTAAGGCGTCCCGTGCAGCAGGTAGCCGTCGCCCATGTCGAGACGGTAATGGCCCAATTCTCCCTCGATCACGCGGTTCTTGGTGCCTGCCGGCGGGATGAAGAGCGTGTTCTCGAAGACGATGTGCTCGTCCAGCGCCATGGGCTCGAACTCCGTGCTGCCGGGCCGGATAATGCCCACCTCGTCACCCTTCGTCAGCAGCTTGGTGCCGCTCTTGAGCTTCACCACGCGGCCGCGTTCGAGGCGCTTCACCTTGAGGTTGTGCTCCAGCGCGATCTCCGCAAAGTGCCAGTCGGGCGGCGTCCACACCGGATCCTTGTCCTTCCGCAGGACAGTGCGCGTTCCTCGCGGCGTGATGAAATTCCACACCTTGCCCTCGAACTCGAGGGTCTCGTTGCGCGCGGTGGCTGCCGACGCTGTCCGAAGCGTGTCGTCGCGATCAATGACGCTCAGCGTCTTGTTGAACAGGTCCACGACGACGCGATAGCCCTTGGAATTCTCGGCACTTTCGCGCGCGCGGTCCCAGGCCAGGCTGTCCTTCTTGGACTTGAAGGCGTGCGCTGTCGCGGGCGCTTCGGTCGCCACCACGTCGCTGGCGGAGTCGCTGGTAATGGTAGCCGTCGAATCCTCCGCGACAGCGACCTCGTCACTCTTGCGCGCAATCTTCCGGAGAAGCGAAGAAAACCAGCTGCGGCTGTTCTGTGCGGAATCAGCACTGGCGCGTGCGCGGACTGCCGCGGTGTCCAGCGAGCGACCGGCGTCCTGGGCTTGAGCGGTGGTCGAGAGCGCGAGGACGAGAAGCGTGCTCGAGCAGAGTCGATTTCTCCGGGGATGTGGCATAGGCTACGAAATACACTGCGGGGGACGTGAAGTTCACGTCCCCCGCAGCATGGACCATCAGGTGTCGCCTTTAGTAAAACTTGAAGCCGGCGACGATCGGGAAGTAGCGCGAAGGACCACCAGTCGTCTGGACCTGGACGAACTTGCTCTCGACGTACATGTGTGCTGCACCAACGTTGAAGTCGAGACCCGTGCCGCCTTCGTAGCTGAAGAAGATGCTCTTGTCGCCGGCAGCTGCCTTCGTCAAGTTCAGGCCCGGGTAGCTGAGGTACGTGTCGCCGCCAGCGGTGGTGACGCGGCCGGCCTTGTTACGATAGGGCAGGAAGTTCTGGAACTTGTTGATACCACCGCCGCCCAGGAAGTACAGGACGGGGTTCAGCTTGCTGGTGCGATCGAGCGGGAAGCGGAGCACCACGTCGCCGTTACCGGCGTAGAGGCGCGGCGACGGGCAATTCGGGCAATCCGTGTCGCGCTTGCCGAGGAAGATCGCGTCGCCCGTGAGGCGCAGGCCGAGGGCCGCGTCCTTCGGGAACCAACCAAGCTGCGCATTGATGTCAAAGCCATCCTTGTGCGAGTTGCGATAGCTGGAGTAAGGAATGGCCACTCCACCACCGAGCCCGAAATAAACGCCGGGCAGCTTCTGCACCGGCAGCATCTGCATCTGCATCACGGTGTCGGGCCGCATACGCATCGTCACCGTGTCAACACGTCCACGCATGGTCACCGTATCGACGCGAACGATACGAATGGTGTCTACGTGTGGTGCCATTTCCGCTGGCTGGTCCTTACGGACCGGAATACGCCTGTCAGAGCGAGCCTGCGCCGACGCTGTCGCGGCGCCGCCGAATGTGATGGCGGCTGCGAGGCCGAGTGCGCACAACGCAAAGTTCCTGGTCTTCATCCTTGTCCTCCGTCGCCTTCGCCCAATGATCTCGTTCCCCGCGGGCGAGGTTGCGGGTGCGACGAGGGTCGTCGCAGTTCTGCCGGACTCGGGGAATGGCAGACCGCGTGCCGTGGCGTCGTATTTCGACGAGAAATCTTGAAAAAAAAACGTGCCGTCGTTCAGAATAAACATCAGATCGACGAGAAAACCGCGCCCTTCGGGCCTTTCCTTACAGAACGTAGGGAAATCGGAGCCATTTCCACGGCCACTTTCGCTCGACGACCCCTTGACTCTCGCCTGCTCCCCAACAAGCACCCTGTCTGATGCCGCGCCTTCCACCTCGTGCCCTCGCAAATCGGTACGCGCTCGCCGCTGCCACCGTTGCCATCAGCGCCGTGTGATCATCGCCCCCGCTCCACGCATGCCGCGCGATGCGGTCATCCTGTTCGGCACGACGCGTCAGCAACGGCCGCGCGAACAACCGATGTTCGCGCATCCTTCGGAACCATGAAGAAATCCCGGTTCATCCTCGCCGAGGCGAACTTCGTGACAATCGGGCCGCGCCGGCGCAGCCATTTCTGGAAGTGGTACGCGCGATGGCCGGCACGCCGTAAAGACGGCAACGCTCCAGTCGATCAGGGAGGAGAAGGGCATCGTCTCCTATCAGCACGCAGAATTCTGGAATGATTTGAAGGGCACCTGTTATCAACGATAGGAGCCGCGAGCGCGTCGGTCACCGCGGTGCCGCGCCGCAAGCTGCATGGCACCACCTACAGTGAACGGTGCCCAACGGCCTGTTCCAACCGGCAACGTGGCCAGTGGAAGTCGCCTGCAGGCCACTTTCCGCCCCCGCTCGCGTCGACGTACTTTCGTTGAGCCGGACGCCAAGGGGTTATCTTGAAAGACTTCAACGGCGCCCGCCCAACCGGATCGAGCCATGTCACTGAATCGCCTCCAGCAGCTGCACGACGCCGGCCAGTCCATCTGGCTCGACTTCATCGACCGCAAGATTGTTCACAACGGGGATCTCGAGCGACGCATCACGGAGGACGCGCTCACCGGGATGACGTCGAACCCGACGATCTTCGAGAAGGCGCTGGCCGAGGGCGAGCTGTACGACGAGCAGATCAGGAATGCCAGCGAGAGCGCGACGGCGCTCGACCTGTTCGAGGTCGTCGAGACGAGCGACGTTCGCGACGCGTGCGACAGGTTCAAGGCGGTGTACGACGCGACCAACGGCGGCGACGGCTATGTCTCGATCGAGGTGTCGCCCGGCGCGGCGAACAACTCGAAGGAAACGGTGGCCGAGGCGGAGCGTCTCTGGGCCATGGTCGGCCGTCCGAACGTCATGATCAAGGTGCCGGGCACGGAGGAAGGAGCCATCGCGGTGCGCACGCTGATTGGCGCTGGCCTCAACGTCAACATCACGCTGCTGTTCGCCATCGAGGCGCATCGTCGCGTCATCCAGGCGTACATCGCAGGGCTCGAGGATCGAGTGAAGGCAGGCAAGCCGGTGGACCACATCGCGTCCGTTGCGTCGTTCTTCGTCAGCCGCGTGGACACGGAGATCGACAAGCGCCTCGATGCCCTGGCAGCCAAGGCGAGCGGCGAAGAGCAGAAGAAGATCCTCGCGCTCAGGGGGAAGGCCGCCATCGCCAACGCGCAGCTCGCCTACAAGTTGTTCCGCGATGAGTTCAGCTCTGCGCGCTGGGCGCCGCTCGCGGCCGCCGGTGCGCGGTTGCAGCGACCGCTGTGGGCCAGCACGAGCTCGAAGAATCCTGCCTATCGCGACGTGATGTATGTCGAGCAGCTGATCGGGCCGGACACGGTGAACACGATGCCGCCGGCCACGATCGATGCCTTCCGCGATCATGGCGAGACCACGCGGTCTGTGGACGCAGACTACGCGGCCGCCGAAGCGACGATGCGCGAACTCGCCGCAGTCGGCATCGACCTCACCGACGTGACGAACAAGCTGTTGTCCGAGGGACTCGCCAGCTTCCAAAAAAGCTTCGAGTCGCTGACGGCTGGTCTGGAGAGGAAGCGAGAAGCACTGCACGTCTGACCGCCGAACCCTACACGTCCTGTAATGCCCTTTCCGCGCACAAAAATTGTCTGCACGCTCGGCCCCTCGTCCAACAATCGTGAGACGCTCCGCGCGCTCATGGAGGCAGGTCTCAGCGTCGCCCGCTTGAACTTCTCGCACGGCACGCACGAGCAGCATGCGAAGACGGTGGCGCTCGTGCGGGACACGGCGCAGGAGCTTGGTCGCCCGGTCGCCATCCTGGGTGACCTGCAGGGCCCGCGCATCCGCATCGGCGACCTCGCGGAGCCGCGGCGCGTAGAGGACGGCGAGGACATCGAGCTCGTCGCGGGCGAGGACGCCGGACCCAACCAGTTTCCTACGACGTACGAGGATTTGTGCAACGACCTCAAGGTCGGTGACCGGATCCTCGTCGACGACGGGCTCATCGAACTGGTCGCGCTCGATGTGGGCGCGCACGTCGTCAAGGCACGTGTGCTGCACGGTGGCCTCATCAAGAGCCACAAGGGGATGAACCTTCCCGGCGTGGCTGTGAGCGCGCCGTCGATCACGGAGAAGGACTGGGCCGATGTCGCATTCGCGGTGCAGCATGGCCTCGAGTATCTCGCGCTCAGCTTCGTCCGCCGCGCGCAGGACATCGCCGAGCTGCGCGAGAAGATCCCCAAGGACATGCTCGTCGTCGCCAAGATCGAGAAGGACTCGGCACTGGAGAACATCGAGAGCATCGTGCGCGCGTCCGACGCGGTGATGGTCGCTCGTGGGGATCTGGGGGTCGAGCTGCCCTTCGAGGAAGTGCCGATCGCGCAGAAGAAGATCATCTCGCTGTGCAACAAGCTCGGTCGTCCGGTCATCACGGCGACCCAGATGCTGGAGTCGATGATCACGAATCCTCGGCCCACCCGCGCCGAGGCGAGCGATGTGGCCAACGCGATCTTCGACGGGACTGATGCGGTGATGCTCTCGGCCGAGACCGCGGCGGGGCAGTATCCGCGACTCGCGGTGGAGGCAATGTCGCGCATCATCCTCGAGATCGAGAAGCATCCGCGCGTGGTGCGGAGCGACGAGCGCCGGTCGACGGCGGATACGCCGGTGTCCACCGAGCAGGCCATCGCGGCTGCGGCGACGTCGGCAGTGCGCAGCTTGGGCGCGCCGGCTCTCATCGTCCTTACGAAGAGCGGATTTTCCGCGCGCATCGTAGCGTCGTATCGACCTAACGTACCCATACTCGTGCTCACCGATCAGGCACGGACCTACCGGCAGCTTGCACTGGTATGGGGGGTTATTCCGTGCGAGGTCGCGCACTGCGACACCTATGGCGACATGGTGAAGCTCGCGCTCGCGGCGGTTCGCGAGCGGGGCCTCGCGAACCAGGGTGACCGTGTGGTCGTCACCGCCGGCGTGCCGTTCGATGTTCCGGGAACGACGAACCTGATGAAAGTCGAGACGGCATGAGCGCTGACGGCGTGTGAAGCTCACTTTCCTCGGCACCGGCACGAGCTTCGGCGTCCCGCAACTCGGCTGCGGGTGCGCAGTCTGCCACTCGCGCGACCCGCGTGACCGCCGTACCCGCGTGGGCGCGGCGGTGGAGACGGACAGCGGCGGCATGATCCTCATCGATACGCCCCCCGAATTGCGTCTCCAGTTGATCCAGGCCGGTGTGGATCACGTGGACGCCGTGCTCTTCACGCATGATCACGCCGATCACACGCACGGCATCGACGACCTTCGCGCCATCACCGCGCGACGCGACATGCATCTCCCGATGTACGGCTCGGCACCGACGCTCATGTCCGTCGCGCAGAAGTTCAACTACATCTTCGACGACAGCATCAAGGCGCTTCCAGGCACGTCGAAGCCGCAGGGCAGGGCCATCGAGCTCCGGGCCGGCGAGACGGTGCAGATTGCCGGCGTGGATGTCACGGCGGTGCCCGTGCCGCATGGACCCATCACCGTGTTCGCGTATCGCATCGGTCCGCTCGCCTACGTCACCGATGCCAAGTCGGTTCCCGACGAGGCGCTCGCGCAGCTCAGGGGCGCACGTGCCCTGGTCATCAATGCCCTGTTTCGCGTGCCGCATCCGTCCCACCTGAGCCTTCCCGAAGCACTCGAGGTGGCGAGGAAGATCGGCGCCGAGCGGACATATCTCACGCACCTGACGCACGACAACTTTCATGCGGACCTCGCGGCGGAGCTGCCGCCCGGAGTTTCGCCGGCATTCGATGGATTGACGGTCACCGTCTGAGCGGAGTGGCAGGAATGGAATCTACTGCCCGAGGCCGACCCAAAATACGCGCTCTATAGGCTTGCCAGCGTTTTTCGGCGTTGTTAGTTCTCGTCCGAAGCGTAGCGAGGCACCTGCTCTTCCTGACCGTCCATTCGGGCGGCTGCACTTTGCGAGGATCGCATGCACGATGTCGATGCACTGAATGTCCTGTTCGGCGACGCAGTGACCGTCGCGGACGACCGTGTCACCGTCTCGAGCCCTGCGGTGCTCGCCTCCCAGACGATGGACGAGTTGGTGCGGACGGCCGTCTTCGGCGACGGCACGGCGAAGGAGTACGCACGGTGGCTGCTTTGGGAGATCGGTCAGGCGGTTGGTGTCCAGCCGTCGTCCATCCACGAGCTCTACATGGCGCGCGGCCGCGGCGAAGTGCACGGCTTCACCGTGCCGGCCATCAACGTCCGGATGGCGACGTACGACACCGCGCGGTCCATCTTCCGCACGGCGATGCGGACGAAGGCGGGCGCCTTCATCCTCGAGATCGCTCGGTCGGAGATCGCCTATACCGAGCAGCGTCCCGCCGAGTACGTGTCGGTGATCATCGGGGCAGCGTTACGCGAGGGCTTTCGCGGCCCGCTCTTCATCCAGGGCGACCACTTCCAGATCAATCACAAGAAGTACGCGGTCGACCCGGGTCCGGAAGTCGAGGGCGTGAAGGCGCTGGTGCGCGAGGCGGTCGGCGCCGGTTTCTACAACATCGACGTCGACACGTCCACGCTCGTGGACCTGAGCAAGGACACGCTCGCCGAGCAGCAGCGCCTCAACTACGAGGTCGGCATCGACATCCTGAGCGAGGTGCGACGCGTGGAGCCGAAGGGAGTCACCATCTCCGTGGGCGGAGAGATCGGCGAAGTCGGCACCGAGAACTCGACCGTCGAGGAACTCCGCGCGTACATGGACGGCTTCAACGCCACACTTCCCAAGGGCATGACAGGCCTGTCGAAGATCAGCGTGCAGAGCGGAACGTCGCATGGCGGCACCGTGCTCACTGACGGCTCCATCGCGGAGGTGAAGCTCGACCTCGATACGCTGGAGAAGCTGGGCAAGGTGGCGCGGGACGACTACGGGCTGTCCGGCGCCGTGCAACATGGCGCCTCGACGCTGCCCGACACGGCCTTTCACAATTTTCCCAAGCGCGAAACCGCCGAGATCCACCTGGCGACCAATTTTCAGACGATGATGTTCGATCATCTTCCGGAGGCATTGCGCGCCGAGATGTACGAGTGGCTGCGCACGAACGCGAAGGACGAGCGCAAGGCCACCGATTCCGACGAGCAGTTCTTCTACAAGACGCGAAAGAAGGCGATCGGGCCGTTCAAGCGGCGTGTCTGGGATCTCCCCGCCGACGTCAAGGCCACGGTCTCGGCGAAATACGACGAGAAGTTCTCCTTCCTCTTCGAGCAGCTCGCCATCGGCAACACGGCGGAGATCACGGCGAAGTACGTGCGTCCGGTGGTGCACCATAGACCGATGCCGGCCGACGCGACCCCCGCGCACGCCGCCGCGCCGGACGACGCGGACCTGTCGGACTGAATGAATCCGATCTCAGCGCCTGACGATGTCAGCGCGCTCTGGCTGCAGGCGCTGCAGCGCGCCGTGAGCCGGGCGTCGCACGACGTGAAGGACGCGTTGAACGGTGTGTCGGTGAATCTGGAGGTGATCCGGTCGCGCGCGGCGCGGCCGGACGTGCCGGCGACGGCCGTGCTGCAGTTTGCCGAGGCGTCGGCGCAGCAACTCGACCGACTGGCTAACTTGCTCGAAGCCGTGCTGTCGGTCTCGCGGCGAGAGCGCGAGCCAGCCGACGTCGCGCTCATGTTGCAGAGGATCACCACGCTGTGTGCGGCCTCGTCATCCTCGGCCGATGCGCCAGTGCGCATGATCGACCTGGGGACAGTGGGCTCGGGGGTGACCCGGGTCCGTGGCGATGTCGTGCGGCTCGCGCTCCTGGCCACGCTGCTCGATCTGGTCGCTGGTACGGACCGGATGCAGCGTGCGTCCGAGGTGACGTGTACGCTCGGCGGTGATGACGACGCCATTCTGGTCGGGATCGGCGCCGTGGATCGTCGCACGATGCTGCCCGACGGCATCGCGGAGATCGCCCGCTCGGCGGGTGTTCGCTGGACGGAAGGACCACAGGACTTATCACTGGCGTTTCCGCGCGCATGAAGCGTCACGCGGGCGAAGCGCAAACCGAGGGACGATGAAGCACGCGAAGATCCTCATCGCAGATGACGAAGCCGCGATTACCACCGGCCTCAGCGCCATCCTCGAGGATGCCGGTTATGCCGTGGACGTCGTGAACGATGGCCAGAAGGCGCTGGAAGCGCTGACCGCCGAACGCTATGGCGTCGTGCTGGCCGACCTCAAGATGCCCAAGCTCGATGGGCTGACCCTGCTCGGCGAGCTGCAGCAGCGAAAGATTCCCACGGAGTGCATCATCATCACCGGGCAGGCGACGGTCGACTCCGCGGTGCAGGCGATGCAGCAGGGCGCATACGACTACATCGAGAAGCCGCTCAACGCCGAGAAGCTCAACCGCCTCAAGGCGCTCATTCCCAAGGCGCTCGACAAGTACCAGGTGCAGCAGACCAATCGCGAGCTGTCGTCCAAGCTCGAGGGCCTGACGCACTACGCCGAGCTCACCGGACAGAGCGAGTCGATGCGGTCGGTGTATCAGGTCATCGAAGCCGTGGCGCCGAGCACGGCGAGTGTGTTGATCCTGGGCGAGAGCGGCACGGGCAAGGAGCTCGTCGCCCGCGCCCTGCACAGCAAGAGCGACCGCGCGAAGGGGCCGTTCTTTGCCCTCAACTGTGCCGCGCTCCCGAAGGAAATCCTCGAGAACGAGCTGTTCGGCCACGAGAAGGGCGCCTTCACCGGCTCCATCAGCGAGAAGCAGGGCGCGTTCGAGATGTCGAGCGGCGGCACGATCTTCCTGGACGAAATGGCCGAGATGGCACCCGACATCCAGGTGAAGCTCCTGCGCGCACTGGAGACCAAGCAGGTTCGGCGCCTGGGCGGCAAGAAGGAGATCAGCGTCGACATCCGGATCCTTGCCGCCACGAACAAGAACCTTCAGAAGGCCATCATCGACGGTGAGTTGCGCGAGGATCTCTACTATCGCATCGCCGTCGTCGAGATCGACCTGCCCCCGCTCCGGGAACGCGCCGACGACATCCAGCTGCTCGCCAATGAGTTCCTCGGACGCTTCTCACAGCAGAACGGCAAGGTCATCACCGGCTTCGACGATGCGGCGTGGGAATGGGTGATGAGCTATCACTGGCCCGGCAACGTCCGTGAGCTGAAGAACGCCGTGGAGCGCGCGGTCATCATGTCGCGGGGCACCACGATCGGGCCTACCGACATCATCCCGCGCCACCTGCGGAACGGCGGTGGCATGCCGGCTGCGCTGACCATCCCGGTGGGCGCCACGGCGGCCGAGGCACGCCAGCAGCTCGTGCTGCGGACGTTTGCGTCCACTGCGGGCGACGCAGGGCGCACCGCCAAGGTGCTCGGATTGTCGGAACGCGAAGTGCGAGGAGAACTACTGAGTATCGTCACAGGCGAGTCGGTTGCCGAGGAAGCGTCGTCGCCGGTGGAGGACACGAAGTCCCGGCCGGCAGCGTCACCGGCTCGTCCAGCAAAGAAGAAGGAGCCGGCACCGCCATCGCGGTCGCCGGCCAAGAAACCCATGGCCAAGAAGGGGCGTTGAGCCCCGGGTCCAACAGGAGTGCACATGCATCACGACCATCGCGATGAACCCTATGTCGTCATCGAGAAGCACAGCGGCGACGTCGGCAGCCTGCTGCTCGGCGTCCTGATCGGCGCGGGAGTCGCGCTCTTGTTCGCGCCGCGCTCGGGGCCGGAGACGCGCCGTGCCATCGGCAGGCGTGCCCGCCAGGCCACCGACAAGGTCAAGGGCGTGGCCGAAGAGGTGACCGGCCAGGTCGTGGACACCTACGAGGGCGCCCGCGCACGTGTCGAGGAACAGATCGACGCGGCGCGATCGGCGATCGAGAGCAAGAAGCGGCAGGTGTCGCGCGCCATGGAGGCTGGGCGCGAGGCGGCTCACGAAGCGCGCGCCGAGCTCGAAGCGCGTCTTGCGGAGACGAAGGCAGCGTACAACGCCGGAGGCCAGGTCGCCCGCGGCAACCGCCGGCCGGCGTCGGTCGCGACCGACGACGCAACCGTCTGACCTTGGGCACTCCGCTCGCTGAAGGTTCGACTCGGGAAACCCGGTCGGCCTACAAGCGTTCACCATTCGTCAGCTTCGGTTGGACACTTCGCGACTATGCGAAGCGCGTGTGGGACAACGCGGGAGAGGACAACGTCCTCTTCCTCGCGGGCGGGATCGCCTTCAACATCCTGCTCGCGGTGGTCCCGTTCGTCCTGCTGCTCGTCTGGTTCCTGACCTTCCTGCTCAACAAGTCGTCGGCGAACGCGAACGAGGTCGTCACGCACTACCTCGAGCGGCTGCTGCCTGCGCACGAGATGGCCGATTCGCCCACGCACAAGCTGCTCACCCAGATCCTCTCGTCGCACGCGCAGCTGCCGATCTGGAGCTCGATCGGATTCGTGTGGTTCTCCACGCGCCTGTTCGGTTCCCTGCGCACGGTGCTGGCCAGCGTCTTCGACATCGAGAACGAGCGAAGCATCATCGGCGGGAAGATCTTCGACATCAAGATGACCATCGTGGCGACGGTCCTCATCACCGCGAACACGCTGATCAGCACCTACGTTCTGCTGGCAACGAACAACAGCGTCCGTCTCCTGGAGGAGCTGGGCATCCGCAAGGAGGTCATGGGGCAGGCAAAGGCGTTCGGCAGTCACCTGGTTGCCGCCGTGATTCTCGCGACGATGTTCTTCGCCCTCTACAAGTTTCTTCCCATCCGTCGTGTCCGCACGAAGACCGCATGGGTGGCGGCAACGTTCACCACGGTGATGTTCGAGTTCGCGAAGTTCATCTTCACCGTCTACGTGAGCTCGTTCAACCCGAGTTCCCTCTATACGGGGACGATCGCTGCGCTCGTGGTGATGGTGTTCTGGGTCTACTACGCGGCGCTGATCTTCATCCTTGGGGGCGAGGTGGGACAGGTGTACGAGCTGCGTCGGACCCGCAAACGGCAGCGCGAAGTCTTCCTCGACTAGCAGACGGGCTCGCCAGCGATCGGTGCCGAACTGAAGGTATGGCGCGAAGGTTGCCCTAGAGCCCGGCGAACGCGCCACCCACGGAGGCTATTCATGCGCAAGTTGCTACTCGGCGCCGTCATATTCTCGCTGCCGCTCTCGGCGTGCAAGAAGACCGGCGACAATCAGTACCAGGTACAGACCCCGACGATCGGGACCGACACGCACACGGTCACGACGCCCAGCGTCGACGTCGGCTCGAGGATCGACACGATTTCAACACCGGTCGTTGGAATGAAGAAGGACACGATCATCATCGACAAGCCGGTCGTTGGAACCAAGAAGACGGAAGTGAAGGTTCCCACCGTCACGGTGAAGAAGCCGTAACTGCAGGATGACAGGAGTTCAGGAATTCGTGGAGGGCGCACCGAGATAGATTCGGTGTGCCCTTCGTCGCTTCTATCATCCTGTACTCCCAATTTCCTATGCTCCCGTGCTAGACATCCGCTCCGATACGGTTACGAAGCCGAGCATCGCAATGCGTGAAGCGATGGCCATCGCCGAAGTCGGCGACGACGTGCTCGACGGCGACCCCACGGTGAGCCGTCTCGAGGCGCGAGTCGCTTCCATGCTCGGGAAGGAGGCCGCGCTCTTCTTCCCCACCGGTTCGATGGCGAACATGACAGGGCTCGCCGTCCACGCCACGCAGGGCTCGGAGGCGCTGCTCGACGAGGATGCCCACATCATCCACGGCGAGATGGCCGGCGCGGCAGCGCTGCTCGGCGTGCAGGTGCGCCTCGTTCGCGTGGGGAAGGGGCGCACGGTCATGAATGCCGACGACCTGCGTCGCGCTATTCGAGCGCCGTCGAAGCACGATCCCGCGATCAGTGTCATCTGCCTGGAGAACACCCACAACGGCGCGGGAGGGAAGGTCACGAACCTTGCGGACCTGCGCGCCATGCGGGCCGTCGCGAACGACCACGACATTCCCGTCCACATGGACGGCGCCCGCCTGTGGAACGCGAGCGCGGCGACCGGCACGTCACTCGCCGAATTCGGCGCGTGTGCCGACACCGTGATGTTGAGCTTCTCCAAGGCGCTCGGCTGCCCCGTCGGAGCGATTCTCGTGGGCGAGGCGAAAGCCATGAAGCGCGCGCACGCCGTGCGCAAGCGCTTCGGCGGCGGTATGCGCCAATCGGGAATTCTCGCCGCCGCGGCGCTCTATGCGCTGGACGCCAACATGAACCGCCTGTGGGACGACCACGCCAATGCGAGCCGCTTCGCCGACGGGGTGACGGGCGCGACGGGCGCGTCGGTCGTGCCGCCGGACTCCAACATCGTGATGATCGACCTCGCCGAAGGGGTATCGAGTGCCGCGGTGGTGCAGCGTGCGGAGCAGGGGGGTGTCCGCATCAGCGAATGGAATCCAACTCGTGTGCGCGCCGTTGCACATCTCGACGTGACGGCCGAGGACATGTCTCGTGCCGCCAGCGTCGTGCGCGCCGCGATCGACGAGTGTACGGCGGAAGCGACGCGATGAGTTGTCTGGTCCGTGCCGCCGGTTTAAATTCCGCGTGTCCCAGGTCCCGAAGGGCGGCAGCCTTCTAACTCCGTCAGGACCCCGAAGGTAGCAGCGGCATGAGGTGTCTGACGTCGCTTCGTCAGGCCTGGGACAATCGGCGCGGGGAGCTTCTCGATCGAGAAGGCTCCCCGCGTTTTTTTGGGAAGACGGGATGACGGGATCTTCCTATCGCCCGATCATCCGTGCTTTAACTTACGAGCAATGGCTCTCGCTCTCGCTCGCAAATACCGGCCAAAGACCTTCGCCGACGTGGCAGTGCAGTCGCACGTCGCGGCGACCCTCAAGGGTGCCATCGCACGCAATCGCGTGGCGCACGGCTACCTGTTGTGTGGTCCGCGCGGCGTCGGGAAGACGACGCTCGCGCGCGTGCTGGCGATGGCGCTCAATTGCGAGCGGCGCGGCGATCCCGAGCTCGGCGGCGAGCCCTGTGGCCAGTGCGCGAGCTGCACGCGCATCTGGTCCGGTTCCTCGAGCCTCGACGTCGTCGAGATCGATGCCGCATCCAACCGCGGCGTCGACGACGCGCGCGAGCTGCGTGAACGCGCCATGTACGCGCCCTCGGGGGACGAAGGCTACAAGGTCTACATCGTGGACGAGGCGCACATGCTCACGCGCGAAGCGTGGAACGTCCTGCTGAAGATCCTCGAGGAGCCGCCACCGCGCGTGGTGTTCGTGTTCGCCACCACCGAGCCGCAGAAGATCGCGCAGGCCGCCGCACCGGTCCTGAGCCGTCTCCAGCGTTTCGACTTCAAGCGCATCGGTCCGGCCGACATTCGCCAACGGCTGGAGCGGGTGCTCAGGGAGGAAGGGGTCACCGCCCATCCCGACGCGCTCGCCATGATCGCCCGTGCGGCCGACGGCTCCATGCGCGACGCGCTCTCGCTCACGGACCAGGTGCTATCGATGGGCGATGGCGCCGTTGCCGCCGAACAGGTGCGCGACGCGCTCGGTCTCGTCCCGGAAGATGAATTCGTCGATCTCCTCGACCTGCTGGCCGAACGACGCGCCGGTGACGTGTTCGCCTTCGTGGGGCGGCTTGCCGATGCGGGGATCGACTTCGGGCAATTCCTGACCGGCTTTGCGGACATCGTGCGTGCGCAGCTCGCAGTGACCCTCGGCGGCGCGTCGACCGACACGAGTGAACGAGTCCACGACGCGCTCGTCGCGCGCAAGGACATGTTCGTCGCTGGCGACCTGCTGCGCATGCTCTCGGCGCTCACGGAGCTCGAGCCGCGCTTCAGGAAGAGCGGTCAGCAGCAGCTGTTGCTCGAGGCGCTTCTCGTGCGATTTGCCCTGCTCGACCGGACGGTGTCGCTCGAGGCGATGCTGCGCGGGATGAGCGGCGGCGGTGGTGCCACGACAATCGAGGACGAGCCGTCTCCGCGACGGGCCGCGCCCACCCCGATGCGGCCTGTGGAGGTGGCGCCCGCTGTGCCGACGCGCGGCACGGACACACCCATTGCCGACTGGCGGGCCGTTGTTCGCGACGCCGATCGCGCCGTAACGGTGAAAGCACCGCCCGTACCCGCCGTGCCGCCGCCGGTCGTCACGCCAGCAGGGCTGGCGTCAACGGCGTTGCCCGACGTGAGCCACGTGGTCGAGCGATGGGACGAGGTGGTGGGGAAGCTGCGGGGGATGGGGAAGAGTGTTGCCGCTACGGCGTTGGAGCACTCTGCGCCCGTGGCAGTCACCGCGAAGGGCGACGTCACCATCGCCCTCGACGATGCCAATCCGATCTTCGAGCAGGCGCTGGAGAAGGAAAAGGGCGAGATCGGCCAGCTGCTGCGCGCATTGTTCCCAGCCATCCAGCGTGTCGCGATTCGTGCGGCGGCAGGTAGTGGTGCACCGCCCGCTCGTCTCACCGACGAGATGGTGCGGGCCGAGCGGCTGACGGCGATGCGGCGCAGGGATCCCGTGCTCGATCGGGCCATCGACACGCTCGATCTCGACCTCGCCGACTA
>JBBQDT010000057.1:0-24393 GCA_038319955.1 Gemmatimonadales bacterium | reverse complement strand
TGTCCCTCTGTCCCTCTGTCCCTCTGTCCCTCTGTCCCTCTGTCCCTCTGTCCCTCTGTCCCTCTGTCCCCTCTGATCCTCTGATCCTCTGATCCTCTGATCCTCTGATCCTCTGATCCTCTGACCCTAAAGTTCCTCTGGACAGCTCACCAGGAATACCGGATGATTCACCATCCCAATCGGCCAGCCCTATGCAATCACGTCGTACATTCGTCCACTCGCTCCTTGGCGCCGGTGTCGCCGCTCCCGTGATGCGCGGCGACGCGTTCACCAGGCTGTTTCGCGCCGGTGAGGTGAGCGGCGCGCTGCCGGCCGTGGCGGTGGCAGATGACGAATCGTACTGGAACGAGATCCAGCGCGCCTTCGATCTCGATCGGACGATGGTCAACCTGAATAACGGCGGATGCAGTCCGGCACCGACGCACGTGCTGGAGCAGATGATCCGCGACCTCAGGTTCTCGAACGAGCTGCCGGTCGACCACATGTGGCGTGTCCTCGAGCCACGCATCGAATCCGTGCGCCGCGACCTCGCGAAGGATTTCGGCTGCGACCCGGACGAGATGGCGATCACGCGCAATGCGTCGGAAGCCAATGAGACGATGATCTTCGGGCTCGACCTCAAGGCGGGTGACGAGGTCGTGATGACGACGCAGAACTATCCGCGTATGCAGAACGCGTGGCATCAGCGTGAGCGCCGCGAGGGGATCGTGCTCAAGCGGGTGAAGCACGAGACGCCGGTGAAGAGCACGGCGTCGTACGTCGAGCAGATCGCGAAGGCGATCACGCCGCGCACGAAGGTCATCGAGGTGATGCACATCAGCTTCCAGACCGGTTACATCGCGCCGGTGCGGGAGATCGTCGAGCTGGCAAAGCCGAAGGGCATTCAGGTGTTCGTCGACGGCGCCCATGCCTTCGCGCACTTCCCGTTCACGCGCGACGAGCTGGGATGCGACTACTACGGCACGAGCCTGCACAAATGGCTGCATGCGCCCATCGGTACGGGCTTCCTGTATGTGCGGAAGGACAGGATCAAGGCGCTCTGGCCACTGATGGCCGGTGGCGTTGACCAGGAAGGCGACATCCGGAAGTACGAGGAGATCGGGACCCATCCGGCGGCAAACCACAACGCGATTTCGGTGGCCATCGCCTTCAACCGCGGCATTGGCCCAGAGCGCAAGATCGCGCGCCTGCGCTACCTGCGTGACCGGTGGGCGAAGCAGCTGCTCGCCGCGAGCGACCGGGTGTCGATGATCACGGAGATCGGCCCATCGAAGAGTGGAGCGATCGGCGTGGTGTCCATTGCCGGCATGGATATGGGCAAGCTCGGCGGGTGGCTGTTGTCGCAGCATCGGATCGTGACGACACCGATGGTGAACGACGAGTTCAGCGGCATGCGGATCACGCCAAACGTCTACACGACGGTGGACGAGGTGGATCTGTTCGCCGATCGTGTGACCAAGGCGATCAGGCAGGGTGTCGCGTAACTCCCTGTCGTCCCGAGCGTCGCGAGGGACCTGCTTTCGACTGCGTTTTGAGGGCGCGTTCGGGATCAATGCGCGATCGTCGCAGCATTCGTTCCAGCGGCCACTTCGCGCTTGATCCCCTCTGACCCTGGACGCTGAGAGCGATCGCCGGAGTAAAGATGGCGGTAGGTGGCAGAGCGCGAAGTGGCCGTCGGAAGGAATACGCGCGACCGACCGCGCACCGAACCCAAAACTATTTCATCTTCGCGTACGAATCTCTCAACGTGACCGTGCGATTGAACACCGGCCTCTCCGGAGTCGAATCAGTCGCGTCGTGCATGAAGTAGCCCGTGCGCTCGAACTGATACCGCGAACCCGGCGCATCGCTCATCACGCTCGGCTCCACCTTCGCACCGCGCACAGTCACCAGTGAATCCGGATTCAGGAACGTCGTGAAATCCTCATCCTCCGACGCCTCCGGGTCCGCCACCGTGAATAGCCGATCGTACAGCCGCACCTCCGCATCCACCGCTCGCGCTGCGGACACCCAGTGGATCGTGCCCTGCACCTTCCGTCCGTCCGGCGCGTCGCCGCCTCGCGTGGCCGGATCGTACGTGCAGCGCAGCTCGACCACATTGCCGTCCGCGTCCTTCACCGCCTCCTGACACGTGATCAGGTACGCGTAACGAAGCCGCACCTCGCGACCCGGCGCGAGACGGAAGAACTTCTTCGGCGGATCTTCCATGAAGTCGTCACGCTCGATCCAGATCTCGCGCGAGAACGGCACCGTCCGCGTCCCCTCGAGCGGAACGTCGTGCGGATAGTACGACGCATCCAGCTCCTCGACCTCACCCTCCGGATAGTTCGTCAGCACGATCTTCAGCGGATTGAGTACCGCCATCACGCGCGGCACGCGCATGTTGAGGTCGTTGCGCACCGCGTGCTCGAAGGTCGGAAGCTCCGTGCGAACCGGCTTCCGCGCGACACCCACCGACTCCCAGAAGGCATGAATCGCCTCAGGCGTCACGCCACGACGACGCATGCCCGCCAGTGTCGGCATGCGGGGATCGTCCCAGCCGCTCACATGCTTTTCGTTCACGAGGCGGAGCAGCTTCCGCTTGCTCACCACCATGTAGTCGACCTCGCCGCGCGCGAATTCGATCTGTGTCGGCGGATTCTCGAACCCGGCCTCGCGCACGAGCCACTCGTAGATGTCGCGGTTGTCCTTGAACTCCAACGTGCAGAGTGACCTCGTGATCCCCTCGATCGCGTCGGACAACCCGTGCGCGAAGTCGTACAGCGGGTAGATGCACCACGCGTCGCCCAACCTGTAATGGGACGCATGGCGAATGCGCAGCAGCAGCGGATCGCGCATGATCATGTTGGGATGCGCCATGTCGATCTTCGCGCGCAGCACGTGCGCGCCATCCGGGAACTCGCCAGCCCGCATGCGGCGCAGCAGGTCGAGATTCTCGCCCACCGGCCGGTCGCGATACGGACTGTCCGTGCCCGCGGTCAACACCGTGCCTCGGCTCTCGCGAATCTCCTCTTCGCTCTGCGAATCGACGTACGCCGTGCCCTTCGCAATCAGCGTTTCAGCGATGTCGTACAACTGCCCAAAGTAGTCGCTCGCGTAGCGCTCTTCAGTCCACTCGAACCCGAGCCACTTCACGTCGGCCTTGATGGCCTCGACGTACTTCATGTCCTCGGTGAACGGATTCGTGTCGTCGAACCGGAGGTTCACGCGACCGCCGAACTCGCGCACGAGGCCAAAATTCAACACGATCGACTTCGCATGCCCGATGTGCAGGAAGCCGTTCGGCTCGGGCGGAAAACGCGTCGCCAGAGGACGTCCGAACCGATTGGTCTCGACGTCCTCCGCGACGAGCTCGCGAATGAAGTTGTTGCGTGGCGCGTCGGTTTCGGTAGACACTATCGCTTCACCAGACCCTTCGCTGCTTCCACGACCTTGTCCACCGTGAGTCCAAACTCCTTGTAGATCCGCTCGAAGGGCGCACTCGCGCCATAGCGCTCGATCCCGATGACCACGCCATTCGAGCCCACCCAGCGATACCAGCTCATCGGATGCGCCGCCTCGATCGCCACGCGCGGCACATCCGCCGGCAGCACCGACGCGCGATACGCGTCCGACTGGAGCGCAAACAGCTCGTGGCTCGCCAGGCTCACCACCCGCGCCTTGATCCCGGCGTCCGCGAGCTGCTCGCGCGCCGACATGATCAGGCCGACCTCCGATCCGCTCGATATCAACACCACGTCGGGCTTCTTGTCCTCCGCGTCGGCGAGGACATACCCGCCCATCGCCACGCCGGCCGCCGGCGCGTACTTCGTGCGATCGATGTAGCCGAGCTTCTGGCGCGTCAGCACCAGGCACACAGGACCATGCTTGTGCTTGATCGCCACCTTCCACGCCTCGGCCGTCTCCGACGCATCCGCCGGACGGATGACAGTGATATCGGGAATGCAGCGCAACGCGCTCAGCTGCTCCACCGGCTGGTGCGTCGGACCATCTTCGCCCAGTCCGATGGAGTCATGCGTGTAGATGAAGATGACGTGAATTCCCATCAGCGACGCGAGACGAATGGGTGGACGCATGTAGTCCGAGAAGATCAGGAACGTGCCGCCGAACGGCACGACCCCGCCGTGCAGCGCCATGCCGTTCATGATCGAGCCCATCCCGTGCTCACGAATGCCGAAGTGCATGTAGCGCTTGTCGTATTCGCCCGGCGCGAAATTCTTCCACGTCTTCACGGCCGTGCCGTTCGACGGTGTGAGATCCGCCGAGCCGCCCATCAATTCCGGCATCACGCCAACGAGTGCGTTGAGCACGGTCTGCGATGCGGCGCGACTTGCCACCGATCCATTCTCCGCGGTGAAGCTCGGGACCGCAGCCTCCCAGTTCGCCGGCAGCTCGCCGGCCAGGCGACGCGTCAGTTCCGTTGCATCATCGGCAAACGCTGCAGCGTACGCGCCGTGCGTCGTGTTCCACGCGGCATGCTCCTTCGCGCCCTTGTCGCGCGCCTTGCGCCATTCTGCCAATGCTTCGTCGGGAACGTAGAACGCCTCCTCCGGCTTCGGCCAACCGAGCGCCTTCTTCGTCGCGACGATCTCGTCGGCGCCGAGAGGTTCTCCGTGCGCGGACGCTGTGTCCTGCTTCTTCGGGCTCCCATAGCCGATGTGGGTGCGTGTCACCACCAACGTGGGCCGGTCCTTCTCGGCCTTCGCGGCCGCGACTGCCTTATCGATGGCGTCGAGGTCGTTCACGTCGTCGATGTGCAACACGTGCCAGCCGTACGCCGCGAACCGGTTCGCCGTGTCGTCGGTGAAGGTGAGATCCGTGCTTCCGTCGATCGTGATCTTGTTGTCGTCGTAGAAGCCGATCAGCTTGCCGAGCTTGAAGTGGCCGGCGAACGACGCGCTCTCGTGCGACACGCCTTCCATCAGGTCGCCATCGCTGCAGATGAAATACGTGTAGTGGTCGACGACGTCGTGCCCCTCACGGTTGAACGTCGCCGCGAGATGCGCCTCGGCTACCGCCATCCCGATCGCATTGCCCACCCCTTGGCCGAGTGGGCCGGTGGTGGTTTCGACGCCGGATGTGTGTCCGTATTCCGGATGGCCCGGCGTGCGACTCCCCCACTGACGGAACGCCTTCAGGTCGTCGAGCGTGAGCTCATAGCCGCTCAGGTAGAGGCAGCTGTAGAGCAGCATCGACGCGTGCCCGCACGACAGCACGAAACGATCGCGATTCGGCCAGTGCGGATCGGCTGGATCGTGATGCATGTGTCGCGTGAACAGCGCGTATCCGAGGGGTGCAAGTGCCATGGGCGTCCCGGGATGACCCGAGTTCGCCTTCTGCACAGCGTCCATGGAGAGCGTACGGACGGTGTTGATGCAGAGTTCGTCGAGGGGAGTAGTAGGCATTCGCGAAAGATAGACGACCGATTGGGGAAGAGCAGGTCCCTCGGTCGCGCTGCGCCCTCCTGTCGGGACGACATCCCAAACTTGTCGCCCCGAGCGAAGTCGAGGACCTGCTCTTTCGGGCGATGCCGCCTATCGCTGCGCCAAAAACATCGTAGCGGGCCCGACGTACAGCATCCCTGCGCGCGGCGATTTCGCGTCCACCCGCGTCACCCGCGACGACGTGGTCTGGATGTGCTGGAAGATCGCGTCGGTGGACGCGAAGGGATGCGCCTCCAGGTACAGCGCGATGGCGCCACTCACGTAGCCCGCCGACATGGACGTGCCCGTCCACAGCTGTTCAGTCGCATGCCGCTGCCCGTCCATGCTCGGCAGCAAGACGGAGTCGCCCGGTGCGAAGATGTCGATGCACGGTCCGAAGGCCGTGCCGGGTGCTCGCTCGTCGATCATTGCGCCGTCGCCGCGGATGGTCCGTCGCACGCGGGAGGCGCCAACGACGATGGCCCCCGGTGAGTTGCCCGGCGAAATGTGGCAGGCATCCATCTCGATGTTGCCCGCCGACACGATGACGGGAATGCCCGCGGCGAGCAGCTGCTTCACGGTGCTGTCGAGTGCCGGAATGGTGGTCGAGGTATCGGCGATGAACGACCAGTTGGCGACGGCGCGATGCCCGGGATGTTGAGCGTGATCCTCGAGCACCCACTTCGCACCACGGACGATGGCGTCGATGGAGCCACGCATCTTCTTGCACTCCACCATCTTCACATCCACGATTTCCGCCTCGGGGGCGACGCCGAGTGTCTGGCCGGCGATCGCGCCGGCGACGGCAGTACCGTGTGCGTTGCAGAGATGCTCTTCATTCGGAAACGCATCGTAGCCCCGCCGCACTCTGCCCGTGAGGTCGGGATGTGTCTCGAGGACGCCGCCGTCGAACACGTAGACCGTCACGCCATGGCCGCTGCCGAAGTGCTTGTAGGTGCGGTCCAGCGGAAGCGTGCGCTGGTCGATGCGGTCGAGCGCAAACGACACCGTGCTTGCTTCGGTATACGCCGTGGCCACCGTCGTCCGCATCGACGCGCCCGCCGATGCCACGAGCGCATCATTGCCTGCGGGGCGAGCACCAGGCGCGCAGCCGCCCGACAGGAAAAGTGCGCCGAAAGCGGCGACCAACCGGGGCGAGCGGAGCGCTGGTGCGCCTGTCGGCATCGTTACGACGGTGAAATGGCACGAACCTCGACGCGGACGGCGCCGCGACGTGCCATAACACATACGCCGTGCCAGACCACCCCCCGTCGCACCGACGCCGGGTGAGGGGGAACCGGTACGCCGATTGCCTTATCGACGGGGTTGGCCCGTTGCGCTAACGAACAAGCGCCTCAGCTTCGGCCGCCTTGCAACGCTCACCGTGGCTGGGGTAGGCGTGGCCGCAGTGCACGCACTGTTCACCGAAGCCGGTGCGCTTCCAGATCAAGTGATAGACGGCGCGCTGCAACTTGGCCACACGGTCCTCCAGTTCCTTCATCGACGCGTTGGAATCCATGAATTACCTCCGAATTCGTTGGGGGACGAGCCGTGAGCTCGTGGGGCAAAGTTCGCACGCTGCCCACCCGAGGGCTAGTCATGGAAACTGGCCATGATGCAAAGGGACGTGTAACTCTCACCAGTGTCTGATGCGACGCAGTCTCGAGGGAAGCGATCATGCCAGAGTCGTTCGAGATCGATCCACAACGCGAGCTCGTCATCTGTCGGGTATGGGGCGTGCTGACCGACGCTGAGGTGCGCAATCACTACAAGCGGATGGTCGTGGACCCGGCGTTCCGGTCCAGCTATCGCCAGCTGGCGGATCTTCGCGGCGTCACGTGTTTCGGAAGTCTTCGCCGATGCTCGCGACGCGGAGGACTGGCTGGGCATCAGCGAGGTGCTGTAGTGACCGGCTCGAAACCCGTGAGAACGAGCCCGGTACTGGCGAGCGCCGGCCAATTCACGGCGTAACAGATCCTGCGCCCGTCGCGGCGCGTGGTCACCAGGCCGGCGCCGCGCAGCGTGCGCAGGTGATGCGACACCAGCGATTGGCCGAGCGCCGTAGCCTCGATGAGGTCGCCGACGCTTCGTTCACCGTCACCGAGTAGCTCGAGCAAGCGGAGTCGCGTCTCGTCGCCGAGTGCGCGGAAGCGGAGCGCGGCGACGGCGCGCGCGCGGTCGGGAAGGATGGGCACGCGGTGAAGATATAAATATCAATTCATATATCAACCACGGCCGCAGAATCAGCGCGTTTCAGAAGACGTGTCCGGCTCGCCCCCCTTTCCGCCGTAGCCGCTCCGATGCTCGCGATCGTGCTCCTTCGCCTCGACATCGGCGAGGGTGGCCTCGCGACCGGCGCCGGTCGACGACTCGGGGCGGCCGGAGGGACCGTCGTTGTGCGGTGGCGGCTTGATTCCGTCAGGCTTCGATGCTGGGCTCTTCGGCTCGGTGGCCATGTCGATCCTCGCGCTGGTGTGGACTTCCACCAAGGGGCAACGCACATGCCATGCACACGCCGATGTGCAATTCCTCACGGCGGATGCGTCTCCAAGATGACGAGAGAGACTGGTGCCTCGGGCGCACGACGTGCCATCTTCACGCGTCATGGTCACTCCCGATCGCCTCAAGGCGCTGTTTCACAGCTATCACCAGCCGCTGGTGCGTTTTCTCACACGCCAGCTCGGTGATCGCGACTGGGCCGAGGAGATCGCGCAGGAGACGTTCGTGCGCGCGCTCAAGCAGGAGACGATTGCCAGCGAGCGGTCGTGGATTTTCGCCGTCGCCATGAACCTGGTGCGCGACGAGACGCGCAAGGACGCGCGCCATCGGAAGCGACTGGAGCTCATGCGCGACGAGGCGAAGGCGGAGGCGGTGGTCCAGCCAGCGCCAACGTCAATGGAGCGGGACGAGGAACGTGCGATGGCGCGGAAGGCAGTGGACACGCTGGCGGAGCGGGACCGGGATGCGCTGTTGATGAAGGAAGAGGGGCTCAGCTACGAGGAGATTGCCGCGGCACTGGAACTCTCGGTGGGCTCGGTGGGGACGACCTTGTCGAGGGCGCGACGCCGGCTGATGGAAGCATACGAGACGCTGCAGGCCGAGGCGTCAGGCGCCAGTGCGCCAGCATGATGTCGAGCGGGAGGACGCAATGAAGGTGGAATGGGTGGGACCACATCCGGACGAGGGGTCGATCCACGCCTGGATCGACGGCGAGATCGACGCGCCGGAAGCGGCGCTGCTCGACGAGCACGTGCGCGGTTGCGCCGAGTGTGCCACGCGCGTCGCGGAGGCGCGCGGCCTCGCGGCAGGTGCGTCGCGCGTGGTCGGCCAGCTCGATATGGCGCCGGCAAGGCTGATGCAGCCTGCCACTACGCCGACGTTGGGCGACGCGGGCACGATGTGGCGGTTGATGCGAGTGACCCCCGCGCGCGCCGCCATCGCCGCGACCATCATCGTGGCGCTCGGCCTCACACTCACGCGCGGGCGTAGCGCGAGGGAGAGCGTGCCTGCGATCGCCACCGCACCAGTCATGTCCGGTGATGCGATGACGGCGATGTCCGCTCCGAAGGAAGCGGCGGCGCCCGAGACGGACCATCTCCTCGATTCTGCCATCTCGCGCAAGCTGGCGGATGAGCAGCCACCTCGGACGGTGGAACCCGCGCGCGGCGGTGCGATTCCAACGCAGGACATCGCCGTAGGACCCGGCACCGTCGCGGACGCTGCAGCGGCGATGAAGGTGGCGACGGCGAGAAGTTCGATCCGCGCACGGGTGGACAGCGCGACGCCACCGGCCGATCGCGCCCGGGTGGGATACAGCGCCGGCGCACCGGCAGCCCTCGATCGTGTGACGACCGCTGGCCAGGCGGCCGAAGCCGCCGCGGTGCGCAATGAGTTGTCCGGCAAGGTCGCCGGCGTCGTCGTCGCGGTGCCGACGGCGGGACAGTGTTTCCTCGTGGAAAGCGGCACTCCTGGCTCGCAATGGGGCACCGCCACGCTGCCGATCGTCGTGGCCTTCGACTCTACCGGCATCACGGCGCGAGTGCTGACGACGGGTGGCGCCGACACGGAGATGCGCGCCACCCGGGTGACGGGTGGCGGCGATACACTGTTGCTCCGCCTCCGGCGCATCGGGTATGACGGCACACTCGCGCTCAGCGGCTCGAGCGCCGCTCGCAGTGGCTTGATGCGGTCGCGTCAGCAGACGGCGGCGCTGGAGGAGGTCAAGAAGGCTGATGCCGTCGCGCGCGAGACCGCCAACGCGATGGGCACACCCGTGGCCGTCACCGCGCACGTCGTGAGCTGCCAGCGGCGCTGAGATTGGGGCGAGTGACGCAACCGCCACGCACTCGTCGAAAGGGACGTGCGTCATCTCTGCAGCCGGTCCCGTGTCCGAGGCTGAACCCGGGTCAGCCAACAGCGCCGAAACGGCGACCAAGGCACCTCAGCTCTCGCGAGAACTGACCGAGTTCCTCGTCGAGCTGTCGGTCGCGATGCACAAGCACGCGATCTATCCGGCCGGCCATCCGCTGCTCCGCCAATCCGTGGACGCCGTGCACCACTCGCTGCTCGCCCTGCTCCAGGATCGGCCGGCGCTCTCCATCGGCGTGGCGCGACGACAACTCATCATCGAAGGCGTGGCGACGGGAGCGGTGCATCCGCTACTTGGCGAGCTGGCGGGGAAGCTCCACCGGCATCACATCGGCGCGGTGAAGTTCCTCCGCGGCCTGTCGCGTGATGAGCTGAGCGAAGCGCTCGGCACGGTGGGCGTGGAGCCGCAGATGGGAGAACGGCCACTCGGTTTGCAGCCCGAGTTGCTCGAGACGCTCTGGACCAACGTGAAGCTGTTCCCGCTGCTGTATGATCGTCTTGAATTGCTGGACGACGAGGAGGAGCCCGCGACCGGAGGCCGCGCTGCGGGCGCCCAGGACGGAATCGCGGCGCAGTTGTGGGTTGGTCTTGCGCGCGCCGCAATAGCGGCAGATCAAGGTCCTGATCGCGACACTCCGATGGACCCGGAAAATGTCGCGAGCGCGATTGACGAGCACGATCGCGAACCGGCGTACGATCAGGCGATCGTCGGATATCTGCTCCAGATCGCGCATGAAGTTCGTCACGACGACACGCCGGTCGCGGCCAGCGCCGGTCTCAAGCGACGCATCTCCAAGCTGGTCGGCGCGCTCAAGCCGGACACGCTCCGACGGTTGCTCGAGATGGGCGGTGACGGGATGCAGCGACGCAAGTTCGTCCTGGACGCCGCGCAGGGCATGAGCGTGGACGCCGTGGTGGAGCTGGTGCAGGCTGCCGCCACCGCGGAGGGACAGACGATCTCGCACTCGCTCGTTCGCATGCTCACCAAGCTGGCCTCACATGCGTCGGCCGACGTCAGTCTCCGGAGCCAGGCCGCCGATGGTGCGTTCCGCGAGCACGTGGAACGTCTCGTCGGCTCATGGTCGCTCGACGACCCCAACCCGCTGGCCTATTCGGCGGCGCTCGAGCAGATGTCGCGCAACGGCGCCGACGGTTCGACACAGCACGGCGAGTGGCGCTTCCCGTGCGAGCCATCGCGCGTGATCGCGATGGCGCTGGAGATCGGGGTCGAAGGCGAGAGCGTCACGAGAGCCGTGCGAACGTCGATCGAGGCGGAGTCGTTCTCGGAACTGCTCGATCTCCTCGACGCCGCACCGACGCACCGCGAGGCCACGGTCAAGTACCTCTGGAAGCACATCGCCGCCGCCGATCCGCTCAGTGCCTTGCTCGCTTCGCCGCGTCTCGACCACACCCTCATCCGCCGCGTCGTTGCGCGCACAGGAGCATCCGCCGCGCACGCACTCCTCTGCGCGCTCGACGTGTCCCCGGAGGGCGCGCGGCGCGAGCGACTGATCGGCTACCTGTCCTCCCTTGGCGAGGACGTTGCGCCGGAGGTTGCGGCCAGGCTGTCGCAGGCGTCGCCCTCGCTCGCGCGAGACCTGATGGCGGCGCTGGCGCGCCTCGCCCCGCGAACGCTTCCCATGGAGGCGCGTGCGTTCCTGACGCACGCCGATCCTGCGCTGCGGCGAGAGGCGGCGAAACTGCTGCTGGCGTACGAGGAGACCCGTGAGAGTGCGATGCTGGTGGCGGTGCGCGACGACGACGAGCGCGTGATGTATGCTGGCCTGCTCGCGGCACAGGAACGCTGCTCGTCGCTCACCGCGTCCACGATCCGTCAGCGGATGGAGCGCGGCGAGATCACGGACAGTGCGTCGCTCGTGGCGGCCGTTCGCGCGATCGGCAACAGGACGGACGACCTGACGCTCGACTGGCTGTTGCGGCGCACGCTGGTGTCGGGCGGCCTGTTGCGACGTCCACGGCTCGCGGCAACGACGCCCGATCTGCTGGCAACGCTGAGCGTGCTCGCCGCACGATGGGCCGACGACGCCAGAGCGGGGCCGGTGCTCGAGCTGGCTCGCAAGAGCCCAAGCCCCACGGTGCGCGCCGCCGTGCAGGTGGGGGGTCGTCCTACCATGGACCGGGAGCGGAAGCCGTGAGCGATCCGGTTCGTTTTCTCACGTCGTTCACCCAGTCCGTGGCGACGATGGCGCTCTACGGGCCGGCGCACCCCGCGCGCGCCCGCGCAGTCGATCAGGCGTACCGGCTGCTCCGCGATCTCCAGGCGCAGGACGCCCAGCCAGAATTCTCCTTCCTCGGCGACGAAGTGGTGTACGGCCAGCATCCGCTGCGCGAGATGCGCGATTGGGAATGGGCGTCGCGACTGGCGAATGCAGGGGTCCAGCGGCTGGAGTTCGCCGCCGACGTCTCGCGCGACGACTTCGAGCAGTTCCTCGAAGGCGTACTCGCTCGGCTCACGCTCGTCGCGATCGACACGGCGGAGATGCGGCCTATGGGTGGGCGAACGTCCATCCGCTTCGGAGCCCTGGGCATTCGCGGCGACGCGCGCGCTACGCCGCTGCTGCCGCACGCCGAGCTGACGCGCGCAGGCCAACGGTACGATCTCAAGGAGGAGGTCGAGACGGTGCAGTGGATGCATTCCGAAGTCGGCGACCGCGGGCTGCTGCCGCTGCTCGAGGCGGAATCGGTGGTGCGGTCGCTTGCCGTGGCGATGCACGGCGACCAGGAGATGCTGCTGCCGCTGCTCTCGCTTCGGGAGTTCGACGAGTATACGACGACGCATTCCCTCAATGTCTCCGTGCTCACGATGGCGCTGGCCGAGGCGATGGGGATGCCGGCGAGAGACGTGAGGGCGTTTGGCGTCGCGGGATTGTTGCACGACCTCGGCAAGACCCGCATTCCCATCGAGATCCTCAACAAGCCGGGCAAGTTGAGCGACGAGGAGCGCGCGGTGATGCAGAGCCACACCGTGGAAGGCGCGAAGCTGATCCTGACGAGCGACCGCCAGCTCGACCTCGCGGCGGCGGTGGCGTACGAGCATCACATCATGCTCAACGGCGGCGGCTATCCCAATCGCATCATCCGGCGCGACTGCCATTGCGCGAGCGCGCTCGTCCACGTGTGCGACGTGTACGACGCACTGCGCACGAACCGTCCGTATCGAGGCGCGTGGGAGACAGAAAAGGTGCTCCGGTACATCGAGGACGGCGCGGGGTCGGACTTCGACTCCGACATCGCGCGGGTCTTCGTCGACCTGATGCGCCGGATGGAAGGGCGCATCGAGCATTCGACGCTGGCGGAGCTCCAGGGGACAGCGGCGACATAGAGCTCGCGACGGCGCGATGGCGAATCGTGACGTCTCTAGCGAATTGCCCTGAGTGCACGCCGGAGCCAGTCAGCCAGTTCCGGATCGTCGGCGACGAGATCCGGCGCGACGACGAGCCAGGTGCCCATCGCACGTTCGCCTCCCGGCGCGAACGGCGTCACGCCAGGCTGTTGAAGCAAGAGCGCGTATTCGCTCGCCGGCGTCTTCACGAGCAGCGAGTCGTTCCAGACGATGGCGAACGTCTTCTTTCCCACGAGGAAGCCGCGTCCGCTGAACACGCCCCTCTGGCGAACGCCTCGCTCGCCGAGCCCTTCCAACGCATCGGCAACGCGCGCGACGAGTCCCTGATCAGGTGGCATCGCGGCAAGCTCGGGGCGCGACACCAGCACGGCAAGGGGAGTCCGCGCACAGGCACGCACGTCGATACAGATTGAGGCCTGGATGTTGCGCCCAGGCCGCGCAGCGGCCTGACGACTCGCCACGCAATGTGATCGGTGTGAAGATTCGTCGTACAGCGCCATCATCGCGCCAAGCCAAGGATGGCATAGCCCTACCATGGTCCCAGAACGCCTATGAAAGCCGGACCCACTGAACGCGACTGGCACGTCGACGCCATCATCTACCAGGTCCACGTCAAGGCGTTTCGAGATACCAACGGCGACGGATATGGAGATTTTCGCGGCCTCATCGAAAAGCTCGACTACATCGCAGACCTGGGAGTGACGGCCGTCTGGCTGCTCCCGTTCTATCCGTCACCGCTCCGCGACGACGGATACGACATCTCCGACTACACGGCCATCAATCCCAGCTACGGCTCGCTCGCGGACTTCAAGGAGTTCCTCGATGCCGCTCACGCGAGGAGCATTCGCGTCATCACCGAGCTGGTGATCAACCACACCTCGGATCAGCACGCGTGGTTTCAGCGTGCCCGTGTCGCACCAAAGGGATCGCCCGAGCGCGACTTCTACGTCTGGAGCGACGACCCGAACAAGTACGCCGAGGTGCGGCTGATCTTCCCGGATACCGAAACCTCGAACTGGGCGTGGGATCCGGTGGCGCAGCAGTTCTTCTGGCACCGCTTCTTCAGCCACCAGCCCGACCTCAACTTCGACAACCCGGCTGTCGTCGACGCCGTGATCGACATCATGCGCTTCTGGCTGAAGCTGGGCGTGGACGGCATGCGGCTCGACGCCATTCCCTACCTCGTCGAGCGCGAGGGGACGAATTGCGAGACGCTGCCGGAGACCCACGTCGTGCTCAAGAAGCTTCGCGCGGCGATGGACGCGGAGTTCGAGGGACGGGTCTTCCTCGCGGAAGCGAACCAGTCGCCGCAGGAGGTCGCGTCGTATTTCGGCGATGGCGACGAGTGCCACATGGCGTTCCACTTTCCCGTGATGCCTCGCCTGTACATGGCGTTGGCGCAGGAGGACAGCACGCCCATCGTGGACATCCTGGCCAGGACACCGGCGATCCCCGCAGGCTGCCAGTGGGCCATCTTCCTGCGCAATCACGACGAACTCACGCTCGAGATGGCGACGCTCGAGGAGCGCGCCTTCATGTACGAGTTCTATGCGCGGGATCCCCGGATGCGCATCAACGTCGGCATCCGCCGGCGTCTGGCGCCGCTGATGGACAACGGCCGCGACGAGATCGAGCTGATGCACGCGCTGCTGATGTCGCTGCCCGGCTCTCCGGTCATGTACTACGGCGACGAGTTGGGGATGGGCGACAACGTCTATCTCGGCGACCGCAACGGAGTGCGAACACCGATGCAGTGGAGTGCGGATCGCAACGCCGGCTTCTCCGAAGCCACGAGTGCGGCACTGTACTTTCCCGTGATCTCGGATCCGCCCTATGGCTATCAGACGATCAACGTGGCCGCGGAGGAGTCGACGTCCACCTCGCTGCTCAAGTGGATGCGCGCCCTCGTGAAGCTGCGCGGCTGCTACCGCGCGTTCGGCCGGGGGACGTTCGAGCCGTTCACGCCGGAGAACAGGCGCGTGTTCGCCTTTCTTCGCCGATACGACGATGAAGTGATTCTCTGCGTGAACAACCTGGCCCGCCACGCACAGTACGTGGAACTCGATCTCACGGAGTTCCTCGGCTGGTCGCCGATGGAGCTCTGGAGTGGGCAGGCCTTTCCGACGGTGACTCAGCGACCCTACCTGCTGACGATGAGCGGGCGCGATTTCCTCTGGTTCCGCCTCATGCCGCCGGGCGGGCCGCGACGACTGGGGGCCGTGGCCGAGGTTGGCGCGTGACGTATCCTGCGCGATTGGAAGTGGGCGAGGAGAGCGACGCCGCCGGCCCGGGCTGGCAGCTCTATCGTGGGGCGAGACTCACGCCGTTCGGCGTGAACTTCAGCGTCTGGGCGCCAGCGGCGACGTCGCTGGCCGTACACATCGCGAGTGGAGACGCGGCGGGCGACTATCCGCTGGGACTCGCGGATGGGCAGCGTGGTGTGTGGGAAGTGGCGGTGCCGGGAGTGCAAGCCGGCGATCGCTACGGCTATTCGATCGACGGGACGGATCCGCTCCCGGATCCGGTGAGTCGCTCGCAGCCTGACGGCGTGCACGGTCTCTCGGCGGTGGTGGATCCGGCCGCGTTCTCGTGGACCGACGACCAGTGGCGCGGCGTCGCGCTGCAGGACTTCGTCATCTACGAGATCCACGTGGGCACGTTTACGCCGGAAGGCACTTTCGATGCGGCGGCGGCTCGCCTGCCGGAGCTGCTCGCCATGGGTGTCACGTCCATCGAGCTGATGCCGGTGGCGCAGTTCCCCGGGCAACGCAACTGGGGTTACGACGGCGTGCACCTGTATGCGCCACAGCAGAGCTATGGAGGACCGCAAGGACTCAAGCGATTGGTGAACGCAGCGCACGCGCATGGTATCGGCGTCGTGGTGGACGTGGTCTACAATCACGTCGGGCCGGAGGGCAACTACCTCGACCGCTACGGTCCCTACTTCACCGAGGTCTATCGCACGCCTTGGGGCAGGGCGGTGAACTACGACGGTCCGGGCAGCGATGCCGTCCGGCGCTGGGCACACGACAACGCCTTGTACTGGGTGTCGGAGTACCATGTGGATGCGCTCCGGCTCGATGCGGTGCAGGGCATCTTCGACTTCGGCTCGCTGTCCTTCCTCGAGGAGCTCTCGGACGAGATTCACGAGTTGGCGCGTCAGCTCGGGCGAAAGGTGCAGCTCATGGCCGAGAGCGACCTGAATGACCCGAGGCTCGTGCGCTCGCCGGAGAAGGGTGGGTTCGGCCTGGACGCACAGTGGGCCGACGACTTTCACCACACGCTTCACGCGTCGCTCACGGGCGAACGTCACGGCTACTATCAGGACTTCCAGGGCGTCGCGACGATGGCAGACGTCTATCGCGAACCGTTTTTTCATGCGCGGCGTTTCGCGGCGCATCGCAACCGAACGCACGGGCGATCGCCGGCGGGCGTACCACGGCAGCGGTTCGTGGTGGCGGCCCAGAACCACGATCAGGTGGGCAACCGGCCGAATGGCGAGCGCCTCGCTACCCTCGTGGGTCCGGAGCGGCAGCGTCTCGCGGCGGCACTCGTGCTGCTGTCGCCGTACGTACCGCTGTTGTTCATGGGGGAGGAGTACGGCGAGACGTCTCCTTTTCTCTACTTCATCGAGCATGGCGACGCCGACCTGGTCGACGCCGTGCGCGCCGGTCGCAAGCGAGAGTTCGAGGCCATTGGAAAGCTCGAGGATCAGCTCGACCCGCAGGCCGAGGAGACCTTCCTGCACAGCAAGCTCGATTGGAGCAGGCGGGAGAGCGAAGCGGGCAAGTGCCTGTTGTCGCTCTACTGTGACCTCCTGGCGCTGCGACGCGACGAGCCGGCGCTCAAGCCCGGCGAAAGTGAGACACACGTGCAGGGCGCCGCGGAGTGGTTCACGGTGCTGCGCATAATGCCGTTGCGGAACGACATGTACGACGCGGTGCGTTCGCGCCGCGCGCTGTTCTGCACGTTCAATCTCAGTGGTGAAACGTTGAACATCCCCGTTCGCCCAGAGGCGATTGGTGCGTGGAAGCTGCGTCTGTGCACGGACGCCGCAGGATATGGCGGAAGCGGCACGATCATCGAGAACATCGCGCCGGAGCGCACTCCCGAGGTGACCGATGCACCGAAGCGGCTGCTCGAGCGGAGAAGTCCGCTCGCGGTGCAGCTGCGCGGAGTGCGCATGCCACCCTGGACCGCGGCCGTTTTCGAGCGCGACTTCCTCAGCGAGGGTGCGCACGAATGAAGATGCGCGTCTGGCCGGGCCGCCCCTATCCGCTCGGCGCCACGTGGGATGGTATCGGCGTCAACTTCGCGCTGTTCTCCGAACATGCGCCAGCCGTGGAGCTGTGCCTCTTCCGCGAGGAGGGCGACGTCGTGGAAGCGGCGCGGATTCAGCTCACCGAGCGCACCGACCAGGTGTGGCACTGCTACCTGCCCGATGCGCGGCCGGGCCAGTACTACGGCTATCGCGTGCATGGGCCGTACGCGCCGGAGCTCGGGCAGCGGTTCAACCCGGCCAAGCTGCTCATCGATCCCTATGCGAAGGCGATCACCGGGACGATCAAGTGGAGCAACGACCTGTTTGCGTACAAGGTCGGCCCCATGCTCGACGACACTGAGCCCGATCCCGACAACTCGGCGGGCGGCGTGCCCAAGTCGGTGGTGATCGACTCTGCGTTCACGTGGGGTGACGATGCTCCCCTGAACGTGCCATACAATCGCACGGTGATCTACGAGTGCCACGTGAAAGGGATGACGATGCGCCACCCCGACGTGCCCGCCGAGCTGCGCGGCACGTATCTCGGCCTCTGTAGCGATCCGATGCTCGAATATTTCCAGGGCCTCGGCGTCACGGCGCTGGAGCTGCTCCCCGTGCACCAGGGCGTGGTGGACCGACACCTCGCCGAGCGCGGGCTGACGAACTACTGGGGCTACAACACGATCGGGTTCTTTGCCCCGGACGTTCGGTACGCCACGCGCGGCTTGGGCAACCAGGTCTACGAGTTCAAGACCATGGTGAAGACGCTGCACGCCGCAGGGCTGGAGGTGATCCTCGACGTCGTGTACAACCACACGGGCGAGGGAAATCACCTCGGGCCGACGCTGTCGATGAAGGGCATCGACAACGCGGCGTACTATCGGCTCGAGCCGAAGAATCCGCGGTTCTACACGGACTTCACGGGCACCGGCAACTCGCTCAACATGCAACACCCGCGCACCATCCAGCTGGTGATGGACTCACTGCGCTACTGGGTGGACGAGATGCACGTGGACGGCTTCCGCTTCGACCTCGCGCCCGTGCTCGCGCGCGAGTTGTACGACGTGGACAAGCTGTCGGCGTTCTTCGATATCATGCAGCAGGACCCAACGCTCGCCCGCATCAAGCTGATCGCCGAGCCGTGGGTCGTGGGCCCGGGCGGCTACCATGTCGGCAACTTTCCGGTGCGCTGGACGGAGTGGAACGGCAAGTACCGCGACAGCGTGCGGAAGTTCTGGCGCGGTGATCCGGGGCAGGTGTCCGAGATGGCGAGCCGGCTCGCCGGATCGAGCGACATCTTCTCGGGCAGCGATCGTGGCGTGTATGCGAGCATCAACTTCATCACGGCGCACGACGGCTACACGCTGCGCGACCTGGTGACGTACGAGCAGAAGCACAACGAGGCGAACGGCGAGAACAACCAGGACGGCCACAGCGATAACCTGAGCCGCAACTGGGGCGTGGAAGGCGAGACAGATGACGCGGAGGTCGTGGAGCGTCGCTATCGGCTCATGCGGTCGTTTCTCGCAACGCTGGCGTTCTCGCAGGGGGTGCCGATGCTTTCGCACGGCGACGAGCTGGCGCGCACGCAGGGTGGAAACAACAATGCCTACGCGCAGGACAACGAGATCACCTGGGTGGACTGGGCGCTCACCGACGAGCAGCAGAAGCTCAACGAATTCATGCGCAAGTTGCTCGCGGTGCGGCAGGGCAATTCGGTGCTCCGCCGGCGGCATTTCTTTCGCGGGGCGCCCGTGTCCGGCTCGGACCAGAAGGACGTGACCTGGATCCGCGCCGACGGAAAGGAGCTGACTGACGTAGATTGGCGCAGTCCCGATGCGCGGGCGTTCGGCATGCTGATCGACGGCGCGGCAACGGACGAGGTGGATGAGCGGGGCCACGCGGTTTCGGGCGACACGTTGCTCCTCGTGTTGAATGCAGGCGACACGCCGGTCTCTTTCACGCTTCCCACGCTCGGCGGGGAAGCGAAGACATGGGTGATCATGGTCGACACTGCGCGCGACGACGTGGCGGTGGTGGAGGGAACGACGGTGGACGTCGCGGCGCACGCGCTGATGCTCGTGCGTCACGCGTCCGATCGCGGGATGCCGGCGATCGGGGCGCCACTCCGTGAACCATTGTCGGTCGTGGAGAAGCACACGCTATGAGCACCATCGACGCGGCGGAGCGCCACGCCCTCACCGACGGCCGGCATGCAGCCCCGCACAACGTCCTCGGGCCTCACGAACACGAGGAGAACGGAAAGCGCGGCACCATCGTGCGCGTCTACCAGCCGGACGCCGCGGACGCCTCCATCATCCGGGAGGGGGTCGCGCAGGCCATGCGCGACGACGGAGACGGGTTCTTCTCGATCTTGCTTCCCACCACGACGCTGCCCTTCCGGTACGCGTTGCGCTTCATCGCCCCCGACGGGCACGCCTGGGAGCGCGGCGATCCCTACCGGCACGAGCCCACGCTCGGCGAGATGGATCTCTATCTCTTCAACGAGGGGACGCACCGCCGCCTGTGGACCATGCTCGGCGCGCATCTGCGCACCGTCGAGGGCGACGAGGGCACCGCGTTCGCCGTCTGGGCGCCCAATGCGGATCGCGTGAGCGTGGTCGGTGACTGGTGCAACTGGGACGGACGCCAGTTCCCGATGCGGCGCATGGGAGACAGCGGACTGTGGGAGCTCTTCGTACCGGGTATCGCCGCGAACGCGCTCTACAAGTTCGAGCTGCGCACGCGCGAGGGAGCCCTGCGCCTCAAGTCCGACCCGATGGGACTCAAGATGCAGCAGGCGCCGGAGACGGCGTCCATCGTCGTGAACGAGACGGGCTATCGCTGGCGCGATGGCACGTGGATGACCGCGCGCGCGCACCACGACGCCGTGCGGGAGCCGATGCACATCTACGAAGTGCATCCGGGGTCATGGGCACGGGTGGTCGAGGAGGGCGGACGCTCGCTGAGCTATCGCGAATTTGCACCGCGACTGGCCGAACACGTGAAGTCGCTCGGCTTCACGCACGTGGAACTGCTGCCGGTGATGGAGCATCCCTTCTACGGGTCGTGGGGCTACCAGATCACCGGCTACTTCGCGCCGAGCTCGCGCTATGGCGCGCCGGACGACCTGCGCTTCCTCATCGACACGCTGCACCAGGCGGGCATCGGCGTGCTGCTCGACTGGGTGCCGGCGCACTTTCCGCGCGACGACTATGCGCTGCGCCGCTTCGACGGCACGGCGCTGTACGAGCACGAAGATCCGCGGCTCGGCGAACATCCCGATTGGGGCACGCTGATCTTCAACTACGGACGGAAGGAAGTCCGCAACTTTCTCGTCGCCAACGCGCTCTACTGGCTCAACGAGTTCCACATCGACGGCCTGCGGGTGGACGCCGTCGCCTCCATGCTGTACCTCGACTACAGCCGCGAAGCCGGGCAGTGGGTGCCCAACAAGTACGGCGGTCGCGAGAACCTCGAGGCGATCGACTTCCTCCGCGAGATGAACGCGGTGGTGCACCAGGAGGCGCCCGGCTGCGTCACGATCGCCGAGGATTCCACGGCATGGCCGGGTGTCACGCGTCCCATTCACGAGGGTGGGCTCGGTTTCACCTTCAAGTGGAACATGGGCTGGATGCACGACACGCTCGAGTATTTCGCAAAGGATCCGGTTTACCGGCAGTTCCACCAGGACCTGCTGACGTTCGCGATGATCTACGAGCACAGCGAGAACTTCATCATGCCCCTCTCGCACGACGAGATGGTGCACCTGAAGGGATCGCTGTTCCAGAAGATGCCCGGCGACCGCTGGCAGAAGCTCGCGAACCTGCGCGTCCTGTTCGCGTACATGCTCACGCGACCCGGCAAGTCGCTGCTGTTCATGGGCAGCGAGCTCGCCCTGCCGAACGAATGGAACCACGACCAGTCGCTCGACTGGCATCTCGGCGAAGAGGCGGATCGTGCCGCGTTCAAGGAGTACATGGCGCGGCTCGGCACGCTGTACCAGGAGCTGCCGCAGCTCTGGCAACTCGACGCGGAGACGCGCGGGTTCGAGTGGATCGACGTGTCGGACAAGACGAATTCCGTACTGTCCTACCTTCGCCGAAGCAACGACAGCCACGCCGTGGTGGTGCTCAACCTCACGCCGACGCCGCACGCGCGCTATCGCATCGGCGTTCCCGAGTCGACCGACTACCGATGCATCCTCTCCAGTGACGCAGCACAATGGGGGGGAAGCGGATACGGCGACAGCGAAGTGATCCGCACCGACGACATTCCGTATCACGGGCGACGGTACTCCATCGAGTTACCCCTGCCACCATTGTCCGCCACTCTCTTGGTGCCTGCCGATCCGGCACCGAAGGCCTCATAGCGCGTGAGCGAGCACGTAGTCTTGCACGGGGAAAAAACCGAACGGCCGATGCTGCGCCGACTCGCCAACCGCATGGGGATCGTCGAGTCGTACCTCGACCAATCGGGCGGTGAAGTCCGGCACACGTCGGACCTCACGCGCCAGCGGCTACTGGCCGCGATGGGGATCGACGCGCGCACCGAGAAGCGCGCCAGCCGCGCGTTGCGCGCACTCCAACTCGCCGCACAGCGCCGGTGGATCGACCCGGTACGCGTGGTGCGACAGAGGCGCCGCTCGCTCTCGCGAGTCAACGTGCGCGTACCGTCGCTCGAGACGGACGCGGTACAGTGGACGTTGAAGCTCCACACGGAAGAGGGCATCGAGACGTGGTGGTCGGGGCAGACCCTCGGCGGACCCGGACGCAAGCTCACGCTGTCGCTGCCGGTGGTTCCGCCGCTCGGCTACCACGACCTCACCGTGACCTTCGAGGGCGCTGGCGAGCACCATACGGCCACGCAGCGGCTCATCGTCGTGCCGGCGCAGTGCACACCGCCGGAAGCGCGCCTGCATGGTCATCGCGGCTTCGGTCTCACCACCAACCTCTACACCGTCCGGAGCGACACCAACTGGGGCGCGGGCGACATCGGCGACATGAAGACGATCGCCGAATGGGTGGGCCAGCACGGCGGCGCATTCGTCGGCATGAACCCGCTGCATGCCCTCCGCAATGAAGGCTACGACGTCAGCCCCTACAGCCCGATCACCCGGCTGTTCCGCAACCCGCTGTATCTCCGCGTGCACGACATCCCGGAATTCCGCTACGACGCAGCTGTGCATGACCTCGTGGCGTCGCCGGAGTTTCAGCGGGAGCTCACAGCGCTGCGCGAGGCGCCGATGCTCGACTACGGCCGAGTGATGGCGCTGCGCGCACCGGCGCTGGAGTCGCTGCACCGCACGTTCGTCGAGCGGGAGATGAGTCGGGACACGCCTCGTGCTCGCGCCTATCTCGCCTACGTGAAGGGCGAAGCTCCGCAGCTCACCGGCTTCGCGACGTACATGGCCATTGCCGAGCGCGAAGGACCGGACGCGCGACTGTGGCCGGACGCGCTACGTCGCGCCGACAGCCCGGCCGTCGCCGAAATGCGCAGCGAGCTGGCCGACCGCGTGGACTACCACCGATGGCTGCAGTTCGAGCTGGACCGCCAGCTCGGCCAAGCCGAGGCGGAAGCGCTGCAGGCGGGACTCGCGCTGGGCATGTATCAGGACCTCGCCGTGGGATCGGCGGCCTCGGGCAGTGACGTGTGGGCCAATCCGGATCTGTTCCTCCAGGGTGCCACAGTAGGCGCGCCGCCCGATATGTACTCGGACGAGGGACAGAACTGGGGCCTGCCCGCCATCAATCCGCACGTGCTTCGGGCGACGGGCTACGACTACTGGGTGCGGCTGCTGCGCGCTGGATTCCGGCATACGGGTGCACTGCGCATCGACCATGCGCTCGGGCTGTTCCGCATGTTCTGGGTTCCCCTCGGCCACTCGGCACGCGAGGGTGCGTACGTTCGCTCGTTCAGCAAGGAGCTCTTCGGCATCCTCGCGCTGGAAAGTGTGCGACACAACGCGCTGGTCGTCGGAGAGGATCTGGGCACTGTTCCACCGCATGTGCCGGCCGTGCTGGCGAAGTGGGGGGTGTTGAGCTCCAAGGTCCAGGTGTTCGAGCGCGCGTTCCATACGGGTCGTTTTCGCAATGCCGGCGATTATCCGCGCATGGCGCTGGCGACGGTGAACACACACGACCTGCCGCCGCTCGTCGGTTGGGCGGAGGCACGCGACATCATGCTGCGCAGCGAGGTGGGTGACCTCTCGGACGCGAATGCCGCGGGCGCGATGCGCGCGTCGCGGCAGAGCGACCTGGATGCGCTGATCACGTCGCTCATCGAGGCCGGACTGTTGCCGTACGATGCGCACCAGCACCTCACGTCGGAGTCGTTGATCAGCGCGGTGCACGCGTTCATTCGCCGCACACCGTCCGCGCTCGTGGGGCTCTCGCTGGACGACCTCGCGCACGAGGCGACACCGGTCAACATCCCCGGCGTGTGGCAGGATCGCTATCCGAGCTGGACGCGTCGGATGCGCGACACACTGGAGACGATCTTCGAGATGCCGAGAACTGCGAATTCACTGGGGACGGAGCGGTAGGCGTTCACAAATGCGCGGCGGAACGACGACAGAACGACAGAACGGCTTGACGACGCACGCAGCGCGTGATGGCGTGGATAGAGCTCGAGTCGTCGCGAACCGTTCGTGCCCTCTCCTTGCGCGCGCTGCGCGATTCGATGCAGGCGGGCGAGCTGAAGATGCTCATCGTACGCGAGCTGCTCGCCTTCCGGCGGGAGCATGTGGCTCTGATGTCGACCGGTGGGTTCGAACGCCTGACAATGGCCGGGGAACATCGAAGTCGGGTGATGGCGTTTGGCCGAGTGGGAGTGGGCGGCGATGAGGCGGTCGTGCTGGTGGGTCGATGCACGTCAGTCGTCGGGGCTCCGCCGATGAGGACGGCGTGGGGCGACACCCGGCTCGCCGTGATGGGTGGACCGTGGCGATGCCTCGTGCATGGAACGCGAATCGCTTG
>JBBQDT010000056.1:0-24542 GCA_038319955.1 Gemmatimonadales bacterium | reverse complement strand
GACACGGCCAGGAAGCCAAGCGTGAAGAGTCCGGCGCACGCGATGGCGTAGGCCACGACCGCGAACGGGATGAGCAAGATGCCGATGACGGTGAGCGCAAGCGCGACGATCAGCAGCAGCATCACCGGCAGCACGACGAGTTGACCCAGCACGCCGTACCAGAAGGCCCGGGCGAACTGCCGGTGGATGGTCGCTACCACTTCGTCGAGGTTGGGGCCGGCGAACATCAGCACGCCCAGGGCGATGACGAGCAGGATGGCAAAGGTTCCCGCCACCACGCGGGCGGAATCGGCCGCGCGCTGTGCGGGAGTGCGGATGTCGGCCACGACTTTCGCTGCGCCAAGCACAGCCGGCAATGCGGGCATCGCGCGCATCTCGCCGAGAACCTGCCCGCTGTCCGCGTTGACACGTCCGCCGACGGCGATCGCGGTGCCCGTGACGACGCCCCCTTTGTGGACGATCACGTCGCCTCGAAGACTGACCACCGAACCTTCCACTCGGCCCATCACGTCGACCGGCCCCTGGGCGACGACAGTGCCGCGCACGGTGGTGTTGACAGGGATGGTGCGCGCGCCGGGCGAAACGCTGTCAGCGGGTGGGACGCGGACGAGCTGCTCGCCCTTGGTCAGGCGCTCGAGGTCGCGGTCGAGTTCGGCCTTGCTCCCGGCATTGGCCTGGGCGACCAGCGCGCCGGGGAACAACACCAGCGCGGCGGCCAGGGTACGGATACGGGCGGACATCCTACTGACGGCCGGCGGCGGCCAGTCGCCGGATGCCGGCGACGGTTCCAAACGCAGTGAGGACGAAGCCAGCCAGCAGCAGGGAGATGCCGATTGCCCCGGTGGCTTGCAGCGCGGCCAGCGCCGATTCGCCAAGGAGGGAAACCGCGAGGTCTCGTGCCGCTCCGATCACAACGCCACGGAGCCGGTCGCCGAGCAACCCGGTCATGAAGACAGCTGCGTCGCCCTGCGTGGCGAGCCAGATGAGGCTGAGCGTGAGGACGCCGGCTGCGGAGGTGAAGATCGCGGCGGCAGCGGCGCGGGCCGGCCCGGCCTTCGGCACCCACTTCGCGACGGAGTCACGGGCCGCCACATGTGCCGGCACGAACACTGGCACCTGGGCCATGACCCGATCTCCCAGACGGGAATCCGGCGCGAAGTGGGGCAGCGCTTCCAGCGCATCCACCACGACACGGGCATCGTCGACCTGCTCTCGACACTCGGCGCATTCGTCGATATGCGCACGCAGCGGGGCGACGCCGAAACCGGCTTCGCCGTCGACCAGAAGGTCGATCTCGTTGGGGAGGAGATGTCTGTGGTTCATGGGCTATGGACCCTGTACGCGAGGGGAGAGAGCTTGGTTTCAATGCCGCAGATCGAGTCCCGGGCGGTCATTCCCGGGTATGCTCCAGCGCCCGGCGAAGCTCATGCCGGGCGCGATGGATGTAGGTCTTGACGGTGCCCAGCGGCAGGTCGAGGGTGCTGGCGATCTCCTCGTACGAGCGCCCCTCGACATGCCGGAGCATGATGCAGGATCGGTACTCGGGGCGCAGGCCGGCGATGGCCCGCTCGATGGCGGAGCCGAGCTCCCTGGCCTCCATCTCGTCGAGCGCATTCTCGGAGTCGTCGCTGATGTCGAAGCGCGAGGATTCCACTTCACTGGCCGTGGCGGCGTGGGGCGATCCGTCGATGCTGACGGTGTCGAGCTGCCGCCGGCGCAGATGATCGATGGCGACGTTGTTGGCGATCTTGAACAGCCAGGAGGAGAACTTGAAGTCTGTACGGTAGCGGTCCAGGTGCGAGAGCACCTTGACGAAGGTGTCCTGCGTCAGGTCCTCGGCGAGCTCGCGATTGCGTACCATGCGAAAGACGAGCGAGAACACGGGTCGCTCGTACCGTTTGATGAGCTCACGATGCGCAGCTTCGCGGCCCTCGAGGGCGAGGGCGACGACATCGGCATCGGGAAGGTTGGCGAGGTCGAGGGCGCGGAGCATCAGGGAGAGCGGGGACCGCGCAGCTCGGAGTCGAGCGTTCGTCGCGCAGTCCGAAAAGTATGTGCGACTCACGCTGCAAACCAGACGCGTGCTTGCCCAGCCTGTAGCGCCCGGCGAGCTTTCGGCAATGTCTCAGATCGAGGTCGAGGAACGACGCGCCGAGCGTGCCGCGGAGGGTGGTACCGAGAAACGCGCGTACGTGCGCAGGGTGTTCGAGGAGATCGCGCCGCGGTACGATCTGCTCAATCATCTACTGAGCCTCAACATCGACCGGATGTGGCGGCGCCGTGCCTTGCGTGCACTGGACTGGGCCCGCAAGCCCGACGGTCGCTATCTCGATCTCTGTGCGGGAACACTGGACGTCGGTGCGGAGTTGACCCGCCAGTCGGGGTTTCGCGGCTTCATCGTCGGTGCGGACTTCGCGGTGCCGATGCTGAGAGCCGGAGCGGGGAAGGCACCACTGGACCGACTGGCGCCGGTGGGGGCTGATGCGCAACTGCTGCCGCTGCGCGATGCGTCGATGGACGGCGCGACCGTTGCGTTTGGTATCCGAAACGTCGCGTCGCTGGAGGTGGCGCTGCGTGAAGTCCATCGCGTGCTCGCACCCGGCGCGAAATTCGTCATCCTGGAATTCACGACACCGTCGTCATTCGTGGTACGCACCTTCTATCATTTCTACTTTCATCACCTGCTGCCGCTCATCGGGGGATTGATCAGTGGACATCACACGGCCTACCGGTATCTGCCCAGGTCGGTGGCCAACTTTCCCGCCGAGCCAGAGTTGGCGTCGCGCATGACGGCAGCTGGATTCTCGGATGTACGCTGGGAGTCGCTGAGCTTTGGCATTGCCGCGATTCACGTTGGGTGCAAGGCGTAACGTTCCACTTGCTCGTGCGGATAACAGACGGGAAGAAACGCCACGCTGGGGTCATGGCTTTCTTCGCTCATTCGTTCGGCATGCCATTGTTCGAGCAAATCCCAACCACAAGACGAAGTGTCCCTCGATAGTCTCCGGGAATTCATAGAAGCAATCGACGCCGCGGGCGAGTTGGTTCGGGTCACGGAACCCGTGCGAGTGCATCTCGAGTTGTGCGAGATCGCCGACCGCGTGATGAAGATGCCAGGTGGCGGACCCGCGCTCTTGTTCGAGAACGTCATCCTGCGCGACGGCTCACGCTCGGCCTTCCCTGTCGGCATCAACCTGTACGGCTCCATGACGCGGATGGCCATGTCGCTCGGCGTCGAGAGGCTTGATGACCACGGGGACCGCATCACCAGGCTGCTCGACCTCAAGGTGCCGGAAGGCATCATGGGCAAGCTGTCCATGCTGCCACGGCTGATGGAGGTGGCGAAGTTTCCGCCGCGGATGACGACGTCGCCGAAATGCCAGCAGGTGGTCTGGCGCGGCGACGAGGTCGATCTCGACAAGTTGCCGATCCTGACCTGCTGGCCCGAGGATGGTGGTCCATACATCACGCTGCCCATGGTGATCACCAAGGATCCCAAGCGCGGCATCCGCAATGTCGGCATGTATCGCGTGCAGCAGATGGGGAAGAATACCCTCGCGATGCACTGGCAGCGCCACAAGGTCGGCGCCGCGCACTGGCGCGAAATGGCAGAGCGGGGCGAGACGATGCCGGTGGTGATCGCGATCGGTGCCGACCCCGCATCGATCTACTCGGCCAGCGCGCCGCTGCCGCCCACGGTGGACGAGTTCATCTTCTCCGGATTCCTGCGAAAGAAGCCGGTCATGCTCGCCAAGGCACTGACGTGTGACCTCGAGGTGCCCGCCGACGCCGACTTCGTGCTCGAGGGCTACATCGATCCCGCCGAAGCGCTCGTGATGGAGGGGCCGTTCGGCGACCACACGGGCTTCTACTCGCTCGCCGATCTGTATCCGCTCGTGCACGTGACCGCGGTGACGATGCGCAACGATCCGATCCTGCCGTGCACCATCGTCGGTCGGCCACCGATGGAGGATTTCTACCTGGGCCACGCCACGGAACGGATCTTCCTTCCACTGCTCAAGCTCACGATCCCCGAGATCGTGGACTATCACATGCCGGCCGAGGGGATCTTTCACAACCTCGTCTTCGTGAGTATCAGGAAGGAGTATCCGGGGCAGGCGTACAAGGTGATGAACGCCATGTGGGGGCAAGGGTTGATGTCGCTCGCCAAGGTGCTGGTGATCGTGGACCACTGGGTGGATGTGCGCAACCCGCAGGAGGCATGGTGGGTGGCGCTCAACAACATCGATCCCGAGCGCGACACGCGCTTCACGATGGGCCCGATGGACGTGCTCGACCACTCGTCGCGCGCGTTCACGTACGGGTCGAAGATGGGCATCGATGCCACACGGAAGCTCCCCGAGGAGGGATTCACCCGCGACTGGCCCGCCGTGATCGTCATGGACGACGCAACGAAGAAGTCGGTGGACGCGATGTGGCCAGCGTTGGGGATCGGGTGACGGCGCGATGACGGAGACAATGCCACAGCCACCGCGAGAAGGGCAGACATTCGCGGGCGCCACGCGCTTCTCGACGTATGCGAGCTTCGTCAAGCTGCCACACACGGTGTTCGCACTTCCGTTCGCGATGATCGGCGTGATCCTCGCGTCGTACCAGTATGCGGTGACACTGGCGACGGTCGGCTGGACGATCGTCGCGTTCACGGCAGCGCGTTTCGCGGCGATGGGGTTCAACCGCATCGTGGATCGCGAGTACGACGGACGCAATCCGCGCACGGCCATGCGGGAGATCCCACGCGGCGCGTTGTCGGTGCGGCAGGCGTCGGTTGCGGTGCTGCTCGCGTCAGGGGTGTTCATCGGCGCGGCGGCCTCGCTGAACCGGCTCTGTCTCGAGCTGGCACCGGTCGCATTGGCGTGGGTGTTCTTCTACAGCTACACCAAGCGGTTCACGCGCTTCGCGCACATCGTGCTCGGCCTCGGCATGTCGATCGCGCCGGTGGGCGGCTATCTCGCCGTGTCGGGGCGGTGGAGCCAGCCATGGTGGCTGTTGTGCGTGCTGGCCACCACGGTGGTCACGTGGGGTGCAGGGTTCGACATCCTGTACGCGCTGCCCGACATTGCGTTCGACAAGGAAAATGGACTGCACTCCATTCCGGTGGCGTTCGGCGAGCGCGGAGCGATCATGATCGCGCGCGCAATGCACTTCGCCACGGTGCTCTGCCTCACGCTGGTCGGCGTCGCGGTGTTCCAGCACGCGAGCCTGTCGGCCAATCTCTACTGGACCGGCGTGCTCGTCGCCTCGGCGCTGCTGCTGTACGAGCACTCGCTCGTGCGTGCGGGCGATCTCTCCCGGCTCGATGCGGCATTCTTCACGATGAACGGCATCATCAGCCTCACGCTGTTCACGTTCGTGCTCGCTGGCCGGCTGCTCGCCACGACGTCGTTCGACCTACAGTGGTCGCTGCGATGACGGCTGGCACGCTGCCGCTCGTCCTGGCCATCACCGGCGCATCGGGTGCTCCGTACGCCGTGCGCCTGCTCGAACAGCTGCTCGTTGCCGGACAGCCGGTGCAGCTCATTCTGTCGTCGCACGGACGCAGGCTGTTGCAGACCGAGACTGACGTCACCAGTGAAGCCGACCTGCGCACGATCGTCGGCGCCGAACGATGGGATGCGCTCGTCACGTCATTCGACGACGGTGATCGCGGCGCGGCACCGGCCTCGGGGTCGGCGCGCAATCGCGGCATGGTAATCTGTCCCTGCTCGATGGGAACGATCAGCGCGATCAGCCAGGGAACGTCACGCTCGCTGGTGGAGCGTGCGGCCGACGTGGCGCTCAAGGAGCGTCGGCCCCTCGTGCTCGTGCCGCGCGAGACGCCGTACAGCGCAATCCATCTCGAGAACATGTTGCGCGTCACCCGTGCAGGGGCGGTCGTGATGCCGGCGAGTCCAGGCTTCTACCATCGCCCGACGACCATTTCGGAAATGGTGGACTTCATCGTTGCACGAGTGCTCGATCATCTCGACGTATCGCACTCACTCGGCAAGCGGTGGGGCACGGCCACCGATGACGCGTGAGCGATGGCACCTCGCACCTCATTGGGCTCATCTCCGACACGCATGGGATGGTGCGCGCGGGTGTGCATCAGGCATTGGCCGGCGTCGAGCTGATACTCCATGCCGGCGACGTCGGCGGCGACGAGATCCTCGACGAGCTCGCGCTGATTGCACCGGTGATCGCCGTTTACGGGAACACCGACGACACGAGCAACCCGCGCCTCTCCGCGTCGATCGACCGGGTGATCGGCGGACTGAGCCTGCATGTCTCGCATGGACATGAAGTCGGCAGCCCCACCCCCGCGCGCTTGCTGGAGCGCTATCCGGCGGACGTGATCGTGTACGGCCACACGCACCAGCAGCTCGTGACGCGCGCGGATGCTCGGCTCGTCATCAATCCAGGCGCGGCGGGGGCTCGACGATTCAAGCTCTCTCCGTCGGTGGCGTTGCTGCGGATTGCCAGCGGCAATGCCCAGGTCGAGCTGATCGCGCTCGACTGAAGTCGCTTAGACGACCTTGAAGTGCGACGCGGGGTACAGGAAGTCGTCGCCCGAGTCGTCGAGAATGCGATAGAACGACCCCTTCGCTTCGACGCCAAGCATTTCGTAGATGCGTCCGAGCGTCAGGTCATGACATCCGCCGGACTCATCATCACTGCCCGGATATTTCAGCCACGGCTTCACGCTGACACACTGCACCAGCGTTGTGGGTTGCCACGAGGTCGTCATGAGATTCCATGCTGGCACCCGCGAATCGGGCGCCGGTCATCGAATGTGCAAGAGCCTCGCCAGATTGTCTGTGATGCTCGGCACTCACGCCGCAGTCGTTGTGCTCGACGAGAAGATGGGATCGTGTGCCGGATCGTAATCGAGCGGGGGTGGTTCGGCGACGAATGTCCTTGCCGCACGCGATCGACCGAGTTCCGCCGGAAACCGGCGGAACCACGACGACAACAGCAGCAACTCGTCGATCTCGTGCGATGGGACCTGCGCGGTGTCGCGCTCGGCGGGATTGAACACGTCTTCCACCATCTCGAGGAGGCGAACGCGGTCGGGCTCGCTGCGCGGCATCGCGTACTCGCCGCGCACGCGCCCGCGGCGAATGAGATACAACCGGTCGTCACCTTCATAGCCCGGCACGGTGTAGACGAACGACAGCGTCTCCACGGCGAAGCGGAACTTGATGAACTGCGCGCGCAGTCCTTCGAGCCGTCCGATCTTGTCGCGGAGGCTCGCGGCACGCTCGAACTCGAGCCGCTCACTTGCCAGCATCATCTCCTCGCGCAGCGTGTTCATCGGGCCGTCGTCCGCACCGTCGAGGAAGCCGCGCACCATGCGCACGCGCTCGTCATACTCGGCTGACGTGCACCCGCCGACGCACGGGCCGAGGCACTTCCTGATCTCGTGCCGGATGCAGCCCGGGGTGCGCGGATAGATATGAAAGAGCTCCGGCTGATCCGCGAAGTGCATCGGCTGGTCGAGGCGGCAATCACGCAGGCCGAGTGCGTCGTTCAGCTCGCGCACGGCCTCACCGACGCGCTGAGCACCGTGGAAGGGACCGTAGTAGATCTGCGCGTCCTCCGCACCGGCGCCGCGCACCACCAACAGCTTGGGAGCAATGCTGCGGGTGAGCTTGATGAACGCGAAGTGTCGTGCGTCGCGCATCATCGCGACATTGAGTCGCGGACGAAAGCGCTTGATGAGCCGCAACTCCTCCAGCAGCGCCGCGAACTCGCTCGGTGTGTAGTCCCACTCGATGCGCTCGGCTTCGCGGACGATGCGCGCGCCCTTGTCCTCCGGGAAGGAGCACCGGAAATAGCTGAGCAGCCGGGTGCGCAGCTTCTTCGACTTGCCGACGTAGACGATCTCCCCGTCGGCGGAGAGCATGCGATAGACGCCGGGCCGGTCCTTCACCTGCGAGCGGACCTCGGCGCGCATGGTGGCGAGCTGCGCGTCGGAAGTGGGCGGGCGGTGGAGATCTACCTTTGACAGCGCGCGCATAGCACGGTGGTGCGTCCGTCGAGGGCGTGCGTCTCGATCAGCCGGGCGCCACAGCGGTGGCAGGGCTCGCCGCCACGTCCGTAGACCGAGAGCAGACGTGCGAAGCCACCCCTGCCGCCCGAGGCATCCACATAGTCGCGGAATGAGGTGCCCCGCTCGGCGATGGACTCGGTGAGCACGGAGACGATGCCCTGGTGCAGCAGGGCGACTTCGTCGTCGCTGATGTCCCGCGCAGTGCGCGACGGATCCACTCCGGCGCGCCAGCAGGCTTCGTTGGCGTAGATGTTTCCGATTCCGACGACCATTCGCTGATCCATGAGCACCTTCTTCACCGCCTGCTCCGACCCCCGAAGAAGTACCGATAGATGGGCTGGCGTGAAGGCCGGGTCAAGAGGCTCCACACCCAGCGCCCCTGCGTACGCGTCGAACCGGTCGGGCGACATGAGCGCCACGGTGCCGAGGCGACGGATGTCGCGATAGTGGAGATCGCGGGCGTCGTCGAGCGTGAAGTGCAGGGTGGAGTAAGGCGCTTCCTTCCCTGACAGAGGACCCGTCGACAGCAGGAGCGCGCCGGTGAACCGCGGCTGCACGACGAGATGGTCGCCCGTGCTGAGGTCGAGCACGACGCACTTCGCCCGGCGCCACGCGCGGGTGATGGCGGCCCCGGTGGCGCGGCGACGGAGCTCCGCAGTCGTCACCTCGCGGAGGACGTCCTCCTTGAGAACGACGACCTCCGTGATGATGCGACCCCGCAGCTCGCGATCGAGGTCGCGAGCGATCGTTTCAGTCTCTGGAAGCTCGGGCACTGCCCTTCTGCCGTTGGCGCTCGATCTCGCGCCAGCCGATGTCAGTGCGAACCTGCTTGCCGTGGAAGGCGACGCGCTGCGTGTAGTCCAGGCTGCGCGCTGACGCGGCTTCGACGGTCTCGCCCACGGCGCTGACGGCGAGGACGCGGCCGCCGGCGGTGACGAGGTGTCCGTCGGCGTCGCGCGACGTACCGGCGTGAAAGACAACGACTCCGTCTTCCGGCGAGGGCATCGCGATCAGGTCGCCCGTGCGCGGCGTGTCCGGGTAGTTGGCGGCGGCGAGCACCGTCGTGACACATGCCCCCTCGACGGTCGCCTCGATCGTGCCGTCGATCGCCTCACCGCGGCCCACCGCAAGCATGAGGTCGAGCAACCGGGGGCGCATGCGAAGAACCGGCATGAGCGCCTCCGTCTCCGGATCGCCGAACCGGCAGTTGAACTCCACCACGCGCGGCCCTTTCCGCGTGATCATGAGTCCCGCGTAGAGCAGGCCAGTGAACGGTCGTCCGCGCGCGGCCATCGCACGCAGCGTCGACTCGATGATTGCGCCGGCGATGGAGCGCTGAGACAGGGCGTCGTCACTGCCGTCGCGGTCGGGAAGCATCGGCAGGGCCACCGGGATGTACGCGCCCATTCCACCCGTGTTGGGGCCACGATCGCCGTCGGCCAGCCGCTTGTGGTCCTGAAGGCCCGGCAGCACCACGAAGGACTCGCCGTCCGTGATGGCGAAAACCGACAGCTCCTCGCCCTCCATGTACTCCTCGATGAGCACCTCTGCGCCAGCGGCACCGAAGCGGTTGCCCTCGAGCATGTCCTCGATGCTGTGGTCTGCCTCCTCGAGCGAGGTACAGACGATCACCCCCTTTCCCGCCGCGAGCCCTGAGGCCTTGATTACCACCGGTATGCCGAACCGGCGCACTGCCTCGCGCGCGAGTGCGACGTCGGTGTGCACCTCGGCGAGCGCGGTGGGAATGCCGTCCTCGAGCATCATCCGCTTGGCGAACGCCTTGGACGTCTCGATCTCCGCCGCCGCCTTCGTGGGGCCGAAGATGGCGAGTCCCGCCTCACGAAACCGATCGACGATACCCATCTCGAGTGGTGCTTCCGGACCGACGACGGTGAGGTCGACGGCCCGATCCACCGCGAGGCGAAGCAGGGCCTCGACGTCTGTGGCCCTGATGGCGATGCACTCGGCCAACGCCTCGATTCCCGGGTTGCCGGGCGCGGCGAGAACCTCCAGCGAGGTCTCGTCCCGCTTGAGGCGCCACGCGAGGGCATGCTCGCGGCCTCCGCCGCCGATGATCAAGACGCGCATATGGCGAGCAATATAGAGCGCGAGCAAAAACCACCGGGAAAAACTCTGGCGAAGAGCGGGGAAAACCCTAGTTTAGCGTAGAAGCGATCACGCCGACGGTGGCAGCTGTGCAGACTGAAGAATTACAGAGCGCCCTTCCCGAACGATATCGCGTCATCCGTGAGATCGGACGCGGCGGCATGGCCATCGTCTATCTGGCCGAGGACATTCCGCACGAGCGTGAAGTCGCGGTGAAGGTGTTGAGCCCACAGCTGGGCTCCGCCATCGACGGCGAGCGGTTCAAGCGCGAAATCCGCATCGCGGCGCAGCTCAGCCATCCGAACATCCTTCCCGCGTACGATTCTGGAAGTGCGAATGGTGTGTTGTATTACGTCATGCCGTACGTGCCGGGCGAGTCGTTGCGCAAGCGGCTCGATCGCGTACAGCAACTGACGATCGACGACGCCATCGCCATCACGTGCGAGGTGGCCGACGCGCTCGAGTATGCGCACAGCCAGGGCATCGTGCACCGCGACATCAAGCCGGAGAACATCCTTCTGCAAAGCGGGCACGCCGTCGTCGCGGACTTCGGCATCGCCCGACTGGTGCAGGACATGGACAGCGACCGGTTGACGGGCACCGGCATGTCGATCGGCACCGCGACGTACATGAGTCCCGAACAGTTTGCGGGGGTCCAGCTCGACGGCCGTAGCGACATGTACAGCCTGGCCTGCGTGCTGTACGAGATGTTGGTGGGCTCGGTGCCCTTCGAGGGGAAGAGCGCCATGACGATCATGGCGCGGCACACGATGCAAGAGGTGCCGTCGATCAGGATCGTCCGTAGTGCGGTTCCGCAGGAGCTCGAGGACATCATCATGCAGGCGATGGAGAAGACGCCGGCAGATCGCTTCGCATCGGTGGGCGAGTTCAAGGCCGCACTCCTGGGCGGTGGTGTCACCTCGACGGGCAAGCGCTCGACGCGCGCGTACACGGCCGCGTATCGCATGCAGGAGAACGAGAATCGACGTCGTGCGACGCCGGGACGGATCGCGGTGTTCGTTTCGATTGCGGCGTTCCTGCTGACCGCGGGCATACTCGGCGCCCGCTCGCTCTGGCCGCCGAGAACTGCACTCGCCGGCGACAAGAACGCGAGCCGGGTGGGTGTGCTGTACTTCGCCGACGAGAGCAGGAATGGGGAGTTGCGCTATCTCGCCGACGGGCTGACCGAGTCGCTCATCGAGCAGCTGTCGCAGGTGTCTGCCCTCGACGTGATTTCTGCAGAGGGCGTGCGTCCGTTCCGCGGTGCGACCATTCCCCTCGACAGTATTGCGCACGCGCTCAAGGTGGCCACTGTTGTGCGCGGCGCGGTGGAACCCAGCAACAAGGGGGTGAAAGTCACCGTTCGGCTCGTGGACCCAGTGTCCGAGGTCGACCTCGCCAAGAAGAGCTTCGAGCTTGATACGAACGATGCGGCGGGATTGCAGCGCCGGGTCGCGGTGGAGGTGAGCGAGTTTCTGCGTGGGCAGCTCGGCGCCCAGGTACGCTTGCGCGACCAGCGAAAGGGCACGACGAACAGCGAAGCGTGGATGCTCGTGCAGCGCGCGGAGAAGCGCCGCAAGGATGCCGACTCGCTGGTGAGCGCGCACGCCGATGCTCCCGCGCAGGTGGCGTTTGCCCAGGCGGACTCTTTTCTGGCGCGCGCCGAGCAGGTCGATAAACAGGGCGTCGAAGCACCGACGGTGAGAGCTGGGCTCGCATTGGCCAAGGCGCGGGCGCTCACGCGCGACGCGTCGCGCCAGGCCGCGGTTGCCGACAGCGGACTATCGGCAGTCGAGCGCGCGCTGGCGATAGATCCGAGGGACGTGGATGCGATGCAGTACAAGGGTGAGCTGCTCTTCCTGCAGTTCACGCGGCATCTCATCGCCGACCCCTCGCAGGCCGAGCGCGTCCTGGTGCAGGCGGAGTCGACGCTCACGAATGCGGTGTCGATCGACAAGAATCACGCTGGCGCGTGGGCGGCGCTGAGCGCCGTGTACGCACGCCAGTCGGAGCTGCAGAAGGCGAACGTCGCCGCCTATAACGCCTACAAGGCGGATGCCTACCTGAGCTCGGCGAAGAGCGTCATGTCGCGGCTGTTCACCACGTACTACAATCTCGAGTCGTTTCCCGAGGCCATGCAGTGGTGCGACGAGGGCCACCGCCGGTTTCCGCGCGACCCGTTTCTCGTCGAGTGCCGGCTGATGATGTATCTCACCAAGTACAAGCAGCCCGACGCCGACAGCGCATGGGCGTACGCTCGGCAGTACGCCGAACTGTTCCCGGATTCGGCGCGCGCGCTGCCGCGAAAGAGGGCCGAGGTGTTCGTCGCGGGGACGCTCGTGCGGGCGGGGCTCAAGGACAGCGCGCACCACGTGCTGCTGCGTACGCGCGCCACTCCGCAGGAAGATCCGCGGCACGAGGTGCAGGGCTATGAGGTTGTCGTGCGGGTGATGTTGAACGAGCAGGACGAGGCGATCCGGCTCATCGAGGACTATCTCACCGTCAACCCGGATCATCGACGCGGGTTCGCGGCGCGCACCGTCTGGTGGTGGCGCGACCTGCAGGGCAACAAGAAATTCCAGCGAATCATCGCCGGCGGGCGCTGACGCGGCGTCCGGCTCGACCATTAAAGGTTGTACTGCAGTCATATAAGACTTCATCCGAGGCCCCCCCAATGCGACGCACTGCGCTGATGCTCGTCGCGAGCCTGCTCGTCCTCACGTCCTGTACCGACACGTCCACTCGGCCGTCTGCCTTCCTCGCACCGCCGGGCGCGCGCTACCAGCTCTCCCAAGCCGGTACGCTGGATGCGGAGGTCATCGCCCTCATCCAGGCGTTATTCGCTCCGGAGCTCGAAGCGAACGCCCTGTCGCAATGGGCCACCATCAAGGAGCGACTCGCCGGTGGTGAGGTTGCCGCGGCCCGTTCGCGACTCCTTACGCTGGACGACTTCCTCCAGTCGAACCAAGGGCGGATGGATCCACCGCCGAACAACGAGTCCATCCCGACGGCGACCGCGCGTCTCGTCTTGTACATGGCGATGTACGTCTACAACGGTCCCAATACGCCGATTCCGCCGCAGATGGGCATCGGTTCCGACGCCAAGACGGAGATCGTCCAGCCGACGATTCCCGCGACCATCCAGACGCCGTTGAAGCACGCGGCCGTCGGGCTCGACGCAGGCTCAGTCGTCACACCGACGATCGTCGTGGTGACGCAGAACACGACGTTCTTCCAGAGCCACTGCAGCGGTCCGTTCACCACCAAGTTCTGCCAGTATCCCATCTACTACGAGTACCATTCCTTCCCGCACGTGCGGTTCGAGAAGGCGGTGCGCGTGGCGATGTGTCCTGTGGCGCCGGGTGGCAACTACGGCGTGCTGCCCGGCATCGACGACGACATGCTCGTGCGCGCGCACGACAAGCCGGCCAATCCAGCCGACTACACACCGGGTGGACTGCCGGTGCCAGGGGAAGCGATCGAGATCCTGCCGATCAACCCCGCGTTCGATCCGACACATCCGACCGTTTTATGCGCCGGGACGACGTATCCGCAGGTCGCGCTCTTCCACGTGCCGCGAAATCCGGAGGGTGTGTTGCCGAACGCACTCGCTTTCATGGCGCGCGCCGGCAACCGCGCGGCGAGACTCGTGGCAATGGTGTTCACGCCAAAGGACGCCTATGCGATCGACAGCGGCGTCGAGCACCTGTCGTTCGAATTCAGCCAGTTCGCCAACCTGGATACGACGGGGCGACCGGACTTGAAGGTGTCGCAGACCGCGCTCTCGCTGCGCAGCATCTCGACCGGAGGACTCCTGACGGTCAGCTACTCGCTCACCAACGGAGGAACGGCGCCGAGTCCGGCCGTCGTCACCGCGATCCGCCTTACACCGACCGGTCTCACCCCCGGAAGCCCGATCACGCTCGTGCCCTCGGCGCAGGCACCCTCGGCCAGCACGATCTTTCCCCTGGACAGCCGACTCGAGTCGGTCGTGGTGCGCATTCCCGACAACCTGTCCGCTGGCTCGTACCGCATCGGTCCAGTGGTGAGCACTGCGGCAGGGCTGCCCGAGAATCCGCCGACGCTCGCTGACAATTCGCAGTCGCGCGAGCTCACGGTGACGCGACTCGCCGGTCGTATCGGCAACCCGATCAGCGGCAATCCGATCGGCCGCATGCCCTGAGTGAACATGAGAAAGGGGCGGAGATGCCATCGCATCTCCGCCCCTTTTTTCGTTCCTTGGTTCAGGCCGACGGCTCGGTCGGCGGAATCGGTGGCTCCTCGCGACCCCGGAAGGCGTCGGTGAATGCGGACTTGGCGCGGTCGAGCGCATCACTCACGCTCGACATTCCGGCGTTCGCCTTGCCGGAGTAGTAGCGTGCGGCGTCCGAGAAGTCGTCGCCGAGCCCCTGACCCTTCTCCCCGCGACGAGTGTAGCCGCCGGCGATGATGGAGTCGTACTCGCCACTCGTGCGCCACCGCTCGAGCTCCGCAGCGCGAACGGTGTTGAATGGATGCTCGCGGAACGCCGTGTTGAAGATCTTGAGGATCTTGTCCCAGGTGTCGCCAGTGGTCTCATAGGTGGCCGCCTGCGCCATGAACGCGTCGGCGCTCGTGGTGTCACCGTAGTCGCGACCGCCGGCGAGGCGCATGAATGCGGTCTGCGCGACGAGCTTGTCCTGGATCGCGAGCAGTGCGGCGCGGTCGCTCGACAGCTCGCTCTTGCGATGCCACTCGAGCAGTCCGAGCTGGAAGGGCAACAGCGCGAGACCGATGGGCAGCAACGCCATCGAGCCGACCGACAGGAGCACCATCGCGATGGTGCGCAGAGTCATGTGGTCGCTCATGCTGTGCCCGAGCTCGTGCGCGAGCAGGAAGCGGCGCTCGTCGTCGGTCTCCAGCAGCTCGAGCGCGCCGGTCGTCATGACGATGAAGGGAGACTCGTATCCGATCGCGTACGCATTCACCAGCGGCGACTGCGTGACGTACAACTCGGGACGCTTCGGCCAGTCGAGCGTGGTGCAGACGTCGGTGAGCAGCGCGTCCAGCCTGGGGCGCTGCACCGGGTTGACCTGCACAGCGTTCGCGAGGAAGATCTGTCGGACGCGACGCTCGGTGAGGAACGTGGCCACCTGGCGCACGATCTCGTCGAAGCCCGGAATGGCGCGCAGCGTGTTGAGTGCGGCGCGATCCGCCGGGTGTTCCCATGCGCGGGAGGAAATCTGTGGCAGCGGGGTCGGCATGCGCGTCGCTCCTGGACGGATGGTATTCCCGTCTTACGGAGTGGAGGTTCGTTAAGTGTCAGTCAAGGTCAGCGGGTCAGCGGGTCAGCGGGTCAGCGGGTCAGCGGGTCAGCGGGTCAGCGGGTCAGCGGGTCAGCGGGTCAGCGGGGCAGCGGGCGCTGTTCCCCTGATCCTCTGCCCCTCTGACCCGCTGACCCTCAAATAACGTGAAAGGCGTGCTCGAGATCCGCGATCAGGTCCCCGACGTCCTCCACGCCGCAGCTCAGCCGAATCATGCCCTCCGTGATGCCCAGGTGGGCACGACGGGCAGGCTCCACGCTCGCGTGCGTCATCGACGCCGGATGGCTGATGAGGCTTTCCACCCCGCCCAGCGACTCCGCCAGTGAAAACACCCGACAGCGGCTGAGCACTGCATTCGCCTTGTCCTTCGTTCCGAGCTCCACCGAGATCATCCCGCCGAAGCCCGACATCTGGGCCTTGGCCAACTCGTGCTGGGGATGCGAGGGAAGGCCAGGATAGATGACCTTGTCCTCACCGAGCCGCTCGGCCAGCCATGCCGCGACCTGACGGCCGTTCTCGTCGTGGCGCGGCATGCGGAGGTGCAGGGTCTTCGTGCCGCGAAGGGCGAGCCATGCGTCGAACGGGCCGGGCACGGCGCCCGCCGCGTTCAGGATGAACTGCAAGCGCGTGGCGAGATCATCGTCGTTCAGGATGGCGATGCCGCCGATCATGTCCGAATGACCGTTGAGATACTTGGTGGTGGAGTGGTAGACGATGTCGGCGCCGAACTCCAGCGGACGCTGGAAGAACGGCGACGCGAAGGTGTTGTCCACGAGCAGGAGCGCCTCGTGCCGATGAGCGATCTCGGCCGCAGCGCGCAGGTCGCAGATGCGCATGAGCGGGTTCGTCGGCGTCTCGACGAACACCATCCGTGTTGCGGGAGTCATCGCATCTTCGATGATTTGCGGATCACGCGTGTCGACCCAAGAGAACGTGAGGCCGTAGTTCTGGAGCAGCTTGTCGAACAGCCGGAACACGCCACCGTAGAGGTTCTCGGCGCAGACGATGTGGTCGCCCGACTTGAAGAGCTTCATGATGGAGTCGACGCATCCCATCCCGGAACTGAAGGCGAATCCGTGGCGGCCCCCCTCGAGCGACGCGACGTTTCGCTCCAGTGCCTCGCGCGTGGGGTTCTTGCCGCGAGCGTACTCGTAGCCCTTGTTCTGTCCGATCCCTTCCTGCACATACGTCGAGGTCTGGTAGATCGGGGTCATGATGGCGCCAGCCAGGGGTTCTGGCCGCTGGCCCGCGTGGATCGCGCGTGTTGCAAAGGCCGCCAGAAGGTCGTCGTCGAATACGCGTGTCATGCCGATACTTCCTCGAGTCTGGTCATGCCGCGCAAGTTAGCGGCGGTGCGAAGGGGGAGCGCAACTGGCCCCGTCGCTTCATGCTGTTCCAAGGGTCATTTTACGCAATGTCCGAAGACCGCCTCACGCAATATTGTCTCATCGTCGACGACGAGCCTCGGCTCCGGCAGGTGCTCGTGCACCTGATGCGGACCGACGGCTTCACCTGCCTCGAGGCGGGGAATGGCGAAGAGGCGCTTGCGCAGCTCGAGCAGCAGACCGTCACGCTCGTGATGAGCGACCTGCGGATGCCCAAGATGGACGGGCTGGAGCTGTTGCGGCGGGTCCGCGGCCGGTGGCCCGATACCGCCGTAGTGATGATCACCGCCGTGGCCGACGTCGAAGTCGCCGTGAGCTGCCTGGCGATCGGCGCGATGGATTACCTCACCAAGCCCTTTCATCTCGAGGAAGTACGCGCCCGCGTCGCCCAGGCGCTCGAGAAACGTCGGCTCGTCATGGAGAATCGCGGTTACCAGGAGACGCTCGAGGAAAAAGTCGCCGTCCAGGCGCGTCGTCTCGAAGAGCTGTTTCTCGCCAGCGTGCAATCGCTGGCGGAAGCGCTGGAAGTGAAGGACCCCTACACCCGCGGCCATTCGGTGCGCGTCAGCCACTACTCCGTGATGATTGCCCGTGAGCTGGGGCTCGACGGAGAGCTGCTGCGGCAGATCGAGCTTGGCGGACACGTACACGACATCGGCAAGATCGGCGTGCGTGAGGAGGTTCTCAACAAGCCGGGCAAGCTCACGGACGCCGAGTACGAGCACATCATGACGCATCCGGTGGTGGGCTGGCGGATTCTTGCGCCGCTCTTGGGCGACACGCCGGTGGCGCTCAACATCGTGCGGTCGCACCACGAGCGCTTCGACGGTCGCGGCGTCCCGGATCGTCTGGCGGGCGAACACATTCCCTTCGAGGCGCGCATCGCCGCCGTGGCGGATTCATTCGACGCGATGACGAGCGACCGCCCGTATCGTCCGGACGGCATGAGCATCGAGGCATCCGTTGCCGAACTGCTGCGCTGCAGCGGCTCTCAGTTCGACCCGAAGATCGTCACCGCGATGGTGGGCGCCGTCGAGAGCGGGCGGATCACGCTCGTGCCTCGGGTGCCGTCATACGCATCCGTCGCGGCTGGATAGCACCTCGATCACGCTCGGCTGCTTGTAGATACTCAGGCGCTGCTCGCACCACCGCTTCACGTCAGCCTCCGTCACGTCACCGTCGACGCGCAGCAGGATGTCGTTCTCCTTGGCCGGATCGGGGATCGGGGTGCAGACGACCCCCGTCACGCCGGGCATCTCACGCACGACACGTTCGAGCTCGCGCGGATACACGTTGAAGCCGTTGCGCGTGAACATCGGCTTGAGCAGGCCGAGAAACGTCACACGGCCTGCTGCGTCGCGGACGCCTTCGTCGCCCGTGTAGAGCCACTCGCCCCGTCGGGGCAGTCCCAGCGCGCCGCCGATGTAGCCAGGCGACACGTTCACGCCACGCACACAGATCTCGCCGCTCTCGTCGTCAGGAAGGGGCTCGGCGTCGGGCACAGGCGCGTCCTGCGCGTAGTCGGCCGGCGGAAAGATGGCAATGTCGACGCCGGGAAACTGCACGCCGAGGGTGCCGCGTGTGTTCGGCGCGGACGGGCGGTTGAAGAGACACACCGGGCCCGCCTCGGTGAGTCCGTATCCTTCGCGCAGCTCGATCCCCGTCGCATCGGCCCAGCGCATCTGAAGCTCGATCGGGAGCACCGCACCACCGCACACGCACAGCCGCAACACCGAGTCCTCGAAGCGAAGGCCGCGTCGCTCGATGGCCGTGAGCATGGCGTGAAACACCGCCGGCACCCCGGTGATCACCGTGACACCGGTTGCGAGCAGCTCCGCCGCCCTGACCGGATTGAAGCGGTCCATGGTCGTCACGCGCGCGCCGGCGAGGAGCGGAGCGCTCGCCGTCACGGTGAGGCCGAAGAGGTGCGCGTACGGGAGGATGGCGAGCACGCGGTCGCTCGACACGATGCCCATCGCCTCGATGGTCGAGCGCGCGTTCGCGAGCAGGTTGCGATGGGTCAGCACAGCGCCCAACGGTGTTCCGCGCATCGCGGACGTGTAGACGATCACCGCCTCCTCATCACGCCCATCGACGTCGCGCTGCCCTTCGATGGACAACCCGTGATGTGCGCCCAGGTCGACGTCGTGCGAGCGGCCGTCCACGAACACGCGGGCCAGGCGTGGTGCGTCATCGAGCAGCACCATGGGGAGGTGCGCCGGCAACCGCGGCACGAACGACGCGACCGTGCAGATCGCGCCGACATCGGCATCCTGGCACTGGAACGCGATCTCGGCCGGCGCCGCCAGCGGATTGATGAGCACCGCGCCGCGCCCGTCGCTGGCGGCGAGTGCCGTGATGAACGCCGGCGACGTGGGCAGCAGCAATGCCGAGCGCTTGCCACTGAGTGCGCGGACGAGCGGCGCGCTGCGCTGGAGCAGCGTGAGCCCCGCCGCGACGAGCTGTTGCGCCTCGAAATCGTCTGCTGCCTCGTTGCCGTATGCGCCAATACGTCCGCCGCCAGCCGCGATGGCGAGCGGCAGGAGCGCGAGCGGGTCACTCACGTGAAGCGCCGTTCACTTTTCGTCAGAGATCGAAGAAACGCAGGGACGACTTCAGGCGCTCGGCCACCTGCGCGAGCTGCTGGCTCGACATGGCGACGCTGGTCATCGCTGCGGTCTGCTCCAGCACCACGGCGCTGACCTCCTGCGCGGTCGCGGCATTGTTCTCTGCGGAGAGCGAGAGGGCGCCGATCTCTCGTGCCAATGATTCCGCTTCGCTCCGCTGTGCCTCTGCCACCTCCACGATGCGGTCCACCGCGGTGCGTGCGCTCGTGATCTCGCGATCGATCTGGGTGAGCGCCTCGGCGGATGCGCGGATGACGCTCTCTCCCGTGGTGACACGGTCGCTCGCCTGGAGGATCTGCTCCTCGGTGCGCACCGCGCTCAGGCGAATCTCGGTGGCGAGCTTGCGGATCTGGTCCAGCGCGCGGGCGCTCTCCGCGGCGAGCTTCCGCACTTCGTCGGCGACCACGGCGAATCCCTTGCCGTGCTCGCCCGCGCGCGACGCCTCGATGGCGGCGTTGAGGGCGAGCAGGTTGGTCTGGCGCGCGATGGAGCCGATGACGTCGGTGATCTTGCCGATGCGCTGCGATTTCTCGCCAAGCTCGACGACCGCCGGCACTGCGGCCGCGGTGACGGCGCTGATCTCCGCCATGGCGCCAAGGGCCTCGTCCGCGGCGACGGTGCCTCGCCGAGCGGTGCGCTGTGCCACGCCGGCCGCGCTGCGGGCCTGCTCCGCATGACTGGCCACGGCAACGGCCCTCGTGGCGACACGGGCCGAAGCGTCAGAGGCGTTGTTCACGCCGCGTGTCTGGAGGGAAGCCGAATCAGCGATGGCGACTGCGGCGCTCGACACCTCCGCAGTGGACGCCGTCATCTCCTGCGCGCTGGCGGCCAGCTGCTCGGCGGTGGCGGCGACATCCACGGCGCTCACGTCGAGCTGCGAGACGAGGATGCGCAGCCCACGGCTCATTTCGCGAAAGGAGGTGGCTAGCTGACCCACCTCGTCGTTGGATTCGAACGTGAGCTCCTCGCGCAGCTGTCCGCCGGCGATGCGTTCAGTGTGCGACGTGATGGCGACGAGCCCGCGCGTGAATCGACCGGCGCCCCACATTGCCAGGCCCATCGCCAGCACGAGCGCGAGCGTGGTGTAGCCCACCACTTCGAGGAGGAGTTGCTGTCCCTCTTCCGGGGTGAGTGCATAGCGCACCCGCACCCAGGTGGGCACCACGATGATTGCGAGCGTGAGCAGGACCGAGCCGCCGGCCAGGGCTGCCAGCTTGAGGCGAATGGGAAATCGGACGGCGGCGCTCAGATTACCGGGATTCGGAGGGAGAGAATCACTTGTTGCGTGACACGGCCGCGTGCCGGCGCGCCCCGAAGTTACGGGGCTGCCTCGCTTGCGGACAAGCGGCGCGTGCGCTTGCCCGGGTAGGGGGCCCGAATACCTTTCGGCTTCCACGGACGGAGGCGTCATGGCGAAGGGTGGCAGCAGCGGGTTGATGGTGAGCGTGTCCGGCATCCGCGGGCAGGTGGGCGATTCGCTCACGCCCGACGTGGTGGCGCGCTACGCCGCGGCGTTCGGCGCCTGGTCGATCGCCCAGACCGGGGCGTCGCGGAAGATCATCGTTGGTCGCGACAGTCGCGTCTCCGGGCCGATGTTCCACCGGATCGTCGTGGGCACGCTGCAACTCGTCGGCGCGGACGTGATCGACATCGGGCTCACGACGACCCCCGGTTGCCAGCTGGCCGTGGAGCATCACCATGCCGCGGGCGGGCTGATGCTCTCGGCGAGCCACAATCCGATCGAGTGGAATGCGCTCAAGTGCATCGGGTCCACCGGACTCTTCCTGGAAGCGGATCAGGGGCTGGCGATGCGTGCACTGATCGACACCGGTATTCCGTACGCGACGTGGGACGCGATCGGCGAGGTGAGCACCGACGATCAAGTGGCGGCGCGGCACATCGAGTCCGTGCTCGCCATTCCGTACATCGACGTCGAGGCGATCCGGGCGCGCAAGTTCAAGGTGGTGCTGGACTGCGTGAGGGGGGCAGGTGCGTCGATCATGCCGGCACTGCTCGCGCGGCTGGGGTGCGAGGTGATGGCCATGAACCTCGAGCCCGATGGGCGCTTCCCGCGCGAGCCCGAGCCGATTCCGGACAATCTTCGGGAGTTCGAGAAGTTCGCGCGGGGCTCGGGCGCTGATATCGGCTTTGCCGTTGACCCCGACGTGGACCGGTTGGCGCTGTTGAGCGAGGAGGGAAGGGCGATCGGTGAGGATTACACGCTCGCGCTGGCCGCGCGGCTCGTGCTGCGCCATCGGAAGGGTCCGGTGGTGACGAACCTTTCGACGAGCCTGCTGATCGACGACGTGGCGCGGGAAGCGGGGGTGGAGGCGGTGCGGGCGCCGGTTGGCGAAGTGAACGTTGCCGTGCGCATGCGCGAGCTGAACGCACCCATTGGCGGAGAGGGAAATGGCGGGGTCATCCTGCCCGAAGTGCACCTCGGACGCGATGCGCCGATCGGCGCGGCCCTGCTTCTGCAATTACTGGTGGAGGAAGGGCGTCCGCTATCGGCGATCGTGGCCGGCCTGCCGCGGTACGTGATCGTGAAGGACAAGCTGCCGCGGCCGAACGTCAGCCTCGAACAGGTGTATGGTGCGCTGCGTGCAGCATTTCCGGACGCGGCGGTGGACACGCAGGATGGGCTGCGGCTCTCGTGGCCGGACCGGTGGGTCCATGTTCGTCCCTCCGGCACGGAGCCGATTGTCCGCGTGATTGCGGAAGCACCAGACGAGGACGCAGCGCGTGAACTGGTTCGTCGGTCGCGTGAGCCACTCGACGCCTTGCAGGGCTGAGCGTAGGCGGGACCCGATCTCTCAACAAGGATTGCCTCATGTGCGGAATTGTGGGTTACGTGGGAACCAAGAACGCGACGACGCTGCTCGTGGACGGTCTCAAGCGCCTCGAGTATCGCGGTTACGACTCCGCGGGGGTGTCGTTGATGAACGGCGAGGGCGTGGACACGCGGAAGGCGAAGGGCAAGATCGCCATGCTCGAGGCCGCGATCGCGGCGAAGCCGATTCGCGGCAACGTCGGCATCGCGCACACGCGATGGGCAACGCACGGCCAACCGAACGAGTGCAACGCGCATCCGCACCACGATTGCAAGGGCACCATCTCGGTGGTGCACAACGGGATCATCGAGAACTACGGACCGCTGCGGGCGCTGCTCCAGAAGACGGGGCACACCTTCGTCTCGGAGACGGACACGGAGGTGCTCGCGCACCTCATCGAGGCGGCGTTCGACGGGAATCTCGAGGAGGCGGTGGTGGACGCCCTCGCGCTCGTCGAGGGGACGTACGGCATCGCGGTGATTTCGGCGAATGATCCCGAGAAGATCGTCGCGGCGCGCAAGGGGAGCCCGCTCCTCATCGGTCTCGGCGAGGGTGAGAACTACGTCGCCAGCGATGTGGCGGCGATTCTCCAGCACACGCGGCAAGTCGTCTACCTCGACGACGGCGAGATGGCCGTGCTGACGAAGGATGGCTATCGCGTGATGGACCTCAACGCGCAGACGGTGAAGAAGCGCGTGAATCGCATCGACTGGGACCTCGACAAGATCGAGAAGGGCGGCTACGCCCACTTCATGTTGAAGGAGATCATGGAGCAGCCGCAGACCATCCAGAACACGATGCGTGGCCGATCGGTGGACGAGGATGGATTTTCCAAGCTTGGTGGACTCAACCTGTCGAAGGACGAGCTCCAGCACTTCGACCACATCATCATCACCGCGTGCGGCACGAGCTGGCACAGTGCGCTCATCGGCAAGATGATGATCGAGGAGCACGCGCGCATTCGCTGCGAAGTGGAGTACGCGTCGGAGTTCCGCTACCGCAACCCGATCGTGACGGACAAGACGCTGTGCGTCGTCATCTCCCAGTCGGGCGAGACGGCGGACACGCTGGCCGCGATGCGCGAGGCGAAGCGCCGCGGTGCAAAGACGCTCGGACTGGTGAATCAGGTCGGCTCGACGATTGCACGCGAAGACGACGGCGGCATCTACCTGCATGCCGGTCCGGAGATCGGCGTCGCGTCGACGAAGGCGTTCACGAGCCAGGTGGTCGCACTCGCGCTGCTGACGCTGAAGCTTGGCCGCCTGCGCACGATGTCGGTGGTGCAGGGACGTGAGGTAACGCAGGCGCTGGAGAAGCTGCCGGCGCAGATCCAGAACATCCTCGACCGCGCGCCGGAAATCGAGAAGATCGCCGAAGCGTTCGTGGATGCGACGAATTTCCTGTATCTGGGGCGTGGCTACAACTTCCCCGTGGCGCTCGAGGGCGCGCTCAAGCTGAAGGAGATCAGCTACATCCATGCCGAGGGCTACCCAGCGGCGGAGATGAAGCACGGTCCCATCGCGTTGATCGATGAGGACATGCCGGTGGTGTTCGTGGCGCCGCACGATTCGGTGTTCGACAAGGTCGTGTCGAACGTGCAGGAGGTGAAGGCGCGTGGCGGTCGCGTGATCGTGCTGACGAGCCGCGACGAGCCGTCGCTGGAGGGGAAGATCGACTACGAGTTCCGCATCCCCGAGACGATCGACATGCTGAACCCGGTGCTGGCGGCAATTCCGCTGCAGTTGCTGGCGTACTACATCGCGGCGAAACGTGGTCTCAACGTGGACCAGCCGCGCAACCTCGCGAAGTCGGTGACAGTGGAGTAGGGCGGATCGAGTGTGTGCGCATCTGGAAAGTGGCGGATCCAGGCGGCGACAGAACTGAACGACACAAAGCCTGACGCGGATTGACACGGATGACTGCCGCACGGATTTCGCTGATACGACAGAACAACAATGCCTTCTGTTCCGTTGTCTCCGTAAAAATCCGTGATGCCTCCGCGTTCATCCGCGTCAGGCAGTTGTAGTTGTCGCAGTTGCGTTCCACTCGCTTTCGCAGCGCCAATCGCAAACACATCTTGCGCAGCGCTGCCTGCAGGTCGATGATTGCTCGTCACCTACCCAGAGTGTCCGATGCGCGCCATTCGACTTCCACTGATCGCCGTTGCAGCGGTGCTTCTCACCTCCGCGTGCAGTCACAAGGACAGCGACGACAGGTCCGAGGTCCCGGTGAAGCTGAGT
>JBBQDT010000055.1:0-24569 GCA_038319955.1 Gemmatimonadales bacterium | reverse complement strand
CGGTAGAGGGCTACGTCTCCAATCTCACGGGAATGCGATTCAGCCACGGCATCTGCCCGAGCTGTTATGACAGCGAGGTGGAGCCGATGCTCCACGAGCTCGAAAAGCGTGCACGCATCACGACCAGGTGAGCGTCAGCGCTCCGGCTCGGATACGAGACGGCGCGCCGCTTGCCGGAGCTGGCTCATCGATCATCCAAGGCGAAACGGCTAGATTGTGCCCACCAGATCGTGCGGTTCATGCACAGCGCACGCCGCCGACCACCCGACCCGTGCGGATGGATTGCCACGATGCCACCATCCGTCATCCGCTGCCGTTGGGCTGAAGGTGACCCGCTCCTGCGCAGCTATCACGACGACGAGTGGGGCGTGCCGGTGCACGACAGTCGTGCCCTGTGGGAGACGCTGATGCTCGAGGGGTTCCAGGCCGGACTGTCGTGGCTCACCATCCTCCGGCGTCGTGACGGCTTCCGAGAAGCGTTCAAGGGCTTCGATCCCGAGGCCGTGGCGAAGTTCGGCGCACGCGATGTCGCACGGCTCGTCGCGGATCCCGGCATCATCCGCTCCCGCGCCAAGATCGACGCCACGATCAACGGCGCGCGGATCTACATCGCGATGGCGGAGGCGGGGGAGGACTTCTCGACCTTCGCGTGGTCGTTCGTGAACGACACACCCATGCGTGGCGACGGCGTGACGCCGCTCGCACGGACGCCGCTCTCGGAGACGATCTCGAAGTCGCTCAAGAAGAAGGGGTTCAAGTTCGTCGGGCCGGTGATCGTCTACGCCTGGATGCAGGCGGTGGGTCTCGTGGACGACCATGCCATCGACTGCTTCAGGCGCACCCGGAGGGCGCGACGCGCCTGATCCGATCGCGCAGCAGTTCGGCGCAATGATTGCCGATACTCACGGCAACGGCCTGACCGTACGAACCGCGAGGCGGTGGTTCCGATCGCCAAGCACCCTATCTCGACGCACGAAGCCCACGGACGCAATCAGTGCCCTCCGATCGAATAGCTATCGTTCTGAAGTTGCGCATGGATACCATCCTGGAGGCGCTGTCCGAAGGCGTCGCCATCCTCGATGCGGACGGCGTCATCCAGGCCGTGAATCAAGCGGCCGAACGCATCCTCGGCGCGCCTCGTTCCGTCATGCTCGGCGCGGTGCTGCTCGATCTTCCCTGGGTGGCGTTCGAGGGCGACGGCCGGCTGCTGGAGCGCATCAAGCATCCCATCATCGCGGCGCTTCGCACGGGCGAAGACCAGCCTGAGCGTCTGTTGATCTATCCCCATCCGGATGGTCGTTCACTGGCGGTCGCGACAGCCGCGCGCCCGCTGTTCGACGAAGACGGACGGATCGAAGGATCGCTCTGCTACTTTCGCGACGTCACCACCGAACATGCAGCGAATGAGCTCGTGAAGGCAAGCGAGGCACGGTACCGCGAGCTGTTCGAAAAGAATGGCACCGTGCAACTGCTCGTCGATGGGGAGACGAGCATCATCCTCGCGGCGAACCCCGCCGCACTTCGCTTCTATGGATACGAGGAAAGCGAGCTCGTAGGTCACCATGGCTCCATCCTCACGCGCGTCGATCCATCGGACTCCGACTCCACTGTGCAGAGGGTCAAGTCGGGCGACATCACGATGTTTCGCCGCACGCAGTTCACGGCGACCGGTGAACCGCGCGAGGTGGAGGTCTACGCCAGCCCCGTGAATGCGGACGGGCCGCCGGTACTTCACGTCATCCTCATCGACGTCACCGCGCGCGTGGAGGCGGAGACAGGTCGCCGGCGCCTTGCGGCGATCCTGGACCAGACGCCGGACATCGTCGGCATGTTCGGGCTCGACGGGCAACTGTTCTACGTGAACCAGACCAGTCGCAACCTGTTGGGACTGGGCCCGGTGCCGCCCGGCGCCGATGGTGCGCCGATGCGCGACATCCCGCGCGATGCCATCCGCGTCGGCCACGTCGGGGACGACGGCAGGCGCGTGCTCGAGGAAGCAACCAGGGTCGCGGCGGAAGAGGGAACGTGGCGCGGCGAGACGCAGATCGTCGATCCGGCCGGCAATATCAGGACGATGAGCCAGATCGTCATCGCGCATCGCAATGCTGATGGCTCGCTTTCGCATTTCTCCACCATCCTGCACGACGTCAGCGAGATGCGTCGCGCCGAAATGCGCCTGCTTGACCAGGCGCACGAACTCGAGGTCCAGACGGAGGAGCTGAGGCAGCAGACGGACGAGCTGTTCCTCGCCCGCGACCTCGCCGAGTCGGCGAACGCCGCGAAGTCGCAGTTCGTCGCGCACATGAGCCACGAGCTCCGCACGCCGCTGACGGCGATCATCGGCTTCTCCCGCGTGCTCGCATCCAACCGGGCGGGAAATCTATCGGAGCGTGAGAAGTCATTTGCCGAACGCGTGTCGAACAATGCGGTGCGCCTGCTGGGCCTCATCGATCAGATCCTCGACCTCTCGAAGATCGAAGCGGGCCATGCCGAGTTGGAGCTCAGCGACGTGGACATCGCTGCGGTGACGACGGACGTCATCGCCGACCTGGAGACATTGCCGCGCGCGCCGGGCGTGGTGCTCAGCGCACAGGTGCCCTCTGCGCCGGCCATGGTGCGCGCGGACGCGACGAAGCTGCGTCAGATCGTCGTGAATCTCGTGGGCAATGCGCTCAAGTTCACGGCGGTGGGGAGCGTCACGGCCATCGTGACGTCGCGCGACGACGGAAGCGCCGCGACCGTGAGCATCGTGGACACCGGCGTGGGCGTGTCGCCGGAAAATCAGACGACGATCTTCGAGCCGTTCGCGCAGGAGGATTCGTCCATCACTCGGCGCTTCGGCGGTACGGGCCTTGGCCTCGCGATCTCCCGGCGATTCTGCGAGTCGATGGGATTTTCACTCACGATGGACAGCGTGCTGGGTGAAGGGTCCACGTTCACGATCGACTTCAAGCCGCAGTAGACAAGGTGCCGCACTCGAAGTGCGGCACTACAGTTGCCCCTCATCCTCCCACACTCACAAAGGGATCGATGAGCAAGGACAAGAGCCCAACCGGGCACAAGCACGACGCCAGCGATCGCGCGCTGGATCAGAGCGCGACGGCAGAGCAGGCGCTGACCTCGAGCGACACCCATGGTGCTGACGACACACGAAAGCACGACGACGCCGGCAAGGACCGCCTGTTCGAGGGCCGCCAGCAGCACGACGAGGCCGAGAAGAACAGCGAGAAGTCGAGGCTCGCCAAGGACATCGACAAGCACCACCACACCGACGCCGAGATCGCCGGCGACGCCAGCTCGACCGCGAAGAGCTGATCGGGAGCTGGACGGCGGCGAGGATCCAGAAGGGTTCTCGTCGCCACGCACGTACTAGCCACGCGAGTCGGGCTCGGGCATATTGCGGCCACTTCGGCGCGCCCGCCGTGGCTGCACGCGCCGTGTCCTTGGCACTCGAGGTCGCAGTGCGGCATCACGCCCTTCTCCTCGCCCTCCTCGTCTGTGCGCCCGCCACTGCGCGTGCGCAACGGGACCAGGGCCTCCGCTCGAAGATTTCGCAGCTGTTCATCTTCGGCGCGGGCTCTGATCCTCTCTTTCTCACCGGGTCTGCCGATCCGAACAACGCGGCGTCGGTGCGTGCCCACGGTGCGCACTTCATCCCATCGGCGAACGCGCAGAATGGGAGCCTGATCGGCTTCCTCATCGATGCCATCGGCGGCAGCACAGCCAACGTGCCCATCGGCGCGACGTCCGGTTCGGAGACCTTCCAGTTCGTCAACGGCGTGCCGGTCCGCACGTCCACGTCGGCCGGTCCGATCTTCGCCGAGCGTGCGCAGACGATGGGCCGTGGCCGGTCATTGGTGGGGGTGGGGCGCAGCAGCTTCAACTTCCGGTCGCTGCGCGGCGTGCCGATGGACAACATTCAGCTCGCGTTCACGCACGAGAACGTGAACTTCGTCGGCTGTGCGGCGGCGAACGGCGGCCAGGACTGTGCCCTCATGGGCGTACCCGACCGCGAGAACGACGTCATCAACCTGAGCCTGAATCTCGATCTCAGCGTCGAGGTGACCACGCTCTACGCCACGTACGGCCTGTTCGATCGCGTGGACGTCGGTGTCGTGCTTCCGCTGGTGAACACGCACCTCCGCGGCAAGAGCGAGGCGCAGCTCGTGCCCTTCGGCGGCACGTCGGCGCTGCACTACTTCGCCGGCACGCCGACGAACCCCGTGCTCCAGGCCACGCGTGACGTGGAGGGATCATCGTTCGGCATCGGCGACGTTGCGCTGCGCGCAAAGGTCCTCCTGCGGGAATCGCCCGGCGCGAGCCTCGCCGTGGTCGCCGACGCCCGCTTTCCCACGGGTGACGACACTGACCTCCTTGGCTCAGGGAAGTTCGCGGCGCGCGCGCTGGCGGTGCTGTCCGGCCGCGTCGGCGACATCTCACCGCACGCGAACGTCGGCTACCTGTATCGTGCCGGCGAAACGCAGAACGACGCCGTGCTCGCGACGGGCGGCTTCGACGACCAGATCGCGCATGGTGTCACGCTCGCCGTGGATCTCGTGAGTGAGCTCCAGGTGGGCCACTCGAAGCTCACGCTGCCGGCGCCGGTGGAGATCCAGGCGCCGTTCCATCGCATCATCACGCCGACGACCATTCCCGATCTCCGCGATGATATCGTGAGCGGCTCGTTCGGCTTCAAGTTCACGACGTCCAGGTCGGTGACGATCGTGACGAACGCACTCGTTCCGCTCAACTCCGGCGGCCTGCGATCGAACCTGATCCTCACCGGCGCGATCGAGTACATCTTCTAGGCAGCTACTTGATCGAGACGATCCGCCAGCTGCCGCCATCCTTGCGCAGCGTCGCCTGAAGAGTGAGCGGCTGGTGCTCGTCGCGGCCGTTCGATGTCACGAAGTCGTACGTGCCGTTGAGCTTCGCATCAGCCGTCTGGCCGTCGACCTGAAGGCCGGACACCGAGAACGCCGCGCGGATGCTGCGGACGCTCTTGAAGAAGTCATCGAACGCGTTGGCCTGCGCGGCCGACATCGTCGGATAGACCCGCTTGAGCTCTCCGACGTCGCGCGACTCGATCGCCCGCGCATACTGCGCGATCACTGCTGCTATCTCCGCTGACGGATTGCTCGTCGGCTGCGCGGGCGGCGCCTGCACCGGCGGCGGAGCCGCTGTCGCAACCACGGGCGCCTTGGGCTGCTCGCGCACCGCGCTCACCGACGCCGTCGTCGCCGCTACAACCCGCGCCGCACGCTCCACCTCGGCGAACGCAATGGAGGCTTGCGTGAACTCCCGGATCGCCGCTTCACGTTGCGTCCTCTTCACGAGCTGTGCGCCGGCCGTCAGGTGTTGGTCGCCGGACGTGAGCTGCGCAGCTATCGCGCCCGCCTCCACAGCTCGCCGGCGTGCCATCTGCGCGGACACCTGCGCCGAAAGCGCAGGCGACAGGTCGGCTGTCGCCGGAGCCGCACTGCCCTCGGTCTTTGGCGTCGCCCGCGGCTGGGCACCCGGTGCAGATACCAAGGGCGTCGATGCGGCGACCGATGCCGGCGATTCTGCCTTCGGTGCAGGCGCTATCGACGTCACAGGCGGCGTGGTGTTCGACGCCGACTGCAGCGTGGCTGCCGGCTCCGCGCCCGGCGACGCGTTGCCGCCGCGCAGGACGAGCGTGGTGCCGATGGCGACCACGGCGAGCGCTGCCACGCCGATGAGCCGCATGTTGCTCCGCTTGCGCTCCTTCTCGACCGCACGTTCCAGCTCCGCCTGCTTTTCCTGTTGCTCCTTGCCCAGCGCCATCTCGATGGACGAGCGCAGCGAGAGCGTCCGAGAGCCACCGCGCGTGAGCACCTGACTCACCTTGCTGAGCGCGTTCGCCATGTCGAGCGCGCTGGCATAGCGGTCGGTTGGCTCCTTGGCCAGCGCCTTCATCACGATCTCCGCGAGATCGGGACGCACCCCCGTGACGATCTTGTCCGGTGATTCCGGATTCTCGCTGACGATGCGGAACAGCACGCTGTGGAGCGTGCCGCCCTCGAATGGCCGGACGTTGGTGAGCAGTTCGTAGAGCACCACGCCGACGGCGAAGATATCAGTTTGTGGCGTGATGCTGCTGCCCGTGACCTGCTCGGGCGCCATGTAATTCGGCGTGCCGAGGATGAGGCCCGTCCTGGTGACGTTGGAGGAGGTCGTGTGCGCGATGCCGAAATCCATGATCAGCGCTCGACCTTCCTCGTTCACCCGGATGTTCGCCGGCTTCATGTCGCGGTGGACGATGCCCCGCTTGTGTGCGTAGGCGAGTCCGTTCAGCACGCCAATGACGATCTCGATCTTGTCGGCGAGGCTGATGGGGACGTTGCTGGCGATCAGGGTCTCGAGGTCCGTGCCCGCCACGTACTCCATGGCGATGTAGAGATGTCCGTCGGTCTCACCACAGTCGTAGACGGTGATGACGTTCGGGTGCTGGAGCGAGCCGGCGGCGCGTGCCTCGCGGAGGAAGCGGGTGCGGAAGTCGTCATCCAGGGCAAGGGCGTCGTTCATGACCTTCACAGCGACGCTGCGATTCAGCATCGGGTCGAGGGCGCGGTACACCACGCCCATGGCGCCTTCGCCGATGAGGTCCTGGACTTCGTACTTGCCGACTCTGGAGAGGTCAGTCATTCCGGAAAGAGCGCGTCGAGGCTAGTCGCGCATGAAGTGGCAGGTATAGCCGCCGGGATTCTTCTTCAGATAGTCCTGATGATACGTCTCCGCGCTGTACCAGGTGCCGGCCGGCTCGACGGACGTGGTGATCGGCTTTCGCCACGTTCCCGACTCACCCACGCGCTTGATCACACGTTCGGCCGTCGCCCGCTGTTCGGGCGACTGGGGGAAAATGGCCGACCGGTATTGCGTACCCTTGTCGTTCCCCTGCCGGTTGAGGGTAGTGGGATCGTGCAGCTTGAAGAACCACTTCTCGAGCAGGTCTTCGTAGCTCAGCACTGCGGGGTCGAAGGTGATCTTCACCGCCTCGGCGTGGCCGGACTTGCTGTCGTGCGTGTCGTGGTACGTCGGGTTCTCGAGCCAGCCGCCCGTGTAGCCGACGTCGGTCTCGACCACGCCGGGCACCTTGCGAAGGATGTCCTCGACTCCCCAGAAGCACCCGCCCGCGAACACGGCGACTTCGGCCTTCCTGTCTGTCGTCACAGCGCTGGTGCTCATCGTGTGGCCTCGCCTCGTGTGGATCCCCGTCGAAGATACGTGGAGTTCGGGTGAGTGACTACCATCGGCGATGATCGCGGCGACCCAACCGGGCGCGCCGCCCATCCAGAAGGGTCGCCGGCGCGCCATATTCTTCCCGACACTTCCACCCTACAGGATGTCGCACTTCCCGCCGGTCGTCTACGCCATCGCCTTTGCCGCGCTCGTGGTTGCGCTCACCGCGCTGGCGCGGCGGCTTCCCGTCCCGACGCCCATCCTCCAGGTGTCCGCCGGTCTCCTCATCGGGCTCGTGCCCGGCGTGGAGGTACCGCAGCTCGATCCGGACGTCATCTTCTTCGTCTTCCTGCCCCCGATCCTCTGGGCAGCGGCGTTCTTCACATCGCTGCGCGACTTCAAGAAGAACATCAGGCCGATCGGGCTACTCGCCGTCGGCCTGGTGCTGGTGACGACGGTGGCCGTTGCGATCGCCGCCCGGGCGTTCATACCCGGGCTGCCGTGGGCCGTCGCGATCGCGCTCGGCGCCATCGTCTCGCCGCCCGACGCCGTGGCTGCCGCGGCCATCGTCTCGCGACTGCCCGTTCCGCGCCGGGTCGTCACGATTCTCGAGGGCGAGAGCCTCGTCAACGATGCATCGGCACTCGTGATCTATCGCGCCGCGATCGCTGCCGCGGTGACGGGAGAGTTCAGCTGGGGCGCCACCGTGGTTCGCTTCTTCATCGACGCCGGCATCGGCACGCTGATCGGACTGCTCGTGGGGTGGCTGATCATCCGCGCCATGCGATTTACCAAGGACGCACTCGCGGAGACGCTGCTGACCATCGCCGGCCCGTATGTCGCGTGGGTCGCGGCGGAGCAGCTGCACGTGTCGGCCGTGCTGGCGTGCGTCGCCGGCGGACTCTATCTGCGGCAGCACAATTCCACTGCCGTCGGTCCGTCGTCGCGACTGCAGACCAAGGTTGCGTGGGACCTCATCGTGTTCCTGCTCAACGCGATGATCTTCCTGCTGCTCGGCGTCCAGTTTCCTTCGCTGCTGTCGGCCGTGCCGGCGGGGGGGGTGTGGGGCGTGATCAGGACGGGGGTCGTGGTGGGTGTGGTGGCGATCGTCGTGCGGCTGTTGTGGGTCCCCATCTCGCAGGTGCTGCCTCGTCTCCTGCGCGGCGGTCGCCGGCGAGACGAGGAGCCGTTACGCTGGAAGGCCATCTCGCTCGTGGCGTGGACGAGCATGCGCGGCATCATCTCGCTCGCCACGGCGCTGGCGCTGCCACTCGTGCTGGCGACCGGCGCTCCCTTTCCGCATCGCTCCGAGTTGATCGTCATCACGATGGTGGTGATCATCATGACGCTCGTGGTGCAGGGCCTCACGCTGGCGCCGATCATCCGGTGGTTCGCGTTCACGCCGGAGGTGGAGCACCTCGAGGAGGAGCGCATCGCGCGCCTGGAAGCGGCACGCCGCGGCGCCGAAGCACTGGAGGATGCGTCGCGCGAGGATTGGGTGGACAAGCGGGACGTGGAGTGGCTGCGCGCGGAACTGCGCGACCGGGTGCGCCTGCGCGAGCATGCGGGCGGCGCACCCGATGGCCGACGCCGGCTGCGCGCACGGATGATTCGTGCAGAGCGTCGCATGCTGGTGCGCCTGCGGAACGAAGGCGCGATTTCGGACGAGGTGCTGCGCGAGCTGGAAATGGAACTGGATCTCGAAGCGGTCCGCGCCGGCCTCGGCGACGCGCGGTAAGTCCCCTATCCCGTCCTCCCGTCCTCCCGTCATCCCGTCATCCCGTCATCCCTTCTTTCGCCGCTGGTTTGCTCGTGGTTCCTTCGTCGAGACGCTCCGTGCGATCGAGACGATCCACGTCGATCGCCAACACGCCGTCCGTCGTACTCGCGAACACGCTGGCCCACTTCACATCCCAGCGCAGCTCGTCCCACAGGTAGGAGCCACGCGTGGTCACTCGCGTCGAGAACGTCTCCTCATGGCCGTTCACCAGGACGAGGAACTCGGCCTCCGACTCGCGCATGCGCTCCGGCGTGAAGCCACGTAACGGGCTGTCTGCCGTGATGGGATGCACGACGGTCCAATGCAGCGTGAAGAACTCCACCGAGTTCCGCTCGAGCGTGAGCGGATGGAAGTTGCGCTCCCGCCGGCCGTCGACCTCCTCGAACAGTGCCAGGTTCACGCGCACCTGAACGTCACTCAGCTCGCTCGGCTTCGCGTTCACGATGCGGAACATGAAGCCGCGGCCACCCTCGTACGGTGCGATGATCGCTGACTCGCTGAAGCGGAGCCGCATGCGCGGACGCGTCACGCGCGCGATGATCAGCCCACCAGCGGCGATGAAGATCAGGGGGCCCATGAGTGACTGGACCACGAACAGCCAGTGCGCGGTGGGACCCACGACATACATGCCGCCCGTGCCCACCGTGGTGACCACACCGACGCTGAAGCTGAGCGCACGCAGGAACGGATCTTCCGCCCCGGTGGACTGGCCGCCTTGGAGCGTGCCCCCGCCGAGTGCCATGTAGGCCAACGCAAAGATGCCGTTGAGCAGCAGCAATATGCCCACGAGCCAGGCGATGAACATCGGCCATGGAGCATTGAGTGCGGCGAGATAGACGCGCGATGTCCGCTGTGCGCCAAGACCGTACTTCCGACTCGTCGGCACGCCCGCGTGGGAGAGGAATCGTCCGCGGACCTGCTGCGCGACGTAGCGTCCGAAGCCGAGGTCGGATTGTTCGCCACCCGCCGGTGGTGCCGGCGCAGGGGGCACGTCTTCTTCGGGAGGAGTGATCACGCGAGGATGATCCTCAGAAGGGAGGTCCCGCGCAAGCACGACGCGCCGCCCCGAGTGTAATGCTGCGATACAGGCGATGGAACGTGCCGATTCAGCAGCGAGCGAGCGTGACGAGCGTCACAGTGCCGTAAACCGTTATTGCGTAGCGTCTTGCAGTACTGAATGTCGTTCGTCGACGTAGGCCCGTCGCCTGCCTTTCATGAGTGTCGAGATCGGGAATGGTTCGGTCTCGAACCCTCACGCGATGGAGCTGTCATGCACCCCAATACCCGAACGATCCTCGTCACGCTCGGCACGATTGCCGGGCTCACGGCCTGCGCGGATTCCACGGCGCCGGGCGCCGCGGGACGCCAGTCGATGTCTGTTTCCTTCACCACGGCCGCTTCTTCCGGTGTGACGGCGTCGCGCATCGACGTGGGCGGGCTGTCGCGCTCGCTCACGGATACCGTGAGCGCGAACGTGCTCGTGATCTCCAAGGTAGAGATCGTTCTTGCCCGCCTCGAGCTCGACCGGGCAGGCGCTTCCTGCAACAGCGCCGAAGCGGCTGGTGACGACGCCAAACGCGGCGACGATCACGATTGCGCCGAGCTGGAGCTTGCGCCCAGTCTGGTGGCCCTGCCACTCACCGGCGCCGTCGCGACGGCACTGAACGTGACGGTACCCGCTGGCACGTACTCCTCGCTCGAAGCGAAGATACGGCCGGTCGAGGCGAACCACGGAAGTCACGGCGCAGGTACCGCGGCCTTTCTCGCGGCGCACCCGGAGTTCGCTGGTGTGAGCGTGCGCGTCGCTGGGACGTACAATGGGAAGGCATTCACATATATCGCGGCGCCGCGCGCCGAGCTCGAGATTGCATTCAACCCGGCTCTCGTCGTGTCCGACAGTGCCGCGAACATCACCGTCAACATCGACGTAGCGAAATGGTTCAGGACGAACTCGGGTGCGCTGATCGATCCGTCCACGGCGCTCGACGGCCGCAGCAACGCGAACCTCGTCGCGAAGAACATTCGCGAGTCGATCCGCGCATTCAAGGACAACGACCGCGATGGGCATGACGACCACGGACAGCATGGCGAAGGACGCGGCTGACCCGACGTCCAACCGAGTCGAGCGCCAGCATCATTGCGGGCGCTCGGCTGCGTATGTGCCGCGTGGCTGAACTTCGCGTTCTGTTGCTCAGCGATGCATTCCAATCGGAATGGACCCAGCTCGCCCGAACGAGCTGGCTCACGCTCGTGACCGTTACCGATCCCGCACAGCTCGTCCCTCGCACCGACACGCTCACGATGATCGCCGCTGGCGGAGAGGAAGCGAAGCTGGAGTGGGCGCTCCGGGAGATGCCGGCCGGCAACGAGCGCGTCGTCGGCGTGGGTGCGGATACCAGCCATCGCCTCGCCGCGGCCGTCGTACGTGCCGGCGCCGACGACTACTTCGCGCTGGCTGAAGACCTCGGCGCGCTGCGCGAGTGGGTGAAGGACGGTGCCGCGCGCCTTCGTGCGGTTGTCGACGCGGGGAAGTTCGCCGACGAGGAGCGAGGCGCCGTTCAATTCGATGGCATACTCGGCACGAGCGAGTCGCTCACCGCGGCGCTTTCGCGCGCGACACGCGTCATCAAGCATGGCGGCGTCACGGTGCTCATCACCGGTGAAACGGGCACCGGCAAGGAGCTTCTCGCGCGGGCCATTCACTACAACGGCCCGCGGCGTGACGCGCCGTTCGTGGACGTGAACTGCGCGGCGATTCCCGAGAACCTGCTCGAGAGCGAGTTGTTCGGCCATGAAAAGGGCGCATTCACGGGCGCAACCGGCATGAAACCCGGCCTCTTCCAGCTGGCCGACGGCGGGACACTCTTCCTGGACGAGATCGGACATCTCGCACTCCCGCTCCAGGGCAAGCTGCTGCGCGCGCTCGAGGAGCGTGCGATACGGCGCGTGGGCGGAACGCGCGCGATTCCGTTCGACGTCCGGTTGATCGCCGCAACGCATGTGGGACTCGCCGACGCTGTGCAGCGCGGCGAGTTCCGCGAGGATCTCTACTACCGCCTCAACGTCGTCCCGATCGAGTTGCCTCCACTCCGGTCGCGCCGCGACGACATCAGGCTCATCGCTCGACACTTTCTCGAGCGGTTTCGCAGGGAGTACGACGTTCCACACATGGAGCTGTCACCCGAAGCGCTGCGCATGCTCTGCGATCGGCAGTGGGCCGGCAACGTCCGCGAGCTGCGCAACACCATCGAGCGCGCCGTGCTGCTCGCCAATGGCACGATCATCAGCGAAGCCGACGTCACCGACATGACACATGCGTCGCCTGCCGGTGGCACGTCCGGCCTGCCATTTCCGGCGACCATCGGTGACCTGTCGCGCGCCGCTGCGCGGCTGATGCTCGATTTCACTAGCGGCAACAAGACGGATGCTGCGCGGCGACTCGGTATCTCCCGGCCGCGTCTCAACAGGTTGCTCAACGATTCCCCAGACCACGACACAGGCGACGGACAGCCATGAATCCCTCCCACGTGCGCCGCGGCATCGCGGCCGTCACCATCCTCGCGGGCTTCGCGTGTTCGAGCGCGTCCGGCTTGCTCGGGCCGGAGGAGCGCGTGGAAAGCAAGCTCAAGCTCCTCACGGTGGCGAGCGATGCGCCGCCACTGGCCGTGTCCACCGTGAGTTTCTACGCGGTGAAAGGGCGCAACGCCAGCGCGGACATCTGGTATCGTGCGCGCGCCGGCCAGCGCGACTCCACCAAGTTCCTCGAATTCCGACTCGGAGGGAACACGCTCGCTCGCCGGCCGGACGGCACCCTCATCGCCGCTGGCGATTCCGTGCGCATCACGGTCACGGTGACGGACCCGACGCACCTCGTGCTGCAGTTCCAGCCATCGGGCCTGACGTTCTCGCCGAACGATCCGGCTCGGCTGCGAGTGTTCTTCAGCGAAGTGGGCGACGACCTCGATCACAACGGGCGCGTCGATTCCGACGATGATGACGTCGAGCAGCGGTTGAGCATCTGGCGGCAGGAATCGCCGGGCTTTCCGTGGTTCAAGGTGGCGAGCGCGGTGGTGAAGGAAGACAAGCGCGTCGACGCGAATCTGGCCGGCTTCACGGGCTATGCGCTCGCGTACTGACCTCGCGTCCCACCACGCGGCATGACGAACACCGGCGAGCGACCGGTTCACGAGCGCGCCCGGAGTCTCGCGGATGTCGGCGCGTGGCCGGAGCTCGTCCAACTCCTGCGTGACGATGCGAACGCCGTCGCCGACGATGCGGAGCTTCGCGTGCTGCTCGGCGAGTCGCTCGTGCGAACCGGGCAGGAGCGCGAGGCACGGCACTGGCTCGAGAGCATCCTTCCGTCGCTCGTCGGCCGCCACGAGGATGCACTGCACCGGCGCGCACTCAACCTGCTCGGCGTGGCGGCATTCGCGCTCGGTGACCTCGATGCGGCACGCGCGGCCTTCACGTCGGCGCTCGAGCGCGCCACGCAGGCCGACGACGTCCTGCTCCTGGCTCGCGCCTCGAACAACCTCGGCGCCATCGCCAATCTCCAGGCGCGGCACGAGAGTGCGTTGCTGCACTACCGCATCGCACTGCCCGCGTATCAGCGGCTCGGTCAGCGCCGCGGGCTGGCGGAAACGTATCACAACCTCGCCATCACCTATCGCGATCTGGACTCACTGGCCGAGGCGGATGAGCACGAGCGACGTGCCATCGACTACGCGGCGGGCGACGTGGCGCCGCGCGTCGCTGCGATGGGGCGGATCGGACGTGCGGAACTGGCGCTCCGCCGAGGCGACCCCAGACTCGCCGAGGAGACGGCACGGCGCGCGGCCGAGAAGCTGGAAGACCTCAACGATCCGCTCAACGAGGCGGACGCCTACCGGCTCGTGGGCACGGCGTGCTCGGCGATGGATCGATTCACCGAGGCGCATGCGTCGTTCGATCGTGCGCTGAGCATCGCCGCCTCGCGTGGCCACGCAATCGTGGAGGCCGAGACGCGCCGCGATCGCGCCGACACATTCGCGCGAATGAACGACGCCGAGCATGCACGCGGCGACGCGGAGGCCGCCATCGCGATTTTCCGGAGGCTGGGCGCCGTGCGTGAAGTGGAGGCGCTCGAGCGAAAGTTCGCGTAGACCGTCTAGATTTGCCGCATGACCGATATCCAGCGCGGCATCCGGGCCGCACAGACCGGCATGCTCATCAATGCCGGCCTGGCCGCCATCAAGCTGGCTGCGGGGATCATCGGCAACACGTACGCACTCGTCGCCGACGCCGTGGAATCGAGCGCGGACGTCTTTGCGTCGCTCCTCGTATGGGGTGGCCTGACGGTCGCCGCCCAACCGGCCGACGACGACCATCCCTACGGCCACGGCAAAGCCGAGGCGCTCGCGGCGGCGGCGGTGTCGATCATGCTGCTCGGCGCGGCCTTCGGCATCGCGTTCGAGGCCGTTCGCGAAATCCGGACGCCGCAAGCGGTGCCCGCACCGTGGACGCTGGCGGTGCTGGTCGTCGTGATGATCGTGAAGTGGGCGCTCTCCAGGCGCGTCCATGCGGTGGGTGCGGAGATGGGCAGCACGGCGGTGAAGGCGGATGCGCAGCATCACCTGAGCGACGCGATCACATCGGCGGCGGCGTTCATCGGCATCTCGCTCGCACTGGTGGGCGAGCGCACGTGGGGCGGCAAGGGGTGGGAGTCGGCAGACGACTGGGCCGCACTGGTCGCGTCACTGGTGATCGCGTTCAACGGCATGTCGATGTTGCGCGCGGCGACGCACGACCTCATGGACCGCATGCCCGGCGAGGACGTCGTCGCACCGATTCGCGACGCAGCGCTCGGTGTTCCAGGCGTGCTGGCGATCGAGAAGCTGTACGTGCGGAAGGCGGGGATGGCATATCGCGTCACGCTCCACGTGCAGGCAGACGGTGCGCTCTCGCTCGAAGACGCGCACGTGTTGAGCGGATGCGTGAAGACGACCATCTGCAAGCGGTCGCCGCGGGTGAACTACGTGCTGGTGCACATGGAGCCGTATCACGAATTCGCACTCATCGAGGACGCGTGACCCGCATCGCCCGCATAGCTTTCGCCCATGTCTGACGCACTCGATCATCTCGTTGCCCTGCTCGACCTCGAACCGCTCGAGGTCAACATCTATCGCGGACAGAACAGGGACCTCGGCACGGGACGCGTGTACGGCGGACAGGTGTTCGCGCAGGCGCTCGTGGCCGCGAAGCGCACGGTGACGGAGAATCGCGAGGCGCATTCGGCGCACGGGTACTTCATCCTGCCGGGCGACCTCGAGGCGCCGATCGTCTACTTCGTGGATCGCCTGCGCGACGGCAACAGCTTCACCACGCGCCGGGTGACAGCGATCCAGCACGGCCGGGCGATCTTCAACCTCTCGGCGTCGTTTCACATTGCCGAGGACGGACCGGCGCATCAGTCGGAGATGCCCGAGGCGGCGGATCCGGAGTCCCTGACGCCCGAGCTGCAGACCATTCGCGAGATGGCGGACAAGATTCCGGAGGCGCTGCGGTCCGTGTTGACGCAGGAGCGTCCCATCGACGTCAGGCCAGTCGATGCAGTGGATCCAACACGCGGAGTGGTGAGTGCACCGACGCGGCGCGCGTGGTTTCGCGCAGTGGGACGCCTGCCCGACGAGCCGTCGATTCACCAGGCGGTGCTCGCGTATGCGTCGGACTACGGGCTGTTGATCACGGCGCTCCAGCCGCACGGCATCGCGTACCGGTCGCGCGGGCTGCAGCTGGCGTCGCTCGATCACTCACTGTGGATGCACCGACCCTTTCGCGCCGACGAGTGGCTGCTCTATTCGACGGACAGTCCGGTGACGTTCGGCGCGCGCGGGTTCGTGCGCGGGACGATTTATTCGCAGTCGGGTGAGCTCGTTGCGTCGGTGGCACAGGAAGGATTGATCCGGGTCCGGAAATAACGACACCACGGGAAGATTGGTCCGTCGTCCCGTCGTCCCGTCATTCCGTAGTCCCTTCTTACAGGTCGTATGCCTTGAGGTCGATCCCTGAAACGTGAATGGTGCGGGTCGGACGTTCCTTCTTCGCGCTCGCACGCGTGAGCACCACGTCACTCACCTGGATCATGCCGTAATCGCCCGTGTCCTGCGCCAGCTTCGACGCGATGTTCACCGCGGAGCCGGCGATCTCGCGACTGCCCGGTGCGAGGTCGAACACGAGCACAGGACCCGCATCGATGCCGATGCGGCATTTCACGCCCTGTGCGTTCAGCGCCTCACGGAAATTGCGCGCGAACTCGATGGCGAGGCGCGCGTCGGCAAACGTGTAAATGCCGATCAGCCCGGAGCTCTTCACCTCGGCGTCGTCCGGGTTGGGCAACAGCGAGCGGCCGATGCGCTTCATCGCCGCGGTGAGGGCGAGATTGTTGAGCACCGCCACTTCGGGGACGTCCGGCTCCTCCGGTGCCCGCTCGATCAACACGACCGCGAGATCCTGATACGCCTGCCTCGGCGCGCGGGAATCGCGGCGCGTCCGGGAATACTCGGACAGCCCGACGGAGAAGTCGGAGCTGTACGGCGCCGGGTACTGCACGTCACGCGCGTCGAGGTGGTCGATCGTGGGCCCGTCGATGACGCGAGATACGCCCTCGAGATCGGGACGCCTCTCGAGCGAGAAGTCATGTCCGCCGCGCATCGCGCGCTCGAGGGCGTCGGTGATCACCAGCTCGCCGCCCTGCGTGTGCTCCTCGGCGATCACCTCCACGTGATCGGCATCCGGTCCGTACGCGCCTCCCGACAACTCATAGAACTCGCCGATGTGCGCGGCCATGCCGATGCCGAGCTCGCACGTGCTCGCGACACGCTTCATCGCGGTTCGCAGCATCGCCACGACACGCTCGGCAGGGATATTCGCGGGGTAGAACATCTGCGTGTTGTCGGCAGACCAGACGCCGATGGCGCGTCCGCCGATCGCGCGGCCGTGGGCGTGGATGATCTCCTTCGGTTCGGCGACGAGCGAGAGGATCTCGATGAGTGGACGCTCGCGGCCCAGTCGCGTGAGTCCGGCGGAATCCGACGAGACGAGGATTCCGCGGAGGATGTGCGGGCCGAGGATCGCGCGCGCGGAGTCGGGCGTCTGGTCGCTTCGCGTCCACGCGGCGATGATGTCGAGCGGGAGCGATTCTCCCGCGCTGTGCGGGAGGTCGAAGAAATCGGGCGGAAAGCGATCGGTGAAGAACCTGGCCATTGATTACGATAGTCCTATCGCACGGCTCCATCCAAATGTGCTCGCTGGCTGTCGTATTGTCGGTACCAGTCGAAACCCAACATCAGGCGTATGCTTGCACTCGCAGTTCCCGGTGTTCTCGTAGCGTCCCTCCTGCTCCCACTCACCGTCTCCGCGCAGCAGCCCCAGCGCGCGGACACCGCCGTCGCCACGGCCGTTCGCGCCGAGCACGCCCCTGTGATCGACGGCCGAGAGGACGATGAGGTCTGGCGGATCGCCCCGGCGAGAAGCGACTTCCTCGAGTTCTCGCCCGCCGAGGGAAAGGCGCCGCGCTACCGAACCGAATTCAAGGTCGTCTACGACGACCGGCACATCTACGTCTTCATCCGTGCGTTCGATCCGCACCCCGACAGCATCATGACCGCGCTCACCCGCCGCGACGTCCGCGGCCCGAGTGACCAGCTCAAGGTCATGATCGACTCGTACAACGACAAGCGATCCGGCTTCGAGTTTGCCGTGAACCCCATCGGCGTGAAGCGCGATTACGCCATGTACAACGACAGCCAGGAGGACGAAGCATGGGATGGCATCTGGGACGCGGCCACCACGATCGACTCCCTGGGGTGGACCGCCGAATTTCGCATTCCGTTCTCGCAGCTTCGCTACGCCACGCGAAAGGAACACACCTTCGGCTTCGCGATCTGGCGTGACATCGAGCGATACAAGGAGCGCACGAGCTGGCCACTGTACCGCGGCTCGCAGGCGGGCATCTCCTCGCAGCTCGGTCTGCTGCGAGGAGTGCGTGACATCACCCCCTTTCATCGCCTCGAGCTGGTGCCGTACGTCGTCGCGAAGAACTCGTCGATCGAGAAGGCGGGCGCACCAGCAGGGACATCGCCGTGGGGCCGCCGACAGCAGATGTCCGCGGGCGTGGGCCTCAAGTACGGAGTCACTCCCAACCTCACGCTCGACGCCACGGTGAATCCGGACTTCGGCCAGGTGGAGGCGGATCCCTCCGTCGTGAACCTCTCCGCGTTCGAGACCTTCTTCCAGGAACGCCGACCCTTCTTCGTCGAGGGCACGGGGCTCTATCGCTTCGACGTCAACTGCAGCAGTGTCGCGTGCAGCAGCGAAGGGCTGTTCTACTCGCGCCGCATCGGGCGCTCACCGCAGCTGTTCGGTCGCTATGCGGACGCCGCGTCGCCGAACGTGTCGCCGATTCTCGCGGCGGCGAAGCTCACCGGTCGGGTGGGCCAGGGGTTGAACGTGGGTGTGCTGGATGCTGTGACCGGCCGCGTGCAGGGCACGCTCGATCGCACCACCGAGCCGCGGACCAACTACACGGTGCTGCGGGCACAACAGGATCTTCGCGACGGCCAGACGAGCGTCGGCGTCATCGGCACGGGGGTGATTCGCTCGCTCGATCAGTGGTCGGACGCCTTTCTCCGCAAGGACGCCTATGTCGTGGGCGGCAACGTCTTGCATCGCTGGAGCCGCAGCCGCTGGCAGTTGACGGCCAATGCGTCGCGCAGCACGGTGCACGGCTCCAGGGAATCGATCCTCGGCACGCAGACGAACCCGGTGCACCTGTTCCAGCGCCCCGACGGCGGGCTGCGCGTGGACCCAACGCTCACGTCACTCACCGGACACGCGGAGCAGATCACGTTCGGGAAGTTCGGCGGCAACATGATCCACTTCCAGAGCGCCTATGACCGCCGCTCGGAAGGCTACGAGATCAACGATCTCGGTTTCCTGCGGCGCGCCAACCAGCAGACGTTCAACAACTCGATGCAGTTGTCCTTCCGCACGCCGACGCCCGTGTATCGGCAGATGACGGCGAACTTCCATGGATGGGAATTCTGGACGATCGGCGGGCTGCAGCTGGAGCAGGCGGTGAGCACCAACTGGCACATCAACCTCGCCAATAACATGTGGGCGCACTTCGGAGGCACCATCACCAAGCTCGGCTCCACGTACTGCGACAACTGCGCGCGCGGCGGGCCGGCGATGCGCATCTCGCGGCAGTACAGCTACAACGCCGGCTGGCAGGGCGACGACCGGCGTCGCATCGTCCCGATGCTGTTCGTCAACGCCGGCAACTCCGACGATGGCCGCTCCAACTACTACGAGGTGAGTCCCGAGATCCAACTCGTCCCGATGTCGCAGCTCCAGCTCGAAATCACGGGTGACTACCTCGTGAACCACGACAACACGCAGTGGCTCGGCAACTTCACCGATGCGGCAGGGAAGACGCACTACTCCTTTGCGCGACTCGAGCAGCGCCAGCGGTCACTCGGCGCCCGCATCAGCTTCACGGCGACGCCGACGCTGAGCTTCCAGCTGTACGCGGCGCCGTTCGTGAGCCGCGGCCAGTACAGCGACGTCCGTGAGCTGAGCGCCGACCCGCGGGCGACGAGCTATGCGAGCCGCTTCGCGAGCTACACGCCGCCGACAACGACATCGACCGCCTTCGATGTGCTCCAGCTGCGATCCACGAGTGTGGTGCGCTGGGAGTTCCGGCCCGGCTCGACAGTGTTCGCGGTATGGACGCATGGCCGCGATGGCTTCGATCCGCAGTTCCGCGATCGAAGCATCAGGTCGGAGCTCGACGATCTCTTCGCGCTGCATCCCGCGAATACGTTCCTGGTGAAGGTGGCGTATTGGCTGAATTGACGAGGCAGACGCGCGCGTACGCCGTCCTGGCACTCGGCGTGTTCGCCATCGGATGGTCGGCGCTGTTCGTGCGCTGGTCGGGCGTGCCGGGCTGGACGTCGGCGTTCTGGCGGATGACGCTTGCCCAGGTCGTCTTCGTGCCGTGGGCATTCGCGGTGCGCAAACCCAATGCTCGCCCGAGCCGGCCGGCGGTGATCGCTGCCGTGATTGCCGGCGTGTGCTTCGCCTGTGACCTCGCGCTGTTCAACAGCGCGGTGATGATGGGCTCCGCCGCGAACGCCACGCTGCTCGGCACCAACGCTCCGATCTTCGTCGCGCTCGGCGCATGGCTCCTCTACCGCGACAAGCCGACGAGTCGTTTCTGGGCGGGCTTCGCGCTGAGCTTCGCGGGCATGATCGCGATCGTCGGCATGGACATCATCAGTCATCCGCAACTCGGGCTGGGCGACGCATTCGCCGTCGCCGGTGCGGCGTTCTATGCCGGCTACCTGCTCTACGTGCGACGCAGCCGGCAGGAAATCGATGCGCTGACCTTCAGCGCGATCTCCGGTGTCGCCGCCGCGCTGACGCTCCTCGTGATCTGTCTCGTCATCGGCACGCCACTCACAGGGTATTCCGCGCAGAGCTGGTGGTCGCTGATCGGACTCGCGCTGGTGACGCAGGTTGGCGGACACCTCTCGGTGGCGTATGCGCTCGGACAACTGCCGGTGTCGGTGACGTCGGTGGCGCTGCTCGGTCAGGCGCCGATCACGGCGATCCTCGCGGTGCCGCTGTTGCACGAGCGGTTGTCGGCACTACAGATCCTCGGCGGCGGGCTGGTGCTCGCGGGAATCTTCGTCGTGAACCGTCTGCCGAAGGTCACGACGGCAGCGTATGCGCCGCTGATGGAATAGGGCGAGGACACCGAGAGACCTGCTCCTGGCGAGACTGGCAAATCAGAAGAGCAGGTCCCTCGCTTCGCTCGGGACGACGGTATTATCGACCGCCGAGAATCCCACCGAGACTACCCGCACCACTCGCCATCCGCGTGATGTCATTCAACGGATTTCCATCACCGTCGCGGTCGAGCATGCCGATGAGGCCACCGAGAATCGACGGAGCCTTCTTTGTCGCCTCGTTGGCTTCGTGCTCGAGGATCTGCGGCAGCTCGCCACTGCCAGTCGCCGGCGCATCGGCGGTCTGTGGCTGCTGCTGACGACGCGCGAGATAGGCCATCACGATCGGCGCGAGCACCATCAACAGCTTGCTCATCTGTGGCTTGTTCAGGCCCGTCGCGCTCCCCATCCCCTGCTCGACTGCATCGCGCTTGTTCCCGAAGATGTGGGCGAGGATGCCGGCGCCGCCGCCTGACTGCGGATTGCCGAGGAGTCCGCCGAGGTTGGCGAGCACGCCGCCGTCGGCATGATTGCTCAGCGCTGAGCTGAGCGCGTCGGCGCCGCCGGGATTGGAGGCATTGCGCGCCAGTCCGCCGAGCAGCATTGGCAGCGCGGCCTGAACGGCCTGGGACGTCGTCGCCTCGTCAGCACCGATCTGCTGGCTGAGCTGGGTGAGGTTCGCGCCGCCGAGTTCCTGCGTGATCGTATCGAAAATGGAAGGCATGAGGGCTCCGGGTGTGAGTGACACTCGGAGCCCTCATGGAAAGAACCGCGCCAACCGGTCAGCCTACGGAATGATCGGCGTCTTCCGCTTGCCCCATTCGTTCGCCACGGGCTCCTTCGTGTCGCGCTGCGGCGGATTCTCCTTCAGCAGCCGGAGACCCTCCGCCACCGCGCGCTCGAGCTGCGGGTCGTGTCCGGCGACGACGTCCTTCGGCCAGTTCTCGACGTCGATGTCCGGGGCCACGCCCTCGATCTCGACGGCCCACTACCCGTCGCGGCCGAAGAAGCCGAACCGCGGCGCGATCAACGAGCCGCCGTCGATGAATGGCGGAGTATCCGTCGTCGCGACGAGCCCGCCCCACGTCCGCTTCCCGACGAGCGGACCGATCTTCCGACGCTTGAACATGTACGGCATGAGGTCACCGCCCGAGCCGGCCATCTCGTTGATGATCATGACCTTCGGGCCCCAGATGCCGTTCGCGGGACTCGTGTACGGATAGCGGTCGCCGACGGGGTTGTTGAAGTAGCCGTCGAAGTCGCGGCCGAGCAGGTCGACGATGTAGTCGGCTGCGGAGCCGCCGCCGTTGTAGCGCTCGTCGACGATGGCGCCTTTGCGATCCTGCTGCGCGAAGTAGTAGCGATTGAAGCTCGTATAGCCTGGCTGCCCGGTGTTCGGCAGGTAGACGTATGCGAGCTGTCCCTTGGAGAGGGAATCGACGAGGCGACGATTGCCCTCGACCCACGCGCGCGTGCGTAGTCCCTGCTCGTTGGCGACAGGAATCACCGTCACCGTGCGCGCGCCGTCCATGGTTGGCCGGCTGTTGATCGTGATGACGGTCTGCTTGTTCGCCGTTCCGTCGAGCAGGCGGTAGACGTTGTCGGGCGCACGCAGCTCGACGCCATTCACGGCGAGGAGATAGTCGCCGGTGTGGACGTTGTTGCCCGGCATCGCGAGCGGTGCCCGCAGCTCGGGGTTCCAGCTCTCCGCATCATAGATCTTGGTGATCTTGTAGCGCCCGTTGTCCACCGTGAAGTCGGCGCCGAGCATGCCGCCGCTGGCCGTGGGGACTTCGGGGATGTCGCCGCCGCGCACGTACGAGTGACCGATGGCGATCTCCGCACCCATGTTGTCCATCAGGTAGTTGAGATCCGAGCGATGGTTCACGTACGGCAAGAGCTGCGCGTACATCGTGCGCATCTTCGGCCAGTCCGAGCCGTGCATGTTCTTCACGTAGAGATTGTTGCGCTCGTTGCGCCAACCCTCGTTGAAGATCTGCTGGAACTCGAGCTTGGGATCGATGTAGGCGCGGAGCGCGACGTTCATGCGTCCGGTGTTCGCTGCGGGTGCCGCCTTGTCGGCGTCCACGAGAAACAGCGCGCCATTCTGGCCGGGCGTGCGATAGAGGAGCTTCTTGCCGTCGGCGCTGACGACGTATTGCGCAACGCCAGTGGAGAAGGGCGCCGCCTTGCGCGTGGAGAGTTGATAGCGGTGCAGCACGTTGCTCGCACCGGCGCCGCCAGCGCCGCCCGGGGTGGGCTCGGCAGTTCCCGTGGTGGGAATCGGCTCGAGGAAGAACACCGTGCCCGGCGCGCCGGCGCGGAGCTGTGCGTACTCGCGCAGCGCGACGTCCTGCACGGCGATGATGCGCTGCTGCATTCCGTCGAAATCGATGCGGACGACGGTGGAGCGGGGGAGGTTGATGCGTGAGGAGGAATCAGCCGTCGCACGTGAGCTGTCGGGTCGAGCGCGTCGCGCCGTATCCGCAGGCGCGTCGCGCCCGGGCTCGCGGGGGGCAGCACTGGCACGCGCGGCCTCCTCGTCGCTCTCGGGCAGCAGCGGACTCGCCTCGTTCTTCGAGAGGACGGCGAGATACAAACCGCGCGTCTCGGGACGATCGTACGACGACATGTCGAGCAGGCCGGAGCGGAGGCCGTAGGACGTGGACGCGAGGAACCACAGGTACTTGCCGCTCGCATCCCATGCGGGCGACGTGGCGTCGGCGAGTCCATCGGTGAGCTGGTGCTTCTCACCCGAAGTCACGTCATAGGCGAACAGCGCGCGGAAGAGCGACGGCAGCCGCTTCGGATACGCGACGTAGCGCGAGTCCGGGCTCCACACCGGGATGATGGATCGCTCGCCCTTGAAGAACGGATCGGTGTCCGCAACCTTCGCGGCTCCGCTCGCGACGTCGACGAGCCACAGCCGGAAATGCGAGTCGTGGAACGCGATGCGCTTGCCGTCGGGCGACCACGCCGGCGTGTACGGCCGACTTGGCTCGGGCAGCGTGATCTCGCGCGGTGGCGTGAGCCCGTCCTGCGCCGCGATGTACAGCTTGTATTCGCCGGACCGATCGCTGAAGTAGGCGATCTGTCGTCCGTCGGGCGCCCATGTCGGCCAGATCTCCGCCGACCCGCTCGAATTCGTGATGTTGCGGACGTCGCCCTTCTCGGCGGGAATGGTGAAGATCTCACCGCGCGCTTCTACCGCGGCGCGCCGGCCCGTGGGGGACAGCGCGAGGTTGGCCATGCTGCGGCCGACATCCTTCCACTGGGGCATCATCCACGGGAAGTCGCCGTTCGCGGTGATGCTGACAACCTGCTCGCGACCCGTGTTGGGATCGAGGGTGTGGACGTTGCCTGCTTGCTCGAACACAACGATGTTGCCGCCCGCGTCGAGCGACTTGACGTCGAAGTCGATGAACTTCGTCTGCTGCTTGAGCGCCTTGGACTTCGTGTCCCACGACCAGACGTTGGCGACGCCATCGCGGTCGGAGATGAAGTACACGACGTCGCCGACCCAGACGGGGTCGACGTCCTTGCTGTCCGTCCACGGCGGGGACACCACGTCGAGCGTATTGAGGTCTGCAACCCAGATGGGGCGATTCTGTCCGCCCCGATAGTTGCGACGCTCTTCGTCCCACGAGTTGTTCATGCGATAGGCGATGCGCTTGCCGTCCGGCGAGATCTTGCCCTGATAGGCGCGCGGCATCGGCATCGCCTGTTCGACCCCACCGGTGCTCGACACCAGGTAAAAGCGCGGCGCCCCGCTCGGCGCATGGGTCGCGCGGGTGGACGAGAAGACGATGCTGCTTCCGTCC
>JBBQDT010000054.1:0-24889 GCA_038319955.1 Gemmatimonadales bacterium | reverse complement strand
CCGCTCGCGAGCCACGCAGAGTTGCGCGTCTTAAACAGAACGCGTGTGACGCCGGCCAGATCATGCTCGCGCAACTCCGCCTCGCCGATGCTCGTCACCGAATCCGCAAACGCGAGCAACCGGGCCGGCCCCATCAACACGTCGAGCGACAGTGCGTCGACACCCGCGCCATCATCGAAGAAGTGCTTCGGTGCATCGACGTGGGTGCCCGTGTGCGAGCCGAAGTCCAGCCGCGACACATTGGCGCCCGCGCCCTGCGAGATCGCCTGCTGCGCAGTGATCGAGATCGCCGGGTTGCCGGGGTAGATGAGGCCGCCGTTGCGGACGGGCAGCGAGATGTCGTGAATGGCAGGGCGGGCAGGGCTCATTGGTCGTTGTTCACGTTGGCGTGTGTCTCGTCGCGGAGCAGCACGCTCGCGACCATGTAGCCGCCCGCCTCGCGCAAGGCGCGCGCGACGGCGCGCCGTCCGTCATCCTGCGCGGACTGGAGTGCGCCGCGGTTCGCGCGAAAGCGACGACCCGACTCCACGATGAACAGGTCGCACAGGGCGAGCTCGTTCTCGCAGGCCGCGTCGCCCTGTTCCTCGAGCAGGCGTTGCGTGCGCGCGATGACGCACGCCGTGGCGAACATCTCGATCGCCATGTCGCTCAGGCGCTCGAGCTCCTGCTGCCGGTCCACGACATCCTTGCGATAGGCGCGGATGATCCGCTCGGCGCCATCCTTCAACTCGGCGACGTGCTTCTCGAAATGCTTCGCATGCGCCTTGAGCCGCTCGTGCACCTCGACGTCGATCGTCGCCGTATCGCCCAGTGAACGCGCGAGGCGCGCTGCGGCGTATTCGGAGAGCAGCCCGAGATTCTTGAGCGGACGCCTCAGCGCGAGGCCCAACTCCTTCAGCTCCTCGGCCGGACCCTGGATGCCGTTGAGCGCGATGAAGAGGCGAAGGATTTCATTCGTCCCCTCGAAGATCCGATTGATCCGCGAGTCGCGCAGCTGCCGCTCGTATGGATAGGGCTTCACGAAGCCGCGTCCACCGGCGATCTGCACCATCTCGTCTGCCGCGCGCCACAGCATCTCGCTCGCGAACACCTTGCAGCACGCCGCCTCCAGTGCGTACTCGGCGTCCGGTTCCGCGGCGAGCCGTGTGAGCTCGCCAAGCATCGCGTCGGAGGCATACAGGTCGCTCGCCGTGCGAGCCAGCTTGCGCTGCGTGATCTCGAAGTCGGCGATGGGACGGCCGAACTGCACGCGGGACTCCGAGAACTCCACCATCTGCGTGAGGAACTTCCGCGTCCCCGTCGTACATCCGGCGGCGAGCGTCATGCGCCCTGCGTTGAGCACCTGCACGGCGACGCCGAATCCCTTGCCCACCGTGCCGAGCACGTGGTCGGCGGGCACGCGCATCCCGTCGTAGACCAGCTCTGCCTGCGTGCTGCCGCGGATGCCCATCTTCCGCACCGTGCTGATCACCTTGAACCCCGGCATGTCAGGACGGATGATGAAGGCCGTGGGCCGAAGGACCGTCTTGCCCTCCTTCTCCACGGGGGTCTGCGCGAAGGTCGCGATCACGCCGGCACGGTGGGCGTTGCCGATCCAGTGCTTGTGACCGGTCAGCGTCCAGCTGCCGTCGTCGTTCGGCTGCGCCTGCGACACGATGTGCTGCGCGTCCGACCCCGTCTCCGGCTCCGTGAGCGCATACGCCGCAAGCGTGTCGCCGCGTGCGAGCATCGGCAGGTAGCGCGTCTTCTGCTCTTCGGTGCCGAACAGCACGATGGCCTTGGAGCCCAACCCACAGTGCACGGCGACGAGCACCCCGAGTGACGGATCGAGGCTCGAGAGTGCACCGAAGACGTGCGAGTAGGCTGCGGGCGAAAGTCCGAGGCCGCCGTACTGTCGCGGGATGGAGATGCCGAGCCAGCCCGAGTCTGCAAGCGCGCGGATGACCTCGTCGGGGATCGTCTCCTCTTCGTCGAACCGCGCGGAGTCGATGAGTCCGTGACTCATTCGCTCGAGCTCGCTGAGCAGGCGTCGGACTGTCCGCGTCTCCTCCGGATCGCGTTCGTCGAGCGATGCGGGGAACGGGAAGAGCAGGCTATCGTGAATGGTACCGGCGAAGATACCACGCACGAAGGATGGCGCGTCGTCACTCATGCGCGAAGCTTAGGCGGCGGCGAGCGGCGACACCAGAAGCCGTTGCGGGCAAGTGCAGCGCAGTGGATCATTGTGACATGCCACGACTCCCCCTGCGCGCCGCGCCGACTGCTGCGCTGCTCCTCGCCGTGTTCTCCGCGTGTCGCACACCGGCCACCGTGCCGGCGCCTGTTCCCGCCGCCGCTCCCGTTCGTACCAGCTACGCGACCGGTGAGGACGTCCTTTCCGCCATGCGGGCGCGCTACGATGGCAAGTGGTACAACACCCTCACGTTCAAGCAGAAGACATCGCGCCTCGGCGCCGACGGGAAGTGGAACGTGCAGACCTGGTACGAGGCGATGAAGTTGCCCGGCAGCCTGCGCATCGACTTCGATCCCATCAGCGCTGCCAACGGCGTCATCTACACTCGCGACAGCGTGTTCACCGTCAACGGTGGCCGTGCCCTGCGCGGCTCGCCCGGCGTCAATCCGCTCCTGCTCCTCGGCTTCGACGTCTACGGCAACGCGACCTCACGCACGGCCGCGCTCCTTCGCAAGGAAGGGTTCGACCTCACGAAGGTGCATGCCGACACCTTCCAGGGTCGCCCGATGATCGTCGTCGGCGCGCGCGACGGTGACATGCGCACGAAGCAATTCTGGATCGACGCCGAGCGACTGTACTTCGTGCGGACGCTCGAGCCGGCACCGCGCGATCCCACGAAGGCGCAGGACGTCCGCTTCACCAACTACCAGCGTCAGGGCGACGCGTGGATCTCGCCGCGCGTCGAGATTCATACCGGCGGCAAGCTGGTGTTCTTCGAGGAGTATTCGGACATTCGCACGAACGTGCCGCTCTCCGACGACCTGTTCGACCCGAGCAAGTGGAAGACAGCGAAGCATTGGCTCACTCCCTGATCGCTGCGTCGTCCCGAGCGTCGCGAGGGACCTGCTCTCATCCCCCGCGAATAGCATCGAGCTGACTGCGCAGTTCATCCGGCGACGCAGTCGGCATGTCGCACGCATGGTTGCGGCAGAGGTACGCGAGCGGTGATGCGCTGTCTCGGCCGACGAGCACCGCGATGCCGTCTGCGTTGACCGCAAGTCCGCCGACCATCACCAGCGACGGCACGTACCGCGATGCAACGGCATTCGTCAGCGCGTTGAATCTCGCGTCCGCCGATTCGCCCACCACCGCCACTTCCACCGCGCCGCGCACGGCCATGTCCAGCGCGCCAAGCGCATGGCCGAACGCCGTCGGATAGCGCGCCATCGGCTCGGCGACCGTCTCCAGCATGCGCGACGCACGCGACGTCAGCTCCGCCTCACCGAACACGTCGCCGAGGATCAGCAATAGCTCCACGGCGAGCGACGTCCCACTCGGGATCGCATTGTCCGTCGGCTCACGCGGACGCGTGACCAGTCGCTCGCCGTCCGACGCCGTGTCGAAGAACGCCTGCGCGTCCTCGTCCCAGAAGCGAGCGATGATCTCGTCGCCCAACGCACGCGCGCGATCGAGCCACACGCGATCGAAGCTGAGCTGATACAACGCGATTGCTCCGAGCGCGACGGCGGCGTGATCCTCGAGAAAGCCGCCGATCTTCGCCACGCCATCCTTCCACGACCTGAGCACGCGTCCGTCGCGCACCATTTCACGAAAGAGAAACTCTCCGCTGCGCACCGCCATCGCTCGCAGCTCCGCGTCGCCGAACGCGCGCGCCGCCTCGGCAAGCCCGCGCAGCATCATGCCATTCCAGGCGGCGAGCACCTTCTCGTCGCGTGCGGGGCGAACTCGCCGTTCGCGCGCATCGTACAGGATGCGCGTCGCGCGGTCGATCGCGGTGCGCAGCTCGTGCGCCGTCACTCCCTGCGCCGTAGCCACCTCGCTCGGCTCGTGCGGCACGAACAGGATGTTGCGACCTTCGAAGTTGCCGCTTGCCGAGACGCCCCAGTACGCCTTCAGCAGCGATGCATCCTCGCCGAGCAGCGTGTCGAGCTCGCCGGAATCCCACACGTAGTAGCGGCCTTCGTGTCCCTCACTGTCCGCATCCAGCGAGGAGTAGAACCCACCCTCGGGCGAGGTCATCTCGCGAGCGAGCCAGCCGAGCGTCTCTTCCGTGACGCGTCGAACCTCGGCGTCGCCGGTGGCTTGCCAGAGATTGGCGCCGAGCCGCACGAGCAGCGCGTTGTCGTAGAGCATCTTCTCGAAGTGCGGCACGAGCCAGTACGCATCCACGCTGTAGCGGGAGAAACCGCCGCCCACCTGGTCGTAGATGCCGCCGCGCGACATCTGTTGAAACGTGTGCGACACCATCTGCAACATCTCCGCGTCGCCGGTGCGCGCCCATTGGCGGAGGGCGAAGTCGAGCGTCATCGTCGGCGGAAACTTCGGCGCGCCATCGAAGCCGCCGAACTGTGGTTCGTAGCGCTGCTCGAGCGACGCCGCGGCGCGCGTGAGCAACTCCTCCCCGAGGGTGCCGGTTGCACGCGTGCGTTCGCTGCTCGACGCATAGAGCTCGCGCATCTGTGCCGCCGTGCGCACGACGCTGTCCTGTCGGCTCTCCCATGCGTCGGCGACGCCGAGCAGCACGCGACGGAAGCTGGGCATGCCGTGGCGGTCGTCGGGTGGATAGTACGTACCGGCGAAGAAGGGCTCGCCTTCCGGCGTGAGGAAGACGGTCATCGGCCAGCCGCCGTGTCCCGTCATCGCCTGCGTGGCCTGCATGTAGATGGCATCCAGGTCGGGACGTTCCTCGCGGTCGATCTTGATGCAGACGAAGTGCTCGTTCATGAGCTGCGCGATGGCCTCGTCCTCGAACGACTCGCGCTCCATCACGTGACACCAGTGACACGCCGCGTAGCCGATGCTGAGGAGAATGGGCTTCCGCTCGGTGCGCGAGATGTCGAGCGCCGTCTCACCCCAAGGGTGCCAGTCCACGGGGTTATGCGCGTGCTGGAGGAGGTACGGGCTGGTCTCGGTCGCGAGGTGGTTGGGCATTGTCTCGAACCTAATGCGTTTGGGCGATGCGTTCGGGATCAGTCCGCGATCGTCGCGGCATTCGTTGCGACGGCCACTTCGCGCTCACCCGCCGCTGACCTTGGAAGCTGAGGACGAGCGCGCTCAGAAGCCGTCTCCACGAACGCTCGCTCCTACTCTCGAGCATCTCGACCAATCACGACGCGCGAAAAGAGCGACCGCGAACCTCAGGAGAGGGGGAGGCAAATCCAACGGCGTTTGGAGTTGTTCGCCTGCAGGCGCGTTCGGCGGTGAGGGCGTTGCTGGGAGGGTGTGCGTGTTCCTGGAGACGGCTTCTGAGCGCGCTCCATTGACCATCCTCGAGCGGTAGTGGCTCGAGCGCGAAGTGGCCGTCGGAAGGAATGCGCACGACCGACCGCGCCACCACAAAGCCTATCCCGCCACTCTCCAGAGGTTAAAGTTTCACGATCATGAACCGCCCCACATTTCTCAACCGCATCCGCGCCCTCCCGCTCGGCCTGATCCTGGTCGTGGCGCTCATTGCCCTCTCGGCGCTCTTTGCGCGCGATCCGCTGCGGGATGCCGCGACGCTCGAGTCCGTCCTGGAAGTCTCGCTCAAGCGGCCGACAGGCTATCTCATCCTCGCGCCAGTCTCGGACATCCTCGACACGCTCACGCTGTTGAGCCTGCGGCAGCACGTCGCGTTGCTGGTCACCATTCTCGTCTGCTACGCCGCGTGGTGGTGGTTCGTCGGACGCGCGCTCCTCGCCGACGTGCCACCCAACCGGCGCTGGCTGCGTGAGGCCGCCCGGATCGGCGTCGGCCTCGTCGTGTTTCTCGGCGCGTACGTCGTGGCCATGATCGTGCCTCGCCCCATGGTCGCCATCGAGGCGTCCACCGACATCATGGTCGTCGACTTCCACGCGCACACGAAGTTCTCGCACGACGGACGGCCTGACTGGACGGCGGAAGACGTCCGCGCGTGGCATCGCGCAGCGGGCTTCGACGTGGCCTACGTCTCCGACCATCGCACCTTCGAAGGCGCCCGTGATGGATGGGCGAACAACCCGGCTGCCGCCGGCAACGGCACCGTCCTTCTTCCTGCCATCGAAGTCGTGTGGCGCGGCGAGCACGTCAACGTCCTCGACGCCGACCGCATGTTCCGCGGTCTGCTCACCGAGACGCTGCGCGACATCGACGACAAAGCGCTCAACATCGCGAGCTCGCTGTCCTCGAACGAGCCGGTGCTCATCGAGACCTTTCCGGGCAACCTCGCGAACGTCGTCGCGGCTCGCGGACCCGGCACTGCCGGCATCCGCGCCATCGAGATCGTCGATGGCGCGCCGAAAGGGCTCGGACAGACGCGGCGGGAGCGTGCGCGCATCGTCCACCTGGCCGACAGCACGAACCTCGCGCTCGTCGCGGGCAGCAATCATCACGGATGGGGCCACACCGCGGCGGGTTGGACACTGATGTTCATGCCCGCCTGGCGCTCGGCCACTCCCGAGCAGCTCTCCGCCAACATCGGCCGCATCCTCCGCGGAGGCGGACGCAAGTCCACGCGGGTCGTCGAGCGATACGTCGCCGATACGGAAAGCGGCCTGGCACTGCCATTCACCGTGCCGCTCGTTGTATGGGGCATGCTGCGCACTCTCTCGGCCGACGAACGAGTGCTCTGGCTTGCGTGGACATTCGCCATTTACCTCATATGGCGATTCCGCCGCGCTCGTACCATCAGGTCTGCTGCCGCCAGGACCTGATTCGATGGCCGAGCAGTCCGGCGTGACCGGGATGGTGGCTGACGACGACCGGCTGTGGCGATCGGCGCTCCTGATCACGTTTGCCGCTGTTGTCGTACGGCTCGTCTTCGCCACGCTGCTGCCCCTCTTTCCCGACGAGACCTACTACTGGGAATGGTCGCGCCACCCGGCCAGCGGCTACTTCGACCATCCGCCCGCGATCGCGATCCTGATTCACTGGGGAACTGCGCTCGCCAACCTCGTCGGTGCGGAGCCGTCCCGGTTGGCGATTCGCTTCTTTCCGGTGCTCGCCGGCGGAGTGGCAACGCTCTTTGCGGTGAAGATCGCGAAGCGGCTGGGTGGCGGTGCTGCGGCGCGAACGGCGGCCATCGTCTTCTCGCTCATGCCACTCGCGGCGACAGGCCTGGTCCTCGCCACCCCCGACGCACCCTTGCTCGCCGCGAGCGCCGCGGGGCTGTACCTCGTCGTCTGCGCGGTCCAGGCGCCGCGCGCCTCTGACGAGGCATGGCAGTATTGGTGCGTTGCCGGGCTCGCGCTCGGCATCGCCTTCACGTCGAAGTACACGAGCATCCTGCTCCCGATCACCGTCACCGCCGCAGTGCTGTTACGCCCTTCGCTGCGCGCACGCCTGAAGGAGCCAGGCCCGTACCTCGCGTGCCTCATCGCGACCGTCGTGTTCCTGCCCGTGTTGTATTGGAACGCAAAGCACGACTGGATTTCCTTTCGCTTCCAGATCGAGCATGGACTCGGCACGCCGAAGGGCTCGGCGATCAAGCGAGAGCTCGACCTGATTGGCGGACAGCTCGGTCTCGTGTCGCCGATTCTCTTCGCCTTCGCGGCCCACGCGGTGTGGCGGACCCTCCGCCGTCCCGGCGACGACGCCCGCTTCCTGCTGGCCGTGGTGGCCGTGGGCAGCTGGATCTTCTTCGCCTACAGCGCGATGCGTCGCTCGGTGGAAGCCAACTGGCCGGCGCCGTCGTACGTGCCCGGGATCGCGCTGCTCGCGTCGCTGTCGTCCTCGCCGGCTCGTGACAGATGGATACACCGCGGCATCGTGCTGGCCGCCGTGATGGTGGGCATCATCTACGTGCACGCGCTCTTTCCAGTGCTACCGCTGCCTGCGCGGCGCGACCCTGTCGCGCGCAGCGCCGGTTGGGACGAACTGGCCGCACGTGTTGCGGCCGAGCCCTCGCCGATGGCAGCGAACACGTTCTTTGGCGCGGATAGATATCAGGACGTCAGCGAGCTCGCCTACCACCTTCCCGGCCGGCCGCAGGTGTTCTGCACGTGTCTGTCGGGCCGTCGCAACCAGTACGACCTGTGGCCTGGCTATGCGCAGGTGGCAAGGCCGGGCGACAACCTCGTGCTCGCGCTCGACGAAAGCGCAGATGAGCATGGAACGGTGAAAGCACTCTCACCGTACTTCACCAGCGCGACGCGCGGTGCGCTTGCTCCGCTGTTGCGCGGAGCCGATACCGTGAGCGTGCGTCGAGTGTGGGTGCTCGCGGGCTACCGCGGCGGATGGCCCGCGCGATAGCCCGCGCGATCAGGTCTTCCGCGCTCCGCTGAACCCCGCGCGCACGGCGCCGAGTAGTTCGACGAGCGACTGCTTCTCGGCGTCGTCGAGCATCCCAAGGGCGAGGTCGTTCGCGGCGTCAACCGGCTCGTCCAGGCCGGCCAGGAGGCGAAGCCCCGCCGGCGTGATCTGGCAGAGCACCTGGCGACGATCCGGCGTGGACCGCTCGCGCATCACGAGGCCTGCCGACTCGAGCTTGTCGAGCAGCCGAGTGATGCCCGCCGCCTCCTCGATCATGCGATCGCGAATGGCCAGCGTGGGAAGGCCCGTGGTGCCCGCACCCCGCAGAATGCGCAACACGTTGTACTGCTGAATCGTGACCCCGCTGCCTTCGACGACCTGGGAGATGTGCCGCTGTACAACGGCAGCGGTGCGCAGGATGCTGACCACCGCCTCGTGCGAGGTGGAAGTGAATGGCCTCGTCTGCTTGATCTCGTCTCGAAGGGCACTGCTCTTCGTGGGCATCGTAGGCTTGCTCGAAGTGGGGTCCAGGCGAACGCGGATTTGAATTCTTCCGGCGCCGTGCAGTGCCGTCGATGATTGACCCGGCAATGCTGCTTTCCGTTGTGTATACGCGAGATGTTTCAACAAGGTTGATGGTTCACGCGACTGCCACACTTCGTGTATACTCCCGCCCTCGATGAACCACTGTCACTTTCCGTACAAACACCGTCACTCTCATCGATTCACGCGATGACTTCCATCACATCCGACCTCGACCAGTTCCTGGTCGCGAACGCCGAACGGATTCAACGCGAGCTGTTCGACTTCCTGCGTATTCCGAGTGTCAGCGCACGCTCGGAGCACGACGCCGATACTTCGCGCGCGGCCGAGTGGACGGCAGATGCACTGCGAGCCGCCGGCCTCGAGGCGAGCGTCCATTCGACAGCTGGGCATCCGGTCGTGTTGGGAGAGTGGCGCGGCGCGGGAGACGGCGCGCCGACGGTGCTCATCTACGGGCACTACGACGTCCAGCCTGCCGAGCCATTGGACCTCTGGACGAGCCCGCCCTTCGAGCCGACCATCCGCGAGGGACGCGTCTACGCTCGCGGTTCAGTGGACGACAAGGGACAGCTCTTCCTCCACATCAAGGCGCTGGAGGCTCATCTCGGAGTGCGAGGAAAGCTTCCCGTCAACGTGATCGTGCTGGCGGAGGGCGAAGAGGAGGTGGGCAGCGAGCATCTGGCGCCGTTCATCGAGGCCAACGCCGACCGACTGAAGTGCGACGCGGTGGTGATCTCGGATTCGGCGATGTTCGCACCCGGCCTGCCCAGCATCCTGTCGTCGCTGCGCGGGCTGGCGTACTTCCAGATCGACGTGCAGGGGCCGGCGCAGGACCTCCACTCGGGGAGTTACGGCGGAGCGGTCGTCAACCCGGCGATGGCCCTCGCGAAGATTCTCGCCACGTTGCACCACGCCGACGGACGCATCGCCATCCCGGGTTTCTACGACACGGTGGCCGAATGGCCGGCCGCAGTTCGCGAGCAGATGCGCGGACTTCCCTTCGACGACGAGCATTTCCGCGCCGAGACGGGCGCACCGGCGCTGGGCGGAGAGGAAGGGTACACGGTGCTCGAGCGGCTGTGGACGCGACCCACCTGCGAGGTGAACGGCCTCCTCAGCGGCTACACCGGCGAGGGAGCGAAGACCGTGCTTCCCGCCAAGGCGATGGCCAAGGTCAGCTGTCGGCTGGTGCCGGATCAGGATCCGGTGGAGATCGAGCGGCTCATGAAGGCGCATGTCGCGCGCGTCGCACCGGCGGGAGTGAACGTCACGGTCACGCATCTTCATGGGGGACGCCCCTGGCGCGCGGAGCTGAACGGCCCGTTGTTCGACGCCGCTCGTCGCGCGCTGGCGAGCGCGTTCGGGAGGGAGCCCGTCATCACCGGAGAGGGCGGCTCGATCCCCGTGGTCGGCGATTTTGCCCGCATTCTCGGCGCGCCCGTCCTCCTAGTAGGTTTCGGCCTACCCGGCGAGAACGCACACGCGCCGGACGAGTGGATGAGCATGGAGAACTTCACGAAGGGCATGCGCGCCATCGCGATGCTGTGGGACGAGTTGGGAGCGCGATAGCCGAAGACGCCAGCAGGCTTGTCGTCCCGAGCGCAGTGAGAGACCCGCTAGTCCTGCTGTTGAACGAGCAGGTCCCTCGCCGGTGGCTAGGGACGACAATCAAGGGAGACGCAATAGATGGCCAAGCTCAACGCAACCGACTGGATCTGGCGTGATGGCGAATTCATCGCCTGGCAGGACGCCAACGTGCATGTGCTCGCGCACTCGATGCAGTTCGGGTCGTCCGCGTTCGAGGGCATCCGATGCTACGAAACCCCGCGCGGACCGGCGATTTTCCGCCTCGAGGATCATCTCCAGCGCCTCCTCAACTCGTGCAAGATCTACCGGATGGAAGTTCCCTACACGGTGGACGAGTTGGTGGCGGCCAACTGTGAGCTGGTGGAGAAGAACGGACTCGATGCCTGCTACCTGCGGCCGATGGTCATCCGGGGCTACGGCGCCGCGGGCATGGTGCCATTCGACAGCCCGGTGGAGGTCTTCCTGCCGTGCTGGCCGTGGGGCTCCTATCTGGGCGACGACGCCATGGAGAACGGTGCCGATGCATGCGTGTCCAGCTGGGCGCGCATGGCGCCGAATACCACGCCGTCCATGGCGAAAATTGCCGGCAACTATCTCGGCGGCCAACTCATCAAGATGGAAGCGCTCGCCAACGGCTACGACGAGGGCATTGCGCTTGGCCCCGATGGGCTGATCAGTGAAGGCTCGGGTCAGAACGTGTTCATCGTGCAGCGCGGCGTGATCTTCACGTCACCGATGAACGGGACGCTGCTCCCGGGCATCACCCGCGACAGCATCATCACGCTGGCACGCGACGCGGGGCTCGACGTCCGCGAAGGGCCGATCCAGCGCGAGATGCTCTACACGGCGGACGAGATCTTTCTTACCGGCACTGCGTCCGAGGTTACGCCAGTGCGCAGCGTGGACAAGATCAAGGTCGGGATCGGCCGCATGGGCGAGGTGACGAAGCTGCTGCAGCGCACGTTCCTCGACCTCGCGCAAGGTAGGACGGAAGACAAGTATCACTGGCTCTGTCATGTCCGGGCAGAGCGCGCGGCGGTGAAGTAAGGATCGGAGATGCGGCCGGGACCGAGATAGCGAGCGTGACTCGCACGCCTCGCCACCGGACAGGGATTTCAACCCGGCCGCTCACTCGAGCGGCCGTTTGTTTGGCCTCCAAGCCAACATTCAATCCAGAGGATGTCATGACCGAGAGCAACGTGATCCGACAGAGTGTACGTGCCAACTGGCGCGGTGAGCAGAAGTACGAGATCTCGCGCGAAGGCGCTCCGTCCATCACGCTTGACGGCAGTCGCATTGCTGGTCCGGGTCCGATGGAGGCGCTCCTCGGCGCGCTCGCGAGCTGCGCATCGTTGGAAGTCATCGAGTATCTCGCCAAGCGTCGCACGCCGGCGGAGCAGTTGGAGATCGTCGTTGACGGCGTACGCAGCGGCACCACACCCCGTCGCCTGCTGTCGGCGCGACTGACCTTCCACTTGCGTGGGGAGGGCATCGAGGCACATCACGCCGAGCGCGCCATCGCCCTCGCGCTGCAGAGCTACTGTTCGGTCGCGTCGAGCCTCGCGCCGGACGTCGTTTTCGAAACGCAACTCGTCCTCAACGGCGAGTCGCAGGCGCTCGCGACGCAGCACGTCGAGCCTGTGCCGACATGAGCGCGCTCGATACCCGTGCCGCTGAAACGTTCGAGCTGCGCCGCAAGTACGGCATCGCGGCTCATGTGGGACGCACGCCAATGGCGCGGCTCATCGAAGTCGCCGAACCGGGAAGCGCGGAAGTCTGGGTAAAGCTGGAAGGCCAGAACCCCGGCGGCTCCATCAAGGACCGCACGGCGCTCGGCATGATCCTCGACGCCGAGTCGCGTGGTCTCCTCGAACCCGGCGGCACCATCGTCGAGCCGACGTCGGGCAACACAGGCATCGGCCTCGCGCAGATTGCCGCGGCGCGTGGCTACCGGCTCATTCTCTGCCTGCCGTCGTCGATGAGCGAGGAGCGGAAGCGCACGCTGCTCGCGTACGGTGCGGAGCTCGTACTCACCGACCCCGAACGGCGCATGCTCGCCGCGATCGAGAAGGCCGAGCAGATCCGCGACGAGCTTGGCGCGTGGATGCCGAACCAATTCAGCAATCCGGCGAATGTTCGGGTGCACTACGAGACGACCGGGCCGGAGCTGTGGGAGCAGATGCACCATCGCGTCGACGCATTCGTCTATGGCTCCGGCACGGGCGGGACGATCAGCGGCGTTGGCCGATTCCTGAAGGAGCAGAATCCGCAGGCGTTGGTCGTCGCCGTCGAGCCCGCGCGCTCGCCCGTGCTGTCCGGTGGCCAGCGCGGGCAGCATCAATTCCAGGGAATGGGTCCTGGCTTTGTCCCCGACAACTTCGATCGATCCGTCGTCGATCGCATCGTGCGCGCATGGGAGGAGGACGCATTTCCGCTCGCGCGTCGCCTCGCGCGCGAAGAAGGACTCTTCGTCGGCATGTCGAGTGGCGCGATCGTCTGGGCCGCGCTCGGACTCGCGCGCGAGCTCGGTGCTGGTGCGCGCATCGCGTGCATTGCGCCTGATTCGGGAACGCGCTACCTGACGACGGTGCTGTTCGCGGACCCCGTCAACGATGCAGTCGAGCGACCAGCGCCTTGATCCTCGGTTCCTCTCGCAGCGGATCGAGCAGCGGATTCACGGTGAAGTAAACGAGCCAGCCACGTCGCTCTTCATATGCGATCTCCGACCAGTCGAGCGCGCGTTCCTTGTTGCCCAGACCGATGTGCACCGTCGCCAGCGCAACGGGCGACACATAGTCGCGCTCCCGCCGCTGCTCGAGCTCCGCGAGGATCGCCGTTGCCTCGTCGCGCTTGCCGGCTCGCGCGAGCGCGTAGCCGAGGGTGGCCAGCGTGTACGTACCTGCGCCGTGCATGCTCACCGCTTCGCGCAGCACCCGCACCGACTCGTCGACCTGCCCCTCGAGTGCAAGCACAAGACCGAGCACGCGATAGCTCTCCTCGGCCGTCGGGTTCATGGAAACGGCACGCGTGAGATGGTAGCGCGCCTGCTCGTAGCGTCGTGCATACACGTAGAGCCACGCCAGGCTCCGTCGCACGGAGACAGAGGCGGGACCAATTCCTGCGCTGTGTGGCCCGAGATGAGCGCCTCTTCCACGCGTCCACCCGACGCGAGCAGGAACGAGTACCACTGATGCGCAGTGGCGTAGCGCGCATCGAGCTCGATGGCACGCTGGAACTCGGCGTCTGCAGCCTCCCAGTCCCAGTCAAACACGAACAGGCACCACGCGAGCGACGCATGCGCTTCCGCGAGCGTGTCGTCGAGCGCGAGCGCTTTGCGTGCAAGCGCCTTCGCACGTTCGAACCCTTCGTGCACCGGCACGCTGCGGTAGTCGACGTGCAGCGCCACCGCATCGGACAAGCCGGTATACGCGAGCGCATACTCCGGATCCTCCGCGATGGCCTGCTCGAAGTATTCGATCGCTTCCGTGACGCCCTCCTGCGACCGCTTGTTCCACGCGTATCGTCCGCGCAGGTAGAGTCCGTACGCCGCCACGTTCTCCGTGTACCGCCGCGCGATCGGGGACGCCGCCGTCGAGAACGACGTCGCGCGCAACGTGCCCACGATGGTGCGCGCGATCTCGTCCTGGATCTCGAACACATCACGCAGCGTGCGGTCGTATCGCTGCGACCACACCAGCTGCCCGTCCTTCGTCGACGTCAGCTGCGCGGTGATCCGCAGCCGGTCGCCGGACTTGCGCACCGTGCCCTCGAGCACTTCCGCGGCGCCGAGCAACGCACCGATCGCGCGGACGTCCTGGAGCTTTCCCTTGAGCGCGAAGACCGACGTCCGCGACGCCACACGCAGTCCGTCCACCTGTGACAGTGCGTCGATCAGCTCATCCGTGATGCCGTCGCTGAGGTATTCGTTCCCGGGATCGGGGCTCGCGTTCACGAACGGGAGCACGGCGATGCTGCGGGTGAGCGTCTGGAGGATCTGTGCGCGACCAGAGTCCGCCGCCTGGAGCGCCGCCGTGAATTCGCTCACGCTCGAGAAGCGCTCGCTCGGCGCTTTCGCCAGCGCGCGGATCAGTGCCTGCTCGATGGTCGACGTCACCTCAGGCCGCACGGCACGGATGGGACGCGGCGTCTCCGTCACGTGCCGCATGAGCAGCGCTCGCGCGGTGGACGCCGTGAGCGGGGGCGTGCCGGCGAGCATCTCGTACACCACGCAGGCGAGGCTGTAGACGTCGCTCGCCGTGCCGATGTCGGCATCGCCGCTGGCCTGTTCGGGGCTCATGTAGGCTGGCGTTCCGACGGCGATTCCCTGTTCGGTGACCGCGTCCACCATCGAGATCCCACATGTCCGTGCGACACCAAAGTCCGCGAGCACCGCCTGGCCGTCGGCGAAGAGAATGTTCTCCGGCTTCACGTCACGATGGACGAACCCGTTGCGATGCGCATAATCCAGCGCCGTGCCGACCTCGTACGCGATCCGCGTCGCTTCGGCGATGGGAAGGCGTCCTTCACGCGTGATGCGCTCGCGGAGCGATCCGCCGGCCACATAGGGCGAGACGTAGAAGAGCACTCCGTCGATGTCGCCGGAGTCGATGAGGGGCACGATGTGCGGATGGGCGAGACGCGCCACGATGGCGATCTCGCGCAGGAAGCGTTCGCTCCCCACCGAAGCGGCCAGGTCGGCGCGCAGCACCTTGATGGCAACCTGACGGCCATGCTTGCGCTCGTCGGCGAGTTAGACGGTCGCCATGCCACCACGGCCGAGCTCGCGCCCGATGGTGAACCGTTCGCTGAGTGACGGCGGCAGCGTGATGGCATGTTCGATCATTCTTCGTGAATATGCTCCTCTTCCCGCCTTTTGTCGCCACCCGTACCTTAGCGCCACTCTTCCAATGGAGACCGCACTCGATGGCTCAGGAAGTCGTTCAGCTCACGCGACGCAAGTTCGGCGAGACGACGCGACGGGACGCGTGGTGGGTACCTCAGGTCGGTGCGCTCGTCGTACTCTCCGCATTCCTGGTCTACGCGACGTGGGCGGCGTTCCAGAATGCGCACTTCGAGTACGGGCCGTACCTCTCGCCCTTCTACTCCCCGCTGTTCTTCGGCGATTCGCCACACGCCTGGTTCAAGAAGGCGCCGTGGTTCATTCCTGCGATCTCGCCGGCGCTGTTGATCCTCCCATTTCCAGGTGGCTTTCGCTTCACCTGCTACTACTACAGAGGCACCTACTACAAGGCGTTCTGGGCCGATCCGCCGGGCTGCGCCGTCGGCGAGCCACGCAAGACCTACCTGGGCGAGAAGTCATTTCCGCTCATTCTCCAGAACGTGCACCGCTACTTCCTGTACGTGGCGCTGCTCTTCCTCGTATTCCTCGGCCTGGATGCCTGGCACGGCTACTGGTTCGCCGATGCCGCCGGCGTGAAGCACTTCGGCATCGGTGTGGGATCGCTCGTGCTCACCATCAACGTGGCGTTGCTCAGCGGGTACACACTCGGCTGTCACTCGCTGCGGCACCTCGTGGGCGGCTACCTCGATCGCCTCTCGGGACGCCCGGTGCGAAAGAAGACCTACGATTGCGTGAGCCGTCTCAATCGAGGCCACATGAACTGGGCGTGGGCGAGCCTGTTCTGGGTGGCGTTCACGGACGTGTACATCCGGTTGTGCGCGATGGGGATCTGGGCGGACATGCGGATCCTGTAGGCGCGCAGGTGCAAGTAGCGCGTGCCGGGGCAAACCCAGACCGACAAAGCGCACACGGATGGACGCGGATTGATGCGGACGGACGCGGAGACGACAGAAAAGAAAAGAGCAAGAATCACAAACAAAAGCGAACAAGAGAACAAGGCAAACGAAACCAAGACAAGACGCTGCCGTTCCGTAGTCTCCGTGTAGATCCATGGCAGTTCCACCTCCGCGTTCATCCGCGTCAGGCAGTTGCAGGTTGCTGTTGCAGGTTATACCCAGTGTGCGTCGCATCAAGTCCCGACAATCAAAGAGATGCCTGACTACCAAACCATAGACCACGACGTCCTCGTCATCGGTGCCGGTGGCGCCGGCCTCCGCGCCGCAATCGAAGCCGCATCAACCGGCGTCTCCGTCGGCGTCGTCTGCAAGTCGTTGCTCGGCAAGGCGCACACGGTCATGGCCGAGGGTGGCGTTGCTGCCGCGATGGGCAACGTGGACGACCGCGACAGCTGGCGCGTCCACTTCGCCGATACCATGCGCGGTGGACAGTACGTCAACAACTGGCGCATGGCGCAACTGCACGCGCAGGAAGCACCGGCGCGCGTCAACGAGCTCGAGGCGTGGGGCGCACTGTTCGATCGCACCACCGACGGGCGCATCCTTCAGCGCAATTTCGGCGGCCACCGCTATCCGCGGCTCGCACACGTCGGCGACAGGACGGGTCTGGAGATGATCCGCACCCTGCAGGATCACGGCATCCACGAGGGCATGGACGTGCACATGGAGTGCACCGTCCTCACCCTTCTGCGCGACGGCGATCGCATCGCGGGAGCCTTCGCGTACGATCGCGAACGCGGCCGCTTCAAGATCTTCCGCGCGAAAGCCGTCGTCATGGCCACCGGCGGTGTGGGACGCGCCTTCAACATCACGAGCAACAGCTGGGAATACACGGGCGACGGACACGCTCTCGCCTACCTCGCCGGCGCCGCGCTCCAGGACATGGAGTTCATCCAGTTCCACCCCACCGGCATGATCTGGCCGCCGAGCGTGCGCGGTATCCTCGTGACCGAAGGTGTGCGCGGCGAAGGCGGTGTGCTGCGCAATCGCGATGGCAAGCGATTCATGTTTGACAACATCCCCGACAACTACAAGCCGCAGACCGCCGACAACGAGGAGGAGGGCTGGCGCTACACGCAGGGCGACAAGGACGCCCGTCGCCCGCCCGAGCTGCTCACGCGTGATCACGTCGCGCGCATGATCGTGCGCGAGGTGAAGGAAGGCCGCGGTTCTCCGCACGGTGGCGTCTATCTCGACATTTCGTGGATCAAGGACCGCCTCCCGAATGCGGCCGAGCACATCAAGAAGAAACTGCCGAGCATGTACCACCAGTTCATGCAGCTCGCTGGCATCGACATCACGAAGGAGGCGATGGAGATCGGCCCAACGACGCACTACGTCATGGGCGGCATTCGCGTGGACGGCGACACCCAGATGTCCACGATGCCTGGGCTGTTCGCCTGTGGCGAATGCGCAGCCGGACTGCACGGCGCCAACCGACTCGGCGGCAATTCCCTCTCCGACCTGCTCGTGTTCGGCAAGCGCGCCGGCCAGTACGCGGCGGAATTCGCTCGCGATAATTCCTCCGCGTCCGTGAATGACGCCGAGGTCGAGGAGTCGGCGCGTCGTGCCCTCGCCCCCTTCGAGCGCGACATCAATGCAGAAGGTCCCTATCAGGTGCAGGAGTCGCTGCAGACCACCATGCAGAACTATGTCGGCATCGTGCGCGTGCAGGACGAAATGGAGCGTGCCCTCAGCGAACTCGAGGTCCTGAAGCAGCGCGCCGAGCGCGTCGGCGTGCCTGGCAATCGCGAGTACAATCCTGGCTGGCACACTGCACTCGACTTGAGGCACCTCCTCATCGTCTCCGAAGCCATCACCATCTCGGCGCTGGAGCGGAAGGAGAGTCGCGGCGGCCACTTCCGCGACGATTATCCCGACAAGGACCCGACATTCGGCACCTTCAATCACGTCGTGCGACTCGCTGACGGACGCATGAAGCTCGAGCGCGCGCCGATCCCTCCCTTGCCGGCCGAGCTCGAGGCGATCATCAAGGAGATGGCGTCATGACCGCACCTCTCTCTGGCGGCGATGCGCCGACGCGCGCCGTCGATGCGTACACCGCGGCGCAGTCGGCACAGGATGCGGCGGTCGGCCACCAGACGCGCAAGTTCAGCATCTGGCGCGGCGCCGACGGCAACGGCGCATTTCAGGATTACACCACCGTGACCAACGACGGGATGGTCGTGCTGGACGCCGTGCACAAGATCCAGGCGGAGCAGGCCAACGACCTCGCCGTCCGATGGAACTGCAAGGCGGGCAAGTGCGGATCGTGCTCCGCTGAGATCAACGGCAAGCCCAAGCTGATGTGCATGACGCGGCTCGAGGAGCTTCCATCCGACGAGCCGGTGACTGTCGAGCCGATGAAGGCATTCCCGCACGTGCGCGACCTCGTGACGGACGTCTCGTGGAACTTCCGCGTGAAGCCGCGCATCAAGCGCTTCACGCCGCGCAAGCCGGATGCGCCCGACGGCACGTGGCGCATTGCGCAAGAGGACGTCGACCGCGTGCAGGAGTTCCGGAAGTGCATCGAGTGCTTTCTCTGCCAGGATGTCTGCCACGTGTTGCGCGACCATCACAAGCAGGAGGAGTTCATCGGCCCGCGGTACCTCGTCTATGCCGCCGCACTCGAGATGCATCCGCTCGACGTCGAGGACCGCACGACGGCCCTCAAGGAAGACTTCGGCATCGGCTACTGCAACATCACCATGTGCTGCACGAAGGTGTGCCCCGAGCACATCACGATCACCGACAATGCCATCATCCCGCTCAAGGAGCGGGTCGTCGACCAGCACTTCGATCCATTGCGCGCGCTCGTGCGGCTCGTGCGCGGCAAGAAGAAGAGCTGACCGACGACAGAGGGGAGCACACCATGGAGCGAACGACGCACCAGCTCAAGACCATCTCGCCCGAAGCCATCACGCGCGCCATCGCGAAAGCGGAGCGCTATCGGCTGCTCAACCAGTCGTGGGCCACGGAGAGTATCTGCCTCGACATCCTCGAGGTGGATCCGGGAAACCAACAGGTGCTCGTGATGCTCCTGTTGTCGCTCACCGATCAATTCGGCGCCGAGCCCGGCGACCTTACACGTCGGGCGCAGGCGTTGCTCGCGCGGCTTACCGATCCGTACCAGCGAGCGTACTACGCGGGCATCATCGACGAACGACTCGGTCACGCCAAGCTGTTGCACGGTGCGATGCATGCCGAGGCGATCGCGTATCGCACGTTTCGGACGGCGATGGCTGCCTACGAACAGGCGGCCGCGCTTCGAAAGCCCGGCAACGACGATTCGCTGCTGCGCTGGAATACCTGTGCGCGGACGATCGATCGTCTCGGCTTGCGGGAAGACGCGGAGGGGACGTATGAGCCAGTCTTCGGGGAGTGACGGTGTCGGTGCGGCGCGCCGCTCACGTGTCGTCCCGAGCGTAGCGAGGGACCTGGTCTTGTTCTTCCTGTTGTTCCTGTTGGTGCTCACCCCGTTCATCCCGACATACGCACAGCAGCCGCGCGACATCGAGAAGAGCCTCTTCAAGCTCGAGGACGATTTCACGGCCGCCGTCGTCAAGCGCGACTCCAGGGCACTCGGCGAGCTCGTCGCACCGAAATGGATATACAGCGACGAGTCGGGCGTCATGCAGCGCGACGAAGGCATCAAGGCGTTCACCAGCGGGAGCGACACCGTGACGAGCGCCTCCAACGCCGACATGCACGCGCTTCTCTATCCCGGCACCGCCGTCGTGATCGGCATTCTCCAGATGAAGGGCAGGGGACCGAGCGGCCCGTTCACGCGCCGGTACCGCTACACCGACACGTGGGTGATGCTCGACGGACGCTGGCAGTGCGTTGCCTCGCAGGACTATCTGATGCCCGACAGGAAGCGCTGACGTCGAAGGAACGCGCTCATACCACTGTCGTTGAAGTTGCGGGTGGCGACGGCTTTGCGCCGACGTTATTTGATGGCCCGCATCCCAGCATGGATGTGTAGGCCGCATACCGCCTTCGTGAAGGGGGAGAGCGATGAGCAACGATACCGACCTTGGCTCGCGCCGCACGTTCTTCGCCGATGTCGGCCGATTAGCTTCGACCGTTGCACTGGCCAGCTGTGCTCAGCCGGCGGTCGCGGCTTCCACCGTGAACGTCCCACTCGCTTCAGCCGTCGTGAGTGCGGACTGGGATCTGCATTGGGTCGACGTGATTCGGGCAGCGACAGACCGTGCGGTGTTCGATTGGCCCAGCCTCGGCGATCCTGCCGATCCCATCGTGCTGGAGATCGCGGAGCGCTATCTCGATAACTGTCAGAGCGCATATCGAGCCGACAGCTACGATGCGCGAGTAGTTCTCAACATCCGCACCCAAGCCATTGGCGCAGCAATGACTGACCGGCTCTGGGAGCAGTTCTCACTCGGCACGGAATACAGCGTCAAGGACCCGGCGACGCAGCAGCCGGCAACCAGAAATCCGTTCTGGCATCGTGCGCCGAGCCCCGCGCCAGGCATCACGCTGCCCTCGATCGCAGACCTCATCAGCCGTGGCGCCATCATCTTGGTCTGCGACTTTGCCATGGGTCATTTGTCGAAACGGCTGGCGAGCAGGATCGGTCGCAGTGCCGATGACGTTCACGCGGAAATTCGCAACGACCTCGTGCAAGGTGCGTACGCCGTGCCGTCGGGAATATTTGGCCTCGCCCGAGCTCAGAACGCCGGTTGTGCCTACGTTCGCATGTAGCGGCTGTCTGCACCCCAAGCCGCCTGACGAAGCAGCGCGCGGTCGATGTTCGGATGGCGACTACTTCGCATCGCGTCCTCGTGACTCGCCCTCAACTGAACCTCATCGCCGCCCAGCAACGAGCACGACTGGCTTCCGCACGACCCACGTCATCATGGAACGACGACCGTGCACGACGCTCGTCTTGACCGGATCGGCCAGCACACCGCCCAACTCCTGTGTCGCATCGACGATGAAATCCTCGTCGACCAGGTAGCGCTCGTCGCCATCGGGCATCACGAACCGGCGACCACCAAGCGACTCCAGGCCGGCGCGCTGACCGGTTGTCGCCGCGAGCCGGGCGAACAGCAGGCCGCCCGGCGCCAGCACGCGCCACATCTCGCGCACCATGGCCCACCAGTGCGCATCGTCGCGGGCGAAGTGCAGCACCGCGCTGCTCAGCGCCACGTCGAACGACGCATCGGCGAACGGCAAGCGCTCCACCGGTGCCACGCGGAACCGCTCTTCGACTTCCAGCGTCGGATCGATCTCCGCCGCAAGGCGTCGTGTTGCCGCAACCGCGTCCGCATCGCTGTCCACCCCCCACACGCTCGCGCCGTGCTGGAGCAGGCTGACGAGGTTTCGGCCGCGGCCGCAGCCCGCGTCGAGTAAACGCATCTGCTCCGTGACCTGCCCACGGTGCAGCTGGTCGAAGAAGTAGATGTCGATCTCGCCGAGTGCACTTCGAAGCTCCGAAGCGAGCGTCATGCGTGAATGGGGTCCACGTCGAGCGTGCGCAGCGCCGCATCGCATTCGAGGATGCCGAGGCGGTCACCGATGCGCTGTCGAATCTCTCGCGCGGCGCGCAACAACTCCGCTGCCTCGACCGCACGACCCTCCAGCCTCGCGATCTCCGCATCTGTCACCAGGGACTCGGCCTCACCGTAGTGATCGTCGATCTGCCGCCGCAGGTCGAGGCTCTCCGCAGCGTGATCGCGCGCGGCGGCGAGCTTACCCTCGAACACGTCGGCGCGGGTGGTCACCCAGAGGGCGTGGGCAATGCTCCACCGGTCGCCATTGCGACGGAGAATGGGCAGCGAGCGCGCGAGCAGCGCACGTGCCGACGTCACGTCGCCAGCGCGCAGCGAGAGTTCGGCCATCAAATCGAGCGTCCATGCCTCCAGGCGCTCGTCGCCGAGTGAGTGAAGTACCGACTGCGCCGTGGTCAACAGCGCGCGTGCGTCGTCGAGCTGGCCCGTGCGCAGCAGGGTCCAGGCGATCGCCGTGCGGATGAAGCCGACGCCGCGCTCATCGGCTCGCCGCTCGCGCAGCGCCAGTGAAGCGTGCAGGGATGCCAGCGCCGCGTCGAGGCTGCCTTCGCAGTAATGCACGAAGCCGAGGTTGCCGTGAGCGAGCGCCTCGATGCCATCATCCCCGATCTCCCTGCTCAGCGCCAGCGATTGCTCGGAGTAGCGCCGCGCCTCGGGATAGGCACAGCGCCGCCAGTAGAGCCACCCGAGATCGGCGAGTGCACGCGCCTCGCCGGTTCGGTCTCCCTGACGCCGGCGAATGGCCAGTACTTCCTCGAACAGGCGGCTGGCCGACCTGACGTCGCCACTGTTCTGCGCGAGCTGGCCGGCGCCGAGCATGGCATCCGCGCGCGATGCCTCCGCATCTGGTGGCGCGTCGAGCGCCAGCGCTCGGGCCACGAAGTCGCGCCCTTCGGCGAGACTGCGGCCCACGAGAAAATACCGCCAGAGCGCGGCGGCGAACGCCAGCGCGGACCGTGCGTCACCCTCAGCGACGGTGCGGCCGAACGCGGCCAGCAGATTGGGATGTTCCGCGGCGAGCGCGGCGAGCGCGGTGCGCTGTGACGCACCTGTGAGCTCCCGCGCAAGCGCGCTGGCGAACGACAACGCCCAGGCGCCATGCCGTTCGCCGATTCGACGCGCAAGATGGTCGGGAGCGGCGCGAAGCTGCTCGAGCGCAAACTCGCGCACGGTCTCCAGCATGCGCAGCCGCGGATCCGCCCCCGCGCGAGGCACGTCCTCACGCGTGAGAAGGCTCGTGTCGAGCAGCGCTTCGATTCCGGCGATGGTGTCCAGGTGAAGCGTGTCGTCAGCACACACCTGCTCAACCGCCGCCACCGTGCACCCACCGGCAAAAATCGCCATGCGGATGAAGAGATCCTGCTGGTCGCGGTCGAGGAGGCCATAACTCCACTCGATGGCGGCCCGCATCGTCTGATGACGGGCCGGCATGTCACGCGCGCCGCCGGCCAGCAGCCCGAACCCCTTCTCCAGACGCTGCAGGATGTTCGCCGGCGTCATCAGCCGACAGCGCGCGGCGGCAAGCTCGATGGCCAGCGGCAATCCGTCGAGGCGCGCGCAGATCGCCGCGACGGTCTCGAGTGCTGCCGCATCGAGCACCAGGGTCGGCTGCGTCTCACGAGCGCGGCGGACGAAGAGATCGACGGCCGGGGGAAGCGCGCCGCTGGCATCGCCGTCGGACTGCACGGCGAGCGGCGCAACGAAGAACTCGTGCTCGCCGCGCACACCGAGCCGAGTGCGACTGGTGGTGAGCACGGAGAGTCGCGGGCAGGTGGCCACCAACCGGACCACGGTCGGCGCAGCGCTCACGACCTGCTCGAAGTTGTCGAGCACGATCAGGATCCGCGAATCACCGATGTGCGACGTGAGCGCCGAGAAGAGCGTCACGCCGTCGCCGGTGCGGACCTCGAGTACGTCGGCGATTGCCGCCTCGACGGCGTCTGGGTCGGTGATGGCGGAGAGATCCACGAAGTACACAGCCGCGAACTGCGACTGCGCGGCGTTTGCCGCCTCGAGCGCGAGTCGCGTCTTCCCCGTGCCGCCGGCACCGGTGAAGGTGACCATGCGAACATCGCCGTTCGCGAGCAGTGATGCGGCGGCGGCGGTTTCCCGCGCGCGACCAATCAGTTCTCCCGGTGGCGCAGGCAGGCGGGATGGGGCGTGACGCGGTGCGTCGGTGAGCAGCCGGATGAGCTCTGCGGCCGACCCCAGCCGCTGCGCGGGATCGTCCGCGAGCAGGCGTTGCGTGAGGTCATCGATCCACGCAGGCAGCTCGGGGCAAAGCGCGCGGAGCCGAGGCGCCGGCTGGGTGAAGCGCCGGGCGATGAGCTCGCGGGTGTTGCCGCCAATCCACGGGGGACGGCCGGTGAGCATCTCGAAAAGCACGCAGCCGAGGCTGAACAGATCACTCTCGGGGCCGAGGTGCGTTTCGCCGGCGGCCTGCTCGGGGCTCATGTACGCGGGCGTGCCCACGGCCAGCCCCTCCTGCGTCAGCCCGCCGTCGCGTGCCGCGGTGAGAAGCTGCGCGATGCCGAAGTCGGCAACCATCGCGTGGCCCTCGGCGAGCAGCACATTCTCTGGCTTGATGTCGCGATGCAGCACACCCCGGCGATGCGCGTGCTCCAGGGCATCGGCGATCTCGCGGGTGAGGTGCACTGCATCGGCGAGCGAGAGGCGTTGCTCGCGCTGGAGGCGGTCGCGCAGCGTCTCGCCGTCGACGAACGGCATGACGTAATACAACCTGCCGCCATGCTCGCCCGAATCATGGAGCGGCAAGATGTGCGGGTGCTGCATCTGCGCGGTCACCATGATCTCGCGCTCGAGCCGGTCACGTCCAATCGCCGCGCCGTATTCGGCATGCAGCATCTTGAGGGCAACGGGCCGCCCATGCTTGCGGTCGCGCGCGAGGTAGACGACCGCCATGCCGCCACGGCCCAGCTCACGCTCGAGCACATAGCGGTCACCAATCGCGCCGTCGGCCGATTCGCGCCTCAGCTGTTCCGCGAGG